>PKUY01000205.1 GCA_003131705.1 Acidobacteriota bacterium | reverse complement strand
CGAACATCAAATGGGGACTGCTTTACGGCGTCATCCTTTGCAACGCGCGGGCGATGGGCGAATTTGGGGCGGTATCGGTTGTTTCCGGGCACATTCGCGGGCTCACCGATACGATGCCGCTGCACATCGAGATTCTCTACAACGATTATCAGTTTGTCGCCGCGTTCGCAGTCGCGTCTCTTCTGGCGCTCCTGGCTCTCATGACTTTGGTCGTCAAAAGCGCTGTGGAGTGGAAATCAAGCCAACAGTTGAAGCAGCAGACTCTGGGCGACGGGGAAGAGAAGCCATGAGCATCAGCGTGCGCAACATTACAAAGACATTTGCNNAGGCGGGCCAATTGGTAGCCCTGCTGGGTCCCTCTGGCTGCGGAAAGACGACGCTGCTCCGCATTATTGCCGGCCTCGAGTTCGCGGATTCCGGCACGATACAGTTCGATGGCCAGGACATCTCGGACCAGGTAGCTCGCGAGCGGCGCGTGGGATTTGTGTTCCAGCATTATGCGCTGTTCCGGCACCTGACCGTATTCGAGAATATCGCGTTCGGCCTGCGGGTGCGGCCCCGTCGAGTGAGGCCGTCTGAGGACGAGATCGGCGCAAAGGTTCATGAGCTGCTCGCTTTGATACAACTGGAGAATCAGGCCGGACGTTATCCGTCCCAACTCTCCGGGGGACAACGCCAGCGCGTCGCACTCGCCCGGGCTCTCGCCGTGCAGCCCAAAATCCTGTTGCTCGACGAGCCGTTCGGCGCGCTCGACGCCAAGGTTCGCCTGGAATTGCGGCGGTGGCTCAGGAAACTGCACGACGAGGTTCACATTACGAGCGTGTTTGTCACTCACGATCAGGAAGAGGCGCTCGAAGTCGCCGACCGCGTCGCCGTCATGAATCAGGGCCGCATCGAGCAATTTGCCAGCCCGGAGGAAGTCTACGATCATCCGGCGACCCCATTTGTCGTGGACTTTCTCGGAAGCGTCAATATATTCCACGGCCGCATCGAATCCGCGAACGCCAATTCAGGCGCGCTTGAGATTACCGGGCCCGGTCACGCTGAAGGCGCGGCGGATTCGATCGTCGGCTACGTTCGTCCGCATGAAATGGAGTTAAGGAGAGAACGAAACGGCGACAAATCGGCTGTCGAGGCTACTGTTACGGGAATTCACAGAGCGGGACCGGTGGCCCGCGTGGAATTGCGGCGGCAGGACACCGGAGAGCCGATCCTCGCGGAGATACCGCGCGCCGTATTGCAGGAACTGGACCTTAAATCGGGCGAAATCGTCTTCGTGAAACCGCTGACGATTCGTCGATTTGAAGGCGGCCAACCGTCTTAGAGGTCCTGCGCTTTTGCCTGGGAATCGTCTTTAGATGTCGAAGCCGAGTTGCAGTTTTGCCGCTTCGGACATGCGATCGGGAGTCCACGGAGGATCGAAAACGATTTCGACGTGAACTTCTCTCACCTCGGGCAAGGTACCGAGCTTGTTCTCGATGTCGGTTTTCAGGACGTTGCCCATGCCGCAACCGGGAGCCGTCATCGACATTTTGATGTCGATGCGCTGGCCTCCTTGATCGAGCGGGGCGGTGACGCAGGAATAAATCAGACCTAGGTCCGCGATATTCACGGGAATTTCAGGATCGAAAATTGTTTTCAGCTGGTCCCAAACCATCTTTTCGCTGAACTCGCCTTCTTGGGCGGCCGGGGTTTGCTGCGCAAGAGAAGGGGTGAGGCCAAGCGAATCCGCATCTTTCACATCGATGCGAAACATTCCGCGGGTGCTGGTCACAGTGTAGCTGCTGCCGAGGAACTGCATCACGCGCACGCCCATGCCCGCAGGANNGCGCAGGAAGAGTGTTGCTCACGCCGCTGGGAATTTCGATGACCTTGCACTCGCGGCTCAGAGTGATGAATGAGTTCCTTCCGGTGGTCATAGTTTTTCCTTGGGCCGCTCTATTCGGTTGAGACGGCTTCCTGCTTGCCTTCGAGGGCGGCTAGCAATGTGTGCCAGGCCAGCGAGGCGCATTTCACGCGAACAGGAAACTCGGACACGCCGGAAAAAACGGCGAGTTTCCCCATGTCGGCCGCGTCATTTCCGGGTGCATGGCCGGTTACCATTCCGTGGAAGCGCTCGAAGAGCTGTTCCGCTTCGGCGGTTGTTTTTCCTTTGAGGACTTGTGTCATCATCGACGCGGACGCTTTAGAGATGGCGCAACCCGAGCCTTGAAAGCTGATGTCGCGAATTACATCGCCTTCGACCGTGACGTAAACAGTGAAACGGTCGCCGCACAGCGGATTAAAGCCTTCGGCTTTATGGTTGGCCGCAGGCAACTCGCGATAATTGCGCGGCGCCTTGCTGTGCTCGAGGATTACATCCTGGTACAGATCGCGCAGGTCGGACATCAGCCGAACACCTCCTGCACTTTCTTGATTCCGCGAACCAACGCATCGACTTCTTCGCGGGTGTTGTAGACGGCGAACGATGCGCGCGCCGTGGCCGGAATCTTGAAGCGATCCATTACGGGCTGCGAGCAGTGATGCCCCGCGCGGATAGCGATGCCTTCCTGGTCGAGAATGGTTCCGATGTCGTGTGGATGCACGCCGTCGAGCACGAACGAAAGCACGCCAGCCTTTTCCTTCGCGGTGCCGATCAGGCGAACGCCCGGAATTGCGGAAATGACTTCGGTTGCGTAGGCGAGTAGGTCGTTTTCATGCGCGGCGATCTTGTCGATGCCAATGCCGTTCACATAAGTGATTGCCGCGCCGAGGCCAATGACGCCCGCGATATCCGGCGTGCCGGCTTCAAACTTATACGGTAGCTTGTTGTACGTCGTCTTTTCGAATGTGACGGAACTGATCATGTCGCCGCCGCCCTGATAAGGCGGCATGGCTTCCAGATGCTCCTGCTTGCCGTAGAGCACGCCGACGCCGGTCGGCCCGTAGAGCTTGTGGCCGGTGANNCGGCACGGCTTGCGCTCCATCGACCAGCACCGGCACATTATGACTGTGCGCCAGCTCGACGATCTTCTGTACTGGATTGATCGTCCCAAGCGCGTTTGAAACATGGCTGATGGCGACGAGCTTCGTTCGCGGTCCGATTAAATTGGCGAATTCGTCCATCAGCAACTCGCCTTTGTCGTTGATCGGAGCGACGCGCAACTTCGCGCCTTTTTCGTCGCACAAGATCTGCCAGGGCACGATATCGGAGTGATGCTCCATCGCGGTGACGAGCACTTCATCGCCAGCCTGAATATGGGTGCGTCCGTAGGTGTGGGCGACGAGGTTGACGCCTTCGGTGGTGCCGCGAACAAAAATGATTTCGTGTGCGTGGGCGGCATTTAGAAAGTTTTTGACGTTGTTGCGCGCGGCTTCGTACTGCTCTGTGGCCTGTTCGGAAAGAAAATGCACGGCGCGATGGATGTTGGCGTTGGTGCCTTCGTAGTAGTGCGTGATCGCATCGATCACGGCGCGCGGTTTTTGGGACGTGGCGGCATTATCGAGGTAAACGAGCGGTTTGCCGTGGACCGTTAGCCTAAGGATCGGAAAATCAGCGCGAATCTTCTCGATGTCGAGCCCGCTCGTGTCTTTCCACGCCGGAGCCGGCCGCGATTCGGTGTCGATTTTTTTGGCGGCAGTTGTCATCGGGCATGCTTTCCGTTGTGTGAGTCTTCCACGATTCGCAGCATGTGCTGCTGGACGAGCTTTTCCACGTGTGCGCGAACAGGACCTTCCTTCATGCGATCGAGGCACTCGCTCGCAAATGCGATCAGGAGAAGCCTGCGCGCCGTCGACTCGTCGATTCCGCGCGAGCGCAAATAGAACAGCGCGGTTTCTTCGATCTGGCCGATGGTTGCGCCGTGGGTGCACTTCACATCGTCCGCGTAGATTTCGAGCTGCGGCTTCGTGTCAATTTGCGCAGTGTCGGAGAGCAGCAGGTTGCGATTCGTCTGCTTGGCGTCGGTCTTTTGCGCATCTTTGTGCACGATGATGCGTCCGTGAAATACGCCGTGTGCGTGCCCGTCGAGAATTCCGTTGTAAAACTGGCGGCTGGCGCAGTGCGGGCTGGCGTGCTCGACAAGCATATAGTTGTCGAGATGCTGGCGGCCATTGCCGATGAACAGTCCGTTGATCAGGCACTCCGCGCCTTCCCCGGCGAGAACCGGATGGATGTTATTTCGCACCAGCGATCCGCCGAGGAGCACGGAGTGCGATGCGACGTCGGAGCCCTTGTCTTGATGAATGTGAAGCGTGGAGATGTTGAAAGATGTCGTATGCTCGCGCTCAATCATGTAATGCGAAATGATGCTATGGTCGCCCGCGACGAG
>PKUY01000142.1 GCA_003131705.1 Acidobacteriota bacterium | reverse complement strand
AAAAGGATTCCGACTGTACTGGGATTCGACCCATTGAATGCGGAGCCTTGTACCACCTTGCATGGCCTTGTTCGGGCACAGGAAACAAAGCACTTATCTGGATTTCGGCTTCCGTCCCATCTTATTGACTTGTTCTGAAGGCTAACTCACACGGAGGATGTAGCACAGCGATGGAAAATGTAGCACGCGACTGTAGGTCCGTTACATCCCAATTTTCTTGCTGAGTTCGGCGGTCATGCCGTCCAATTTCTCGAACCGCTCAGCGATCGGCTTCATGATCTTCTGGTCCGCTGCGGTCTCGCCGGAAGGCAGGAAGCGATACCAGCGCGCTAGTTGCTCTTTGTCGACTCTCTCGACTTCTTCGATTGTCGGGAATCCCTTCATTGGAGCACCGTCAGTTTCCCCACTTTACCACACCTCGAATATGCAACGCCTATGATGCTCGCTCACTGCCCAGCATTCAATCCCGTGGAGGGGAATGACTGCGCGCAGCCTTATTGGATCTTACCCCGAGCCAGCATCTGCTCGATCATATCTTCCACTAGATGCGTGCTCACGTTGCCAGCCGCAAAATCCGGATGGCCCATCACGAACCGCAGAAATGGTAACGTTGTGCCAACACCTGTGATCGAGAACTGCTCCAGCGCGCGCCGCATTCGATCCACAGCTTCCGCCCGGTTAGAACCATAGATGATCAGCTTGGCCAGCATGGAATCATAAAATATGGGGATGTTGTAACCGGCATAACAATGAGTATCGAGCCGGATGTTTGGCCCCTCCGGCGGAAACCACTCCACGATTCGGCCCGGATTAGGCCGGAATCCCTCGTTCGGCAACTCCGCAGTGATGCGGCATTCGAGGGCATGGCCTCGGAAGTTCACGTCGGACTGCGCGAAGCGCAGAGCATTTCCTGATGCTATATGGAACTGCTCCTGAACCAAGTCGATTCCCGTAATGCTTTCGGTGACCGGATGCTCGACTTGGATTCGTGTGTTCATCTCCAGAAAATAGAACGCGCCCACCTCCTGGTCGACAAGAAACTCAACAGTACCAGCATTCTCGTACCCGATGTTCCGCGCCAGCGTCACAGCGGTGTGCCGGATCTCCTCGCGCAGCGCATCGGTAATGCCGGGCGCGGGCGTCTCTTCTATGATTTTTTGATGTCGGCGCTGTAGAGAGCAATCGCGTTCACCCAGATGGATAACGTTCCCGAAGCGGTCTCCGAGCAACTGGACCTCGATGTGCCGGGCATTCGGGATAAATTTCTCAACATAGAGAGTATCGTCCCCAAAGGCCGCCCGGGCTTCGGCCGAGGCGGACGTAAACATCTGCTGTATGTCTTTGTAGTCCGTCACGACCTTCATGCCACGGCCGCCGCCGCCCGCTGACGCCTTCATCATGACCGGAAGGCCGATCCGTTCCGCGATTGCTGACGCCTCTTCAAAGGTTTGGACTTTCTCGGACCCCGGAAGGATCGGGATTCCGTACTGGCGCGCCAACGCGCGAGACTGAAGCTTGTCTCCCATTCGGCGAATTTGCCCTGGCGTGGGCCCTACGAACTTAATTCCTTCTGCAACACAGGCCTCGGCTAACTCGGCCGATTCAGCCAGAAATCCATAGCCCGGATGAACTGCGTCCGAATCGGTGCCCAGAGCGGCGGTAATAATTGCTTTGAAGTTCAGATAGCTATGGGTGGCGCTCGCCGGACCGATGCAGATAGTGCGATCCGCGAGGCGGGCCGGCAGGCTATCTCGGTCAACTTCCGACATCGCGAGAACAGTCTCAATTCCCAGCGCCTGGCAGGCTCGAATAATGCGGACGGCAATCTCACCACGATTGGCAATCAGAACGCGCGATATCGTCAATTAGAAAGTCCCTTTTCGCCATCAAAAAACGGTGTCGAAACGATTACCGCCTGGGCCGAACCAGAAACAAGACCTGCCCATACTCCACAATCTGAGAGTCCTCCACACAAATCTCCGTGATGACTCCGCTCACGCCCGCCCTGACTGCTTGGAAGAGCTTCATCACCTCGATCAGCCCCACGGTGGTGTCCTCGTTCACCTCCGCGCCCAACTTCACGAAAGGGGCCGCTCCGGGTTCGGGCTTCTCATAAAATCGCCCGATAATGGGAGCTTTAATTTCGATGGTTCCGTCCTGGAGAGGGCTGTCCGCCTTCCGCGGCGGCGCAGACGCGGCGTTTTCGAGCGGGGGAGCGGAGATATTCTGAGCGGACGCAGGCATGGCGATCGGCGACACGGCATGTGCTGCATCTTGGGTGAATGACGCTTTGCCATTGCTGAGAGTCAGCTTGAGATCGCCCACCTGGAGTTGCAGGAAGTCGAACGTGGATTTATCCAAAGCTTCGAGGAGGACTGTAATGTTCCGTACCTCTTCGTCACTCAAGAAACTGAATGTGTTGCTCACTCGACCATGCTCCCGTTGTGGTTTGGCAGTTTGCAGCGCGATGCGAAGGGCATCTGCGTCCGCTCCCCCTGCGTCAGCGGTGCCCCCTGGCAAACCTGATCAACTCAGACCCAATTAATCCGAAGATTGATTTTGGATAACCAGTGAATCGCTACCCCGCTGCGCGCGAATGTAACGCACTTTTGTATGCTTTTTGAGTTCCTGAAGCAGTGTCACTAACGGTAAGGTGGAATTGAAATATTGTTTCGGCGGACCCGCCGCGCGCATCGCCGCAATCTCTTGCTCGCCCTTCATGATGAAACGCAACAAGAACTCTTCGTCTGAAACACCGGCCCCACCGAGTTTCTCCCGGATTTCCTTCAGCGGGATTTCTCGTCTTTGCCGAGCGCCGAGCTCGTTGGCCCTGGGCATGGCCAGCACCTTGTCCTTCAAGTTCTGGTCCATCCATGGATAACCAGAATCTTCTCCGTAGACTCCCTGGGCAAATAAAATCAGTTCGTCGATAACCAACTTATATCTCTCTCCCGTAGCTACATTGATTGCGGCCTGGGTTACCACGAACTGTGAATGTGGGGTAATCATGATGGGGTATCCAAAGTCTTTCCGAACCTGTACGACTTCTTCCAACACTTCGTCGATGCGGTCCTGGATGCCCATTTCGATCAGCTGATACCTGAGGTTCGAAATTACCCCGCCCGGAATCTGATGAATGTATTGCGCGTAGTCGTATTCAAGGGGAGCGCCGATTGGCAGTTTTTCCTGTTTTGCGATCGCTGTGAGCTGCTCTTCGACCGGTCGGAGCACCGTTTCATCGACTCTGGGCGAATATCCCAGAAGCCGGGCGTTCCTGGCCACGCTGAAAACGGACGGCTGTCCGGAGCCGTTGGCCAATGGGGGAACGGCCGTGTGCAGCGTCCGGACTCCGAGTCGCAGCGCCTCCAAATAGACGACTTCGGCTAGCCCGGTTGTGCAGTGTGAATGCAACTCCACCGGTATTCCGTTCGCATTCCGGACGATGATCGGAAGTAGCGTACGCAAGCGATCCACCGTTAGCAATCCGCCTTGATCCTTGAGATAGATCACGTCGGGCCTGAACGGCAGAATTTCGAGGGTCTTTTTCGCGTAGTACTCGTCAGTATGTCGCGGAGAAATAGTGTAGGAAATCGCAAGAGCGATCTGAAAACCCAATCTCTTAAACAGCGGGATAATCCAAGGGAAGGAACCCTTGATTTGACCGAACGTATTGGTCGTTAGCTGCGCGCGGTTCAGGGCCCCGATTTCGGCCAAGACAGTGTAAAAAAGCTCGATGATCGATCGGGGAGGCGGGGCCTCAAATGGCGAAATAATGGCCCCGGCCATACAGCTCTTGACCGTATGGGGCATCTTTCTGGCAACCATCCGCGCCATTTCCCAAGGGTCTTCCTTCAAATCGCGGACGAACTTCTTGACGTAGACGGCATTCACGGGAACTTCAACGGCTTCGAATCCGGCCCTGCCCATGGACTCTGCGACCGCCTCAATCATGCCGGTCCGCATACCGGAAGCCCAAAGGCTCTGCGATCCGTCGCGAAACGTTGTATCAATAAAACTCACATCCATGGCCGACTCATCCCCGCGAGAAAATTACTCTGTACGTTCACATTCGAGCAGCGTTCGGCGTTGCAAGACGAGTGCGCAGTAACAAACCTCGACTCGCACCTGCTAGAGTCAGGGAGCGTTTTGCAACAGAAACCCATCTGAAAATAGATACCGGTGTGTTTGTCCAATACTTATGCAGCGGGAAGCTTGAGTAACTTCCGGGCGCTCTTGTGGGAGGATCCAGTCGCGCTGATCCTCGGTTAGCTCTGCATTCGCAAGCGTGTTCAGGATGTTCTGAGTCCTGCGGACGCGAACACTATCCACGACTAGAGCCGGCACGAGGGAGGGTGCTCCTCAGCATCCTAACATTCTACATCCAATCGTCCACCAACACACCCCGACGCATACTGAAATCAGTGACAAACCAAGTCGTCTGGAATTTGCCGCCTGTCCCTACTAAAAACTCGGTTCTCATTGAGCAGGTTGAATTTGAACGGCTCTCGCGATAGCTTGCTCACGCCATGTTCA
>PKUY01000123.1 GCA_003131705.1 Acidobacteriota bacterium | reverse complement strand
AATTGACCAGTTCTTGCCGAGCTCACGCTCCACGGTCACGTTCCATTGTGCCGACGCGGGATCACGGAAGTGAGGATCCATGCCTTCAATGAAGTCTTGGCTCCCGACCTGGCTAGGGTCGAGTCCCCCGTTCCCGACAAGCGCCTGCGGAAATTGGAACGCCGGTGGATTCCCGGGACCTTGGAAGGCGAAAAACAGGCGAGCATCCGTGGCTGCAATGCCAGCAAGCTGGTATGCCACCGAGCCGAGAGAGGAAATGGTATNNGCGATGCCAACCCGCGGGTCAAAGTTTTTCCAATAGGTGTAGCGCAATCCCTGGGGCCAGCCTTCTTTGCTGGCCGTCTGCACCTTCGTGCAGGGCAGCGTCGCAACAACACCTGGACAAGCGTTAATCGTGTAAAGGAATGCGGCTGCGGGCGGAATTGAGTGGTCCGGTACAACAACGTCTCCGTTCACTGGGTTGAAGTTGGCTATGTCGCCAAACTTTTCCGTAAAAGGCGGCAGCAATTCCCACCGGAGTCCGAAGGTGAGAGTCAGGCTCTTCGACACTCGGTATTCATCCTGCCCATACAACGCGAAGTGGTTGCTGGCTTCGTCAATCACCGGTCCAGTAGCTGCAACGAAACTCAACAAAGGCTCGCCCAACAGGAGATCGGCGANNAGCGAACGCATTTCCGCTGAAGGCGCCGGAAAGGAACGTGAAGGAGCCGTAATCATCCGATGCGGCAAAGTTATTCGGCGTTCTGTAGTTAAGCCGGCGAAGATCGAAACCGAACCGCGCCGTGTGTTTTCCCTTAATCCAAGCGATATTGTCGGTGAACTCGGTCGTCTGCGAGAATATTTGGCCTTGTTTACCCAAACCGACGCTCGTGAACCCAGTCCCATCGCTGAAATCGAATCCGGGGAAGCCACCGTAGCCGTGAGCGTTCGTCAGGTTCAATCCCGTAAGGCCAAGTTTCGCGACTGCATCGGTTCCCAGAATCGGGAACGCCGAGTTGACGGTTCCCCGAGCGAGGCCGAATCGAAACTCATTTACGACGCTCGGGGTGATCGTGAAACTCTCCGACAGTACGAGATCGCGGTCGAACTCCGCTATGGTCGTCGGAGGCAATATCGTAGATGCCGTGAGGGCCTGATAAGGATGATTCTTCCAGCTCCACCGCCCAAACAATTGATTCCGGGATCCAATGTACTGGTCGATCCGAACGTCGTAACCATTGGTCGTATTGTGAAGAGGAACGAGGGCTCGGTAGTTGTCTACGATCGATCCCGGCGAGCCGGCCCCTGGCGTCGCTGGCGGATAGTATGCGTTCAGCAGTGTCTGAGATACGGAACTGAGTTCGCCAATCGGAATTTGATTTCCAGGAAACGGGTTTCCGGTGGAAGGGTCGACCGCAGCCGGTCCGGGGACGCCATTTAGGTTGCCTTGGCGCATAGCCGCCGTTGGGACACTGGCGAACACCAACGTCGATCCGGGATGGCGATTGCCCTCGTAATCCACGAAAAAGAAGGTCTTATCATGACCGTTGTACAATTTCGGAATCACCACGGGACCGCTGAAGCTTCCTCCGAATGTGTTCCACGCCTTGGCCTGCTTCTTGGACCCTGGCGGGGAGCCGTAAGTCTTTGCGTCCAGGAACGAATTCTGCAAATACTCGAACAGGCTCCCGTGCACGGCGTTCGCTCCGCTCTTCGAAGTGACGGTGACGTCGCCAGCGCTCGCGAATTCGGCGTTATTGTTGATCGCTGATACCCTGAACTCGCCGAGCATCTCCGACGACGGATACATGTTCGCGTTTGGTCCATTCAATCGCACGTTCGTCGTAGACACGCCGTCCACGGAGAAGTCGGTCATGGATGGGAGCCCGCCAGCCAGCGAGATGGCTCCGCTATCATCCTGCTGAACCCCAGGCGCCGCGACGATTGCCCCTAGAGGGCTTGTAGTTGCTCCCCGATAGTTGGACGGCAGTTGCGTGACCTGCTGATTGTTCATGGTCGACGAGATGGTAGCGTTTTCCGTATTGATCGCACTGATCTCGGCCGTGACCTCCACAGTTTGTTGCACGCCGGCGACTCCCAGGGTCACGTCGACGCGCTTCTCCTGGCGCGCATCGAGCACGACATCGACGATGCGCGCGCTTGAGAAACCGGACTTTTGAGCTGAAAGGGAATATCTGCCCGGCTTTACATTCAAGAACTCGTAAAGCCCAGCGTCGTTGGACACCGCCTTGCGAGTCGTGTTTTCATCGACGTTTGTCAGCTCGACCTCGCTTGCGGCAATCACGGCGCCGGACGGATCTTGGACCGTGCCAACGATGCTGCCGAATGTCGACTGGGCAGAGGCCGGCGCGCAAGCGAACAGACACCCCAGAACAAACAGCAACCAACGACGATTCTTCATTCTGTGCTCCTTTTAACCCGGAACGTCCCGGTCGTTGTCGGTGACCAGGCTGACGCGGCAAACAAAGAGATGACAACCAATAATGGTGAGCAACATTCTTCCTGGACTGCTCAAACTCCGCGAAATCTTCCATCATCTCCGTCACCAGGCACGCTGTGGGCGGGAGTTCAGAAAACACATACTCACCTTAGCCTGTCGGTTTTCACCAGCCCGTGGGTCTTAGGAAATCCTTCCAAGGTTTCCCGCGCGTGCCATATATAGAGCGGGTGTTCTGCTCGTACAGCGACGTATCATATATAGGTCAGCTGTTCTGTCAAGTGAAATCACCTGCGATAAACAGGCGGAACTCTGGAGCGAACACAAGCGACCGACGGCAGGACGGAAATCCAACACATGCTTTGGGGCTAGCTGGGACCCTGTGGCGTACGTGTTACAGTTACACCGTAGAACAAGATTCGAAGCGTCTTTCGAAACAGTGTGTACCGACTTGCGCTTCGCCGTGCGATTATCTCGGGGCCCTACGTTGGCAATGCGTACCAGCGTTCCCCGTGCACGAAACTCACGTTCGACCGATCGAATTGGCACTGCAAGAATGCGGCGCGAACGATCTTCTGGCACCGGGCAAGGAACCATGCGCCTGAGGGGTTCTTGCGCCTGTGTGAATGACGCTCCTCGTGATCGGATTGTCAAATGCCGAAAGACAGATCGTTCTCTGATCTCGGAAGGAGCAAACTATGGACAATAAGAAGATGGGTAGACAACTCCGGGAACTACGAGGACGCAAGAAGCAATCGCTGCGGGCGCTGAGCCGTTCCACGGGGATCGCCGTTAGTTTTCTCTCGGCAATCGAGCAAGGCAAGAATAGTGTGTCCGTGGCGAAACTGAAAGCGATTTTGGATGCGCTAGGCATGGGGCTGAGCGAGTTTTTCAGTCAGAATATGCAACCGCCCAAGATCGTGTACCGGAAGGAAGAGTTAGTTGAGATTTCGAGCCAGGGAACAGGAATCTCCTATCGAGAGGTTGCTGCGGGACGCCAAGGCCGCTTACTCCAGTTCATCGTGGAACGATATAAGCCCGGAGCAGAGACGGGACCGGAGTTACTCCAATATAATGCCGAGGAAGCCGGAGTGGTCCTGAAGGGCAAACTTGAGCTAACCGTCGAATCTGAAGTTTTTGTGCTTGGACCGGGAGACGCCTACTACTTCGACAACAACCGTCCCCATCGCTTCCGGAATGTGGGCCGAGGTGAGCTCTTGGCGGTGTCCGCAAGTACTCCGCCTNNCCAAAATCTCATCCGCGCCGAAGACGGCACGATTCGCAGTGTAAATGAAATTGTAGCGGTCATAGCCTCAAAGTTCCGCACAATTCAACAGCTTTCAACTAGCGAGTCACAACAAGTTCAACAAGAAGCAGTTACAAACAACAAGACTCAACAGATTTCCGAAATCTGGTTCGGGACCAGG
>PKUY01000269.1 GCA_003131705.1 Acidobacteriota bacterium | reverse complement strand
CTTCCTTGCCTTTCTATGTTCAAAAACGGCTAAAGCCGAGGCCGGCACTTGATTTGAGTTTGCAAGGTGGTAAGATCCCCCCGTTAGGGCGTTCGGAGGCACGATGAAACACCGCGCCGCACAGCCAGGCAGTAGGGTGGCATTGGTCGGGCTTTGCGCGGTTCTCGGCGTCCTGCTTAGCTGTTCCCTGGCTTCACCGTTATTGGCCCAGGATGTTCCCGCCGGGCCGACGCTTCCGCCGTCTTCCGATAGCTTCAAAATCAAAAAAGGTCAACCGATCAAGACCGAAACGGAAATGACGCTGGTGGGCGCTTCCGTAACGGATCCGATGGGGCGGCTGGTGACCGGGCTCGAACAGCAGGATTTCCGCGTGTTTGAGGATGGAGTCGAACAGGAAATCGTTCGTTTTTCGAGCGAGGACGTACCGGTGTCGATTGGCGTGATCTTCGACATGAGCGGAAGCATGTCCGACANNCACGGCAAGCGGCCGTGCAGTTCTTTCACACCGCAAATCCGCAGGACGAATTTTTTCTTGTGAATTTTAACGACCGCGCGCAACTGATCAGTTCGTTTACCGAAAGCGTCGATGATCTGCAGAACCGGCTGATGTACACCGGGGCGCGCGGACTCACCGCGCTGTATGACGGCGTATATCTCGGGCTGAGCCAGATGAGAGGAGCACACAACACAAAGAAAGCTTTGCTCATCATATCCGATGGAGGCGATAATCACAGTCGGTACAGCGAAACAGAAATTCGGAAGTTTGTGCGTGAAGCGGACGTTCAGATTTACGCCATTGGGCTTTTCGAGCCCGACGGCGGGCCGACTGTGGAAGAACGCGCCGGTCCCTCGCTTCTCGCGGATATGACCATGATGACCGGCGGCCGTACGTTCACGGTGCAGAATTTGAACGAACTGCCGGACATTGCTTCTAAAATAAGCATGGAGCTGCGTAATCAGTATGTCATCGGATACAGACCAAGCAGCCGCGCGCACGATGGCAAGTGGCGCAAAATTAAGGTCAAGCTACATCCGCCTCAAGGCCTGCCACCGCTTACTGTCTCCGCCAAGAGCGGTTATTTCGCACCGGGCCACTAATCGCTTTTCTACTTCTGTTCTGTCGATTCTCTTCTTAGCGTTGTTTCTCGCGTGCCCTTTTGCGCGCGCGCAGAATCCGCCGCCGATTCTCACTCCATCCGCTCCACCGCCCCCACCGGGCGCGCAACCGTCGCCGGACCATCGGTTGAAATCCGACGTTGAGTTGGTGGTGCTGCATGTCACCGTGGCGGACGAAAAGGGGCAGTTCGTTGAAGACCTGAAGCGGGACAATTTTAAGGTGTACGAGCAAAAGGTCGAGCAGAAGATTTCGTTTTTTTCCCGCGATGATGTCCCTGTAACCATGGGTTTGGTGATCGACAATAGCGGCAGCATGCGCGAGAAGCGCTCGCAAGTGAATGCAGCGGCGATGACGTTTGTGCGCACCAGCAACCCGCAGGACGAAGCGTTCGTGGTGAATTTCAACGACGAATATTACCTCGACACCGACGGCGACTTCACGAACGATCCCAAAAATCTCGATGAAGCGTTGTCACGAATCGATACGCGAGGCAGCACGGCGCTCTACGACGCCGTGATCGGTTCGCTGGCACATCTCAAGAAGGGGCACAAGGACAAGAGAGTCCTGCTGGTGGTAACAGACGGAGACGACGACGCGAGCCAAAAGTCGTTCGAGGACGCCATCAAGGCCGCCGAGCAATCGAACGCGACGATTTATACGATCGGAGTTTTCAGCGAAGACGATCTGAAGACGAACAAGAAAATGGTCCGCCACTCGAGGAAGGTTCTCACGGAGCTGGCTGAGGCGACCGGCGGCCAGGCTTATTTTCCGGATAACCTCGATCAGGTGACGCCGGTTTGCGAGCAGGTGGCGCGCGAAATTCGCAACCAGTACACCGTCGGATACTACCCCACGAATACGGCCAAGGATGGCTCCTTCCGGCCAGTCGATCTCAAGGTAATTCCGCCGAATGGACGCGGCAAGCTCATGGTGCGCACGCGGACCGGATACTACGCGCCCAAAGCCGCCGCCGGGGATTGAGTTTGATGCGTGTAGGTGCCGAACAAGATCCCGATCAGCACCGCCGTGATGATTTTTCTAATCCAGTGATTTCTCATGCTCGCATAGCTTCTATTTGGCTGATAAGTATCTAAACATTCACAAACGAACCGGTACAATTGGGGTGATTATAACTACGGTTCGTTCCGGCTGGCCGTCAAATCCAGACGCTCTGCTCTTCGGAAGCGGATCATCGTGTCTTCGCCTCGTTTGCCCCAATTTGCGCGTCGGAGTATAATTTTCGGTTTAGACGATGCCAACGGAACCTACTGAGAAGGTCGCTCCCTCAAATACGATTCCGTCCCGCGATACGTCCGCTCCTGCCGCCAGTTCCACCATTCCTGCAGACGGACCCGAGGAAGTTGTGGTGCGCGGGGCGCGCGTCCACAACCTCAAAAACATCGACTTCACGATTCCTCACAACGCAATCACGGTGGTGACTGGCGTCTCGGGATCCGGCAAGTCCAGCCTCGCATTCGATACGCTTTATGCCGAAGGGCAGCGGCGGTATATCGAGTCCCTTTCGGCGTACGCGCGCCAGTTCCTCGAGCGAATCGAAAAGCCCGACGTGGACGAAATCACGGGGATTGCCCCGGCAATCGCGATACGCCAAAAGAATTCCACGCGCAATCCGCGCTCTACGGTTGCCACCGCTACGGAGATTTACGACTACCTGCGGCTGCTCTACGCGCGTGCGGGACATACTTTCTGCCTGCAGTGCGGCGAAGAGGTGCGGAGGGACACTCTCGATGAAATAGCGGCGCGAGTGATGGCTCTGCCGGAGGGCCGGCGATTTTATGTTCTGTTTCTCTTGGCGCTCGGTCCCGCAGCGACAGCCGCCGCGACGCCCGAAGGCACCGCGGGGCGCCCGACTGAACGGGCCGCCGCGCGAAAATCAGCGCGTCCGGCACCGGAAGCCATTCGCGAGGCACTGATGAGTCTGCGTAAGCGCGGGTTCAACCGGCTCTACCAAGCCGGACGAGTGTTCGAATTTTCAACGCCGGAGGATTTGCTGGACATAGATTTCGCCGCGCCGGTCTTTGTGCTCGTCGATCGGCTGGCTCTCTCATCGGAAATTCGCTCGCGATTGATGGACTCGATCGAGATCTCCTACCGGGAGGGCCACGGCGAGGCGATTCTGGAATTCGTGGCAGATGCTCCGGGGGATTCCAAGAGCGGTGCGCCCGATCGCTTGGTGTTCAACGAACGGTTTGACTGCAAGAAATGCGGTGCTTCGTATCAGGAGCCCGAGCCGAGGCTCTTCTCGTTCAACAATCCGTATGGCGCGTGCCCGCGCTGCCAGGGTTTCGGCAACACCGTCGATTTCGATCTTGATCGCGTGATCCCGGATAAGGGAAAATCACTCGCCGAAGGCGCGATCGAGCCTTGGACGAAACCTCGTTATCGTCAGCTGACCATGGATATGCGCCGTTTTGCGCGCGCGAAAGGAATTCCTCTCGACGTTCCTTTTCGCGACCTTACCCCCGCACAGCGCAATGCCATTCTCGACGGGGACAAGAAAGAAGATTTCCCCGGCGTTAAGGGATTCTTCGCGTGGCTCGAGCGCAAGAAATACAAACTGCACGTACGAGTTTTCCTGAGCCGCTACCGAGGCTACGCCACTTGCCCCGACTGCAAGGGCACGCGACTTCGCGCCGAAGCGCGCGCGGTAAAAATTGCCGGACGCTCGATCACCGACGTCTGCCAGATGACGGTGAAGGAATCGCGTCCCTTCTTCAAGAACCTGCAGCTGAGCCCCGCCGAAATGGTGATTGCGGAAAAAGTGCAGGAAGAGATCGAACAGCGGCTGAAGTTTTTGGACGAAGTAGGCCTCGATTACCTCACGCTCGACCGCCTGACTTCGACTCTCTCAGGCGGAGAGGCCCAGAGGATTCAGCTGGCGACGTCGCTCGGATCGCACCTCGTTGGCGCGCTATACGTGCTCGATGAGCCCTCGATCGGATTGCACCCGCGGGACACGAATCGGCTGATCGAAATCCTAAGGGGTCTTCGTGACCTCGGAAATACGTTACTCGTCGTCGAGCACGATCCGGACACAATTCTCGCCGCCGACAGAATTCTCGACCTGGGTCCCGGTGCCGGCGAACACGGCGGCGAACTGATTTTTGCCGGGACGCGCGAGGAATTGCTCGCATCCGAGCAATCGCTCACGGGAAAATACCTGCGCGGAGATCTACGCATTGCCGTGCCTGTCCGGCGACGCAAGCCACACGGAAGGTTTTTGAAGATCACCGGTGCGCGCAGCCACAACCTCAAGGGCATCGACGTGATGATTCCTCTCGGGATGCTCGTAGCGGTTACGGGCGTCTCGGGATCGGGTAAATCGACCCTGGTTTACGACGTCGTGTACAAAGCGCTCGAAGCCAAACGCACGGGCGGCAATTGGAAAGCATACTGCGATCGAATCGAAGGCGATGCGGCGGTCCTGGCGATCGAGATGGTCGATCAGTCGCCTATCGGCCGGACGCCGCGATCGAATCCAGCGACCTATTTGAAGGCATTCGATTCGATTCGCGAGGTTTTTGCCTCGACGCCGGAAGCTCGGAAGCGGAACCTCACGGCGGGCAATTTCTCGTTCAACATTCCGGGTGGCCGGTGCGAGGCGTGCCAAGGTGATGGGACGGTCACCGTCGAGATGAGATTTTTGGCGGATGTTGAACTGGTGTGCGAGGAATGCCGCGGAACACGCTACAAAAGCAGCGTACTCGAAGTGCGATACAAAGATAAAAGCATCCATGACGTACTGCAACTAACGGTGCGCGAGGCGCTGGCATTTTTTGCGGCGCATCCGAAGGTGACGTCGCGGTTGCGCGTGCTCGAAGAAGTAGGCCTGGGCTACCTGCGGCTGGGACAATCCGGCACGACCCTTTCCGGAGGGGAAGCGCAACGCTTGAAACTGGCGGCGCATCTCACGCGGCAGGACAACAGCGGCCTTCTGTATATTTTCGATGAACCGACGACGGGATTACACTTCGACGATATTCAGAAGCTGCTCACGGCGTTTCGGAAACTGATCGACGGTGGCGCTTCCGTACTGATTATCGAGCACAATCTCGACGTGATGAAATCCGCGGACTGGATGATCGATCTCGGACCGGAAGGCGGAGATGCGGGCGGACACGTGGTTGCGGCAGGAACTCCAGAGCAGGTCGCGCGGAATTCGCAGTCGCACACGGGGACATTTCTGGCCCGCGCGCTGAACGCACGCCGCGGTACGACTGATGAAAGCCTTTGGGCGCCGACGAAACTAGAGGCCGCGGAACAGAGTCGGTCAACGACCTAGAAAGTCGAACGAGACCGGGGCGCCCGAAGTAGGTGAGCGGTGGGAGAAGCATGAGATTGGTTTCGAAGCCGCTGGCCTGCTGCGCACTGTGCGCTGTGCTGGGTGCGTTTCAGGGACTCAGCGCGCAGGCCGTGTCAGCTGGCGAGAAACGCATTCCCGTTGATCCCGCCGCGCAAGAATTGAACCGCCTTCTCACTGCAGCACAGGAAGCCATCGACCGACAGGATTACGCAGCCGCGGCGCAGCGATATCAGGACTACCTTGTGAAAAAACCGGACGATGCAACCGTCCATTACGATTTGGGCTACGTGTATTCGGCGCTGAAACAGCCGGCCGACGCAAAAAACGAATACGAAAAAGCCATCGCGCTGAATCCTAAGATGGGTGCGGCGTACCAGAATCTCGGTCTTACGCTTCTTAGCACCGATCCGGCCGCCGCGATCGCGCCGCTTCAAAAAGCTGCCGAGCTATTGCCCGGCGACGGACGAACTAAATGGCTCCTGGGCGAAGCGCTCGAAAAAAGCGACAAGCTGGCTGCCGCCATCGAGCAATACCAATCGGCCGAGAAATTGGACCAAAAAGATCCTGAAATTCGACTTTCCCTGGGCCGCGCCCTCTTGAGCGCCGGACGCCCCGGCGAAGCCGAACCAGCCTTCCGCGAGGCGCTCGCATTGCATCCCACCGGCGCATCCCTCGCAGAAGTTCATTTGCGGCTCGCTCAAGCGTTGATCGCGGAGAAAAAACTGGACGAAGGCGCCTCGGAGTTGGCTTTATACCTGCAAGTTTCCCCTAATGATCCATCCGCGAGGATCACGCACGCCTCTATCCTCGTGGACATGGGTAAGGACGACGAAGCTCTCGGGGAGCTCGACCAGGCGGCCACAGCGGGACCGGAGGGCCTGCGCGCCCTGAAGCTGCGCTCACAGATTTACTTTGAGAAAAAGCTCTACGACGATAACATCCCCGTGCTGCAGAAAGCCGCTGCGCTGGCGCCAAAGGAACCGGACATCGCCGCCCGGCTCGGCCGCGTGTACCTGCTCAAGAAAGATTATCCGAACTCGGTTCATTGGCTAGCCGCCGCCTACAATATGGACACGACTGCGACCGACTTGCTAGGCGAAGCGATTGAAGCTGAATATTTGGACAAGAACTATGCCGGAACTCTCGCGGGCCTGGATGAATTAGCCAAGCGCAAGGAACTTCCGCTGGGAAGCTGGTATATGCGCGCGACCTGTTACGATCATCTCGGGCAGGCGGCCCCGGCGCTCGACGCGTACCAGAAGTTTCTGCAGTTGAACAAGGACGAGAATAGCGATATGTATTTTGTATCCACGGCCCGCGTCCGGGTGCTGACTCGCGAACTGCAAAACAAAAAGAGGTAACGCGTTGCGTAAGAAGTTTCGCATCTGTGTGCCGGTTCTGATGGCCGCAGCTTTTGCGTCCGCGGTTTTTGCTCAGGGCCGAATCTCGGAACTTCGCTCCCGCTTCGCGGCGGAATCTGACTCTGTCCGCAAAGCCAAGATAATGCCGCAGGCCGGTGATGCGGAATTCCAGCAGATCCAAAAGGACATTGCGGACGGGCGTGCCGATGACGCGCTAGCGCTTTTGCGGCAATACCTTGCCGAGGCCCAGGCGTGCGAAAAAGGACTCGACTCCAGTGGGACCGACGCCGAAAAGCATCCGTCCGGATTCAAGCAGTTGCAAATCTCATTGCAGGAATCGCTGCGGCGGCTGAACGCTGAGGTCCCGCAATTGACTTCGGACGAGCAAACGCCGTTCCGGGACGTACATAGAGATATCAGCGACATGGACGCGCGTCTGATTCACAAGCTCTTTCCGCATGAGCCGGTCACGGAGCCGGCTAAGCCCTAGGATTAGAATTGCGGGCAGGACACAACGGTCATTGATGGAGCGGAAGTTCTTATGCGGCGCCGTATCTTGATTACAATGGTTTTCGCAGCGTGGGTGCTGAACGGATTTGCCGACGCACGCGTTGCCGCCGCTCGTCCCCAACTGAGAGATTATCTGAGCGAGGAAGAGGCGGACAAAATCCGCGACGCCGACACGCCGTCCCTGCGCATGAAGTTGTACGTTTCCTTTGCGGAGGATCGGCTGAAGAAGTTCGACTACGAACTGAATCGACCTACGCAGGAGCGCCGCCGAGACGAGGTCCTAAACGGTCTGTTGAACGGATACGCGGGTTGCGTGGACGACGGCGCGGACCAGATCGATCTCGCCAAGGAGAAGCAGGCGGACATACGGGAAGCCCTGAAGCTGATGCAAACCAAATATAAGGAATTCCTCGAGCAGCTCGAAAAATACGATAAGGGTGGGCCCGAAATCGACAGCTACCGCGACACGCTCGAAGACGCCATCGAGGGAACGAAGGACGCACTGTCCGACATCGACGATGCGAAAAAGGAAATGCTGCCTGCGCCCGTGCGGAGAAAACAGTGAGGCGAAGGACTCCGCGCCGCCGGACCGTTCCAGGTGGCGATAGGATGTTCCAGCGGATTTACACGCGGCTCGGATGCCAGGGGCGGCCTCCGCATTTCGTCGTCGAATATCATCCTTACGCTGGCCTCACGCACACAATACGGCTGCGTCAGGACACCGCGTACGTCCGGCTTTCGGACATCCTGGGAGAGGCGCCGCCAGACGTGGTGGAGGCAGCGGCAGCGATTCTGCTGGGACGCCTTTATAGGCGGCGTCCGCCTGTCGAATTACTCGCGCGATACCGGGAGTTCTCGCACGCCAGGTCGACGCGCAGGCAGCTCGTCCTGCTGCGGCAGCGTCGTGCGCGCAGAATGGAACACGGGCCCGCCGGGGCGCACCATGACCTGGAACCGATGTTTGAGCGGCTGAACCAGCGCTATTTTGACGAGTGCCTCGTGCAGCCGCGATTGGGATGGAGCACGCGGCGCTGGCGATCGCAGCTCGGATGTTTCGATCCGGCACTGAACCAGATCGTTATGAACCGCGAATTGGACCAGCGAGGCGTTCCCGAATACGTTGTTGCCTACGTGCTTTATCACGAAATGCTGCATCTGAAGCACCCGATCCGCTTCGCGCGCTGCCGTCGAGAATCGCATTCCGTTCAATTCCGGAAAGAAGAAAAGTTGTTCGAGGATTACCAGCGCGCCATGAAATTCCTCGCGCGCTTCCCCACCAGCCTGGAGCGCCAGAAGTAGCCCCCGCCTAAACTTCTACAGCGTTCCGCCGATTACCTAGATAGCAACCCGCGAGTACTCGTTCGCCCGAACGGCCCACGGCGTGCCGTGCGCGGGATTGCGAGCAAGGATGCCTCAAGTGCGGTTGATGTTGCCGGATGTGCCACAATGGCCAAAGATTCTAATGAACCAACAATCATCCAGTAACCTTCAATTACTCCTGAAGAGGATCGAGCGGCGCGAATGGGCGCTTTGGTCATTTGCCATTCTAGTAACACTGCTGCTCACAGCTGCCATTGTGTCGTTCATCTTTCCCATGCTGCACGAGCACATGGAGGAGTTCGATTCTTTGCATTTGAACCTAGCTGTCCGCGGGCTTGTTGGCCTGGTTCTGCTCTTCGACATCTACACAATTTATCAGCAACTACAGATTTTTCGAATCCAGCACGAGCTGGTTCAGCGCGAGGAGCTCTTCCAGCTGATCAGCGAAAATGCGGCCGACATGATCGCCGTAGTCGACGCCGATGGGAAACGTCTCTACAACAGCCCCGCGTACGAGAGGATCCTTGGCTACACCTCCGAGGAGCTTAAAAGCACGTCGTCGCTCGAACAGGTTCATCCCGATGACCGTCAATTGGTGGGAGACGCAGCGAAAGAAGCGCGA
>PKUY01000281.1:489-15637 GCA_003131705.1 Acidobacteriota bacterium | reverse complement strand
CTTGCGGGCGCTGCTCGACCGCGCTCTGGGGCGCGTGCGGGACCAGCAGGCGGTGGCGGCGCTCACCCGGCAACTGCGCGATGCGGGCAAACTCGGCTCCCTGGTCGGTTCGTCCGGGCCGATGCAGGAAGTGATGCGGCAAGTTGAAATGGCCGCACCCTCGACGGCTGCGGTTCTGATCACCGGCGAAACGGGCTCGGGAAAAGAAATGGTTGCGCGCTCGATTCATATGCTTTCACCGCGCGCCGATCGTCCGTTTGTGGCCATCAACTGCGCGGCGANNTGCTCGAGAGCGAGCTGTTCGGTCACGAAAAAGGCTCGTTCACGGGCGCGGCGGAGCGCCGCATCGGCTGCTTCGAACTCGCGCACGGCGGCACGCTTCTGCTGGATGAGATAGGCGAGATGCCGGCGCAGACGCAGGCAAAATTGCTGCGGGTGCTCGAGGATCACAAAATACGGCGGCTCGGAAGCAAGGTGGAAACCCCGGTGGACGTCCGCGTACTTGCGGCCACGAACAAGAATCCCGAACAGGCCGTCGCCAGCGGGCACTTGCGACAGGACCTCTATTTCCGGCTGAATGTATTTCAGATTCACCTGCCGCCCTTGCGGGAGCACAAAGAGGATTTGCCGCTGCTGATCGAACGCTTGCTGGCGGAGATTTCCGAAAAACACGGAAAGAAAGTTTCAGGCGTGGGCGCGGACGTGATGGACCTTTTCAAGTCCTATCCCTGGCCGGGCAATGTGCGCGAGTTGCGCAACGTGCTGGAGCGCTCCGCAATCGCTTCGGACCGCGGGACGATCGGACGTCAGCATCTTCCGCCGGATTTCGGGCACGCTCCGGCCGTGGCTGCCGGGGGGCTGGGCGCGCTGCGATTCCCCATTGGAACCACGGTAGATGATGCGGAGCGCGAGCTGATTCACCAGACTCTGGAAGCCACGAACCAGAATAAGACGCGAGCGGCGGAGCTGCTCGGCATCAGCTTGAAGACACTCCACAACAAGCTGAAAGAATACGAGGCGGGGCGAAACAATGCGTCTCAGCCTGAAAACTAAATTCACGCTGGTTACTTCGCTGCTGGTCCTCGCCGTGGTGGCCGTGGTGTCCATTCTATACTTGGCGCGGCTTATGCGGCAGACGCTCCGCCAAGCGAACGATACCGACACGTTCGTCGCGCAGCAGGTTTTCGACGCCTGCGGGAACGCGCTGAAGGAAGCGGCCGAGCGCGGAGAAGCGCCCGCTTCGCCGGACCCATCCGACCTGCGCGAGTATGTGCGGCGCGCATTCGACAACAGCAGCACGCTTAATTCGCTGATCGAGTCGGATTTGGGAATCTCGCCAACCATCTACGAAATCACGATCAGCGATGCCAACGACATCGTGCTGGTATCGAGCGACGCATCTTTGCGGGACAAGAAAGTGGCGAGGCGACCGCCCATCAGCTCCCTGGTACGCGGTGGATTCTTCCAGCAGATGCGAGAGCTATACGGGCCGACACAAACGTACGAGTTCTCGCTTCCCTTCCAGGTGGGGACCGAGCCCTTCGGCGACATTCGCGTAGGAGTTTCCTCCGCGCTGATTCGGGGTCAAATTTTGCCGGGACTGGTGTCAGCAGGATATTGGGCGCTCGGATCGGTGTTGCTGTCCACGCTGCTGGCCTTTGTGGTCAGCTCGATTACTCTCGCCCCGATCGAACGCATCTCGGCGCAACTCGACCGCATTTCCGCTGGTCAATTCGACGCCGAACCCGTAGTGGCGCGCGGCGACGAATTCGGCGCGGTCAGCACGAAAATCCTCGGCATTGGAAAGCAATTGCGCGACGTGCGCGAGATTTTCAGTGCCCTGCGCGAAAACCTGGATCAGGTGATGAGCGGGCTGGAGGACGGGCTGATGTTATTCAATGCCGAGGGTCGCGCGGTACTTGTCAGCCCATCGGTCGAAAAATTCCTCGGCGGGAAATCGGCGGAGCTGCGAGGCCGGCGCCTGGCGGAAATTTTTCCTTCGCGTCATCCGCTTCGCAGCGTGCTGAAGATCGAGGGCGACCAGATCGAGCCGGGCGAAAGCAAGGAGGTGACGCTCCAGGGCAACGATGGACCTCAGCGGATTGGCGTGAGCGTGCAAGTGATTCGCGAGCACGGTGNNGAACGCATCGGCAGCCAACTCCAAGTGTCCGAGCGCCTGGCGGCTCTCGGACGCGTGAGGGCCGGCGTGGCGCATGAAGTGAAGAATCCACTGAACTCGATGCGCTTGTGGCTCGAGGTCCTCAAGGCTAACATGCCGGTTGAGCCTGAACCCCAGCAGGCCGTCAAGATGCTCGACAATGAAATTGACCGGCTAGATCGCGCCGTGAAGACGTTCCTGAATTTTACGAAACCGGTGGAACTCAATCTGGAGGAGACCGACCTTGCGGCGCTGCTCACCGACGTTCTGGACGCGGCGAGACCGTCGATTACGAAGGCTGGCCTCGGCCTGCAGGAGGATTTGCCGGCCGCTTTTCCACACGTACTGGTGGACCGCCAGCTTATCCACCAAGCTGTGCTGAATCTTCTGCTGAACGCTTGCGACTTCACGGATCGCGGGGGCAAAATCACGCTAAGTCTGCGGCGCAACGGTGAATTTGCAGTGATTGCCGTAGCGGACTCCGGAAGAGGCATCCTTCCGGACAATCAGAAAAAAATCTTTCAGCTTTTCTTTACGACCAGGCCGGGAGGCACCGGCATCGGACTGGCAAATACATTTCGGTTTGTACAGTTGCACAATGGTCGGATAGACTTCGAATCCGAGGCCGGGCACGGCACAACCTTCCGTCTGGAGCTTCCGCTGGCCCGATTTGTCGATGCGCCCGGGGCAAAGGTCCGTGATTTCAGCCGGCCATTTGCAGCCGAGAACAGATAGAAGGACGAACAAATTCAGAGCTGAATCGACAATAAAATGCCCAGCCGTACCACTGAGTCTCAAATAGCCGTTGCAGTTGTAGCGTGTGTGCTTTCGCTCGCCTTGGGCGGGTGCGGGCAGAACAGCGTTCGTGCCGCGGCTCCGGTGAATGCCGCCCCCGTTGCAACGGCAGCGGACCGGCCCATGAACACAGCGCCTGATACGGATGCTGCGCCGCCGGTAGAAATGTCCTCCCAACCACCGACGCTGCCCGCGACTGTGTCACCTCCTCCGCAACCGGTGGCAACAACAGCGCTGAAACCTGCACCGCCCCGAAAACCGTCCGCAGAGCAACCAGCTTCCGATCCAGGGACGGAGACTCCGCATCGACCCGCTCCCCAGATAGCTCCTCAGCTCTCGCCCGGCGACCAAGCCACATACGAGCGCAAGACGAATGACGACATTTCCCTCGCGGAGAAAAATCTTCAGCAAACGAGCGGCAAACAGTTGAGCGCTGCCCAACAGGACCTGACCGAGAAAATTCGCAGCTTTTTGGCGCAGTCTCGCGAGGCCGGTAGGGGCGGCGACTGGGCTCGCGCCCAGAATCTAGCGCAGAAGGCCCGTCTGCTTTCGGCGGAATTGATCAATACACTTTAATGCGACGCCGTGATGCGTCACTAAGATAAATCGCTCGGCCGAGCCGCTATCGCCGAGTCTCCCGGCCTTCGCTAAAAATTTAGAATTCAGGCTATTGGCTGGGCGCCCCGATTGTGGTAATTGTTACTCGCATGTGAACACCTGACTCAACGAGGAGGGAACGCGTGCCGATAACATCCGAAGATATACGGCAGTCCCTGTTGGCAAGAGATTCAGAATTCCGCAGCCTCGTCGAAGAACACTCCCGCTGTGACTCCCAACTAGAACAGATTCTCAATTCTCCCTACATCAATTCGGAGGATCTCGTTCAGGAAGCGGAACTAAAGAAAACAAAGCTACGTTTGAAGGACAGGATGGAGCTCATTCTGGTCCGCTACCAGCAAATGGCAAGTCAGTAAGGACCGAGTGGTCCTCCCGCTTCTGTCGTACAATATATTTGCATCCGAAGGAGACGCTGGATCAGGAATCTTCCGGCATTCGGCGGGCGCTACCGCAAGATTGCTCAACAAATAGGCCAAGAATTCACCACCTCTCATGATCAAGGATGCCTATAAATTTGCGATTCCCCCGCTCGCGGCGGGAGCCCTTTGCATTGGCATGCATTGGAAATGGTCCGGGGCTATTTTGATTATTCTGGCCTTGTTCATTTTCTACTTCTTCCGCGATCCCCAACGCATAATTCCCAAGCAGCCGGGCATAGTCGTGTCTCCGGCGGACGGGCACGTTGTCGAAATCGTTGACGAATTGCTCGACTCCAATATGGGCCATCGCGTCAGCATNNTCTCTCGATCTGGGATGTTCACGTGCAGCGTGCGCCGGTCGCGGGACGGATTGCCGACGTTGTTTATCATCCCGGACGTTTCTACGCCGCGTATCGCTCGGCCGCATCGCGCGAAAACGAGCAGAACATTATCTATATTCATACGCCACAGGGAACCATGGTATTCAAACAAATCGCCGGAGCCATCGCACGCCGCGTGATATGCTGGAAAGAAGAGGGTCAATTAGTGGCTCTCGGTGAACGCGTGGGCTTGATACGTTTCGGCTCACGTGTAGACGTCTGGCTGCCGATGGAGACAGAAGTGGTCGTCCGGCGCGGACAGAAGGTGAAGGGCGGAGAAAGCATCCTGGCGAAATGGAATTCAATAGCATAGATCCAATCGGCCACGAGGAAGAGTCTCCGCGATTGTTCCGCAGTCATCGCCTGCGTCGCGGCATCTACATCCTCCCCAGCATGTTCACCGTCGCGAACCTGCTGTGCGGCTATTACGCCATTCTGGCCATCTTCGAAGGCAAACCAGAATATTTTGACAAGGCCGCGTGCGCGATCGGCTTCGCGATTCTTTTCGATTCGCTGGATGGGCGCGTGGCACGCGCCATGGGCACCAACAGCGAATTCGGAAAGCAGTTCGATTCCCTTGCCGACGTCGTCAGCTTCGGGATGGCTCCCGCGTTTCTGGCTTACGCATGGGGAGTGCGTGCGTTGGCCTCCGCCAACACACCGGACGTGCTGCACCTCACGCAGCTAGGCTGGCTGGTCGGATCGTTTTACCTGGGATGCTGCGCGTGGCGGCTGGCACGGTTCAACATTCAGGGTATGGCGCCCGGAGGCAGCCGCTTTTTCGCGGGCATGCCTACTCCTGCGGCTGCCGGCATGATTGCGTCGGTGGTGCACGCGTTTAAGAACCCGGTGCAGGACGGGCGCGTGTCCATCGTATGGCTATCTTTGGTTGTGCTGCTCGGGCTTCTTATGTCGAGCACGGTCCGCTATTACAGCTTCAAAGACTTTCAATGGACGCGCCGACAGCCGTCCCTCGCCATTATCCTGCTGGTTCTGCTCATCGGGTCGATCGTGCTGTTCTCGCAGATCACGCTCATTTTAATTGCCAGCGTGTACCTCATCCAGGGCATCACGCTTCTCGTGGTGCGCACGGTCCGACATCGCATGGCTTCGCGCCACGCCTGAGCCATGCCCTCCGGGCCTCGAAAGTCTCATCGCGTCGCCATTGTGGGCGCTTCTTCGCTTCGCGGCAAAGAATTGACGCAAGTTCTCGAAGACCGCCATTTTCCCACGGACGATGTCGTGCTGCTTGATGAGAGCGTGATAGCAGGAACGCTCACGGAGGCAGCGGGAGAGCCCACATTCATTCGGGCGCTCGACGCGGATAGCTTCGAGGGTGCGCGTTTCGTGTTCTTTGCGGGCAGCGCCGCCGATGCGGGACGAAACTGGGTTACAGCGCAGAAAGCTGGCGCGAGCGTCATCGATCTCACGGGCGCATTATCCGCGTCAGGNNCCCAAGCGCCGCAATCCCGTGGATTCCGTCTCTCGACTCTGTCGGGCTTCATCCCCCTGCGTCGGGAACGGGAAATTCAGCCCAACCCGCGGCCTACTCATCTCCGTCTGCGCCGGTGATCCTTGCGTGCACACTCGCCACGGGACTTTCAAAATTTCAGCCGCAGCGGATTTCCGTGCTGCTCTTTCCTCCCGTCTCCGAGCGTGACCTTGCGGGCGTCGAGGAACTCGAGAACCAAACCACAGCCCTGCTGAGTTTCCGCGAGATTGCCAAACCGATCTTCGATGCTCAGGTTGCGTTCAACCTGCTTCCCGGCTACGGCCAAGGCAGCAAGCCGAGCCTCACAGATATCCGCGGCGCGGTCGCGCGCGAGGTCGCTCGCTATCTTTCCGGCCGTTTACCGACACCCGCGATTCAATTGGTGCAAGCGCCGGTATTTTACGGGTATGCTTTCGCGGCGTATGCGGAGCTGGTTTCGCCGGCGTCGTCCGAGCAAGTGGAAGCTGCGTTCGTGAAGATCGGCGTGAAGATCGACGGCCCCGAAATTGGCCCGACAAACATCAGCGTGGTTGGCGAGAGCGAAATTCACATCGGGCGCATCGATCGCGATCCAAACATCACGAGCGGCGCGTGGTTGTGGGGCGTTGCTGACGATTTGCGGGTTTCGGCCACCAATGCTGTACGCATCGCGGAGGAGCTGGTTGCAAAATCCGCTCAGTAGGATTCATCCCCGCCTGAACAGGCTCAAGTTTGGATTCAGGCTGGCGATTGCCGTTTTGATCGGGGCGCTGGCGGCCGGTGGCTGCGGCTATCACGTGGCGGGACACGCCGCTCAGTTGCCTTCCGAATGGAAAGCCATCGCGGTGCCCGCATTCACGAACGATACGACGCGCGATCGCATCGAACAGCGATTCACACAAGCCGTGATCCGCGAATTCATCACGCGTACCAAATACCACGTGGTGCAGGACACCCAGTCGGCCGACGCGGTGCTTCACGGCGAGGTGGTCTCGATCGAAACCAGCCCGGTGCTATTCGAAGCGACCACGGGCCAGGTGACCACGATGCTCGTCACCGTGCACGTCAAAGTTCAGCTCATCGACAATAAGACGCTGAAGCCCGTGTATCAGAACGACGACATGGTTTTTCGCAATGAGTATCAAATTTCGTCCGACGTGAAAAGCTTCTTCGAGGAGCAAGACCCGGCACTCGACCGCATGTCGCGCGATCTCGCCTCGCATCTCGTGTCCGACGTTCTGGAGAATTTCTGATGGCGGCGGTCTCTCCGGACAAATTGCTCGAGCGGCTCGCGGGCGGGAAGCCCGTTGCGGCGGTGGTGCTACTTGGAACCGACCACTATCTGCGCGAAATGTGCCGCAACAAAATCATTGAGGTGTGCGTTCCAGAGGGCGCGCGCGATTGGGCGGTGGCGCGGCTAACGGCTCGCGACACTGGCTGTNNCAGGCGCAGACTCTTCCGATGATGGCCCCGCGCCAGGTGATTGTCGTCGAGGGCGCCGAATCCTTCGAAAAGCTCGGTGAAAAATCGCGCGACGACATTCTGAAAGCGCTTGGAGAGTATCTGGATTCGCCCGCGCCGTTCACGGTTCTTCTGCTCGAAGCTTCGGCGCTCGACGGGCGCCAGAGATTCTACAAGCTTCTGCAGGAGAAGGCGCTTGTTGTGGAACTTTCCATCGGCGCGGAATCTGCCGCTTCGCTGGCCATGCAGATGGCGAAAGAGCTGGGCGCGGAAATCGACCGCGAGGCTGCGACGCTGCTCGCCGACATTCTGAATGGCGCTCCTGCGCGAATCCGTATCGAACTCGAAAAACTGACTACGTACGCGCAAGGCCTCGGACGCATCACGGCAGCCGACGTGGAAACTCTTGTTGTCGCCGCGCGCAAAAATACAGTCTGGCAGCTGGGCGAGATGCTGGCAAACCGTAACCGGGCTGCGGCGCTCGCGTTTCTCGATAACCTTCTGCGCGAAGGCGAGCAGCCCGCGGGAATCGTCGGAGCGCTGGCGTGGATGTATCGCAAGCTGATCGAGGCGCGTCACCTGCCCCCGCATACCAGCGGCTTTCAAGCCGCGCGCCAGCTCGGCATGCGGCCCGATGCCGCGGAAAACGCTGTCCGCCAAGCTCACCGCATTCCGAAGGCGCAACTGCTTGCGGGCCTCGTGGCTCTTGCCGAAGCAGACAGCCAGCTAAAATCCTCGAATCCCGATCCGCGCGCGATGATGGAGTTTCTGATTGCCCGGTTAACGTCGCCTGACGCCCGGCTGACTTCGCGCGCGTCCTAGCCCTGGGCGCCCCGACATTCGGAGCGCCTCTAAGAAAATCTAGCTACTTTGGGAACTTACTTTTTCGCTTGGAGTGCGTTCAATGCAAGCGTCAGCCGCGACTTGTAGCGGTTGGCCGTATTTTCGGAGAGCGTGCGCTTGCGGATCGCTTTATCGAGCTCAGAGAACGTTGCCGAAGCAAGCTTTTCCGCGCCGGCGCCGTCCGACGAGCTGAGCGCAGCGCGCATGCGGCGAATCGCGGTGCGGACGCGGGTGCGATTCATGCGATTGATCGCGGCGCGACGCTCCGTCTGCCGGATGTTCTTCAAAACCGAGTTCGTCTTCTTCTTATGCTTTACAGGGTTACCCTGGGCCATCTAGCGCTCCTCGCGTGTCCTTATTGATTCTTCAGAATATCCGACACGCGAGCCCGTGTCAATTTTAGGCGCTTGGGAGTCGTGGGTCAGTTTCCGACCCGAAGATCCGAGCTGTCACCTCCCAGATCCCGTTTCTGGGAGCCGGAGGCGCGTGCCTATGCGCTGCTTCTCTCGCAGCAAGTACTCCCGCGTCCGCCTCGAATTCCCCCACGCCAAAAGTCCACAGGACTCGCTTGACAAAACCGAATCCTCTTGGTGCTAGTGTCAGTCGGGGACAGCATCTTCGCCCAGCAAGGAGCAGGAATGCGAAAGCGCCTTTCACTCGAGCGAGCCGTGAGATGCCGCAGAGGCACCGCCTCGCACGCGCGTGTTGCCACTCTGCGTATGCGAAGGCCTGCCGCCCCTCTCAATAGGCCTTATCGATATGCAGCCCTTCGGTTCTGTCCGCCCAAAACGACGGCCGCAGCGTCGCGTCAAACGCAACGTCCACTCGACAATAGGTGCCGAGTAGAAAATGACGCAACGCACACAAACAAAGAAAGTCGGACCACTCTACTCGACAATGAAATAAGGCCATCTAGACGAAAGGCCGCATCGCTTTTTGACAATCAAATAACGCATCGGCGCAACTCGATAGGCTCTCTGGCGCTGAGGGGCCGGTCATTCTCCGCGCGCAGCCGCCGCAGACGGTCTTCGTGCGTTTTCGCCTGCCTGCAAAGTCCCACAGCGCCTTGCAAAGAAGCGTCGCAGAGCTTACGCTCGATGTTCCACGAAACAGAAAGCTGGGTGCCATGATGGCCGGGAAAAAACCAAAAAAGATGAAGCCGAGCGACCCCGTCGCCGGTTGCCTGTATGTGGTGTCGACACCCATCGGCAACCTCGAGGACATCTCGCTCCGGGCGTTGCGAGTGCTGAAAGAGGTGGACGCCATCGCCTGTGAGGACACGCGCCGGACTCTTAAGCTGCTTTCACACTTCGATATTTCCAAGCGGCTTGTCAGCTATCACGAGCACAACGAGATCACGCGCGCGCCGGAAATTGTCATCGAGCTTGAGCAGGGAGCCAAGGTTGCGTTGGTAACGGACGCCGGGACACCCACCATCTCCGATCCCGGCTACAGGCTGGTGAGCCTCTGCCTGCGACATGGAATCCAGGTGGTGCCGCTGCCGGGGGCATCCGCGCTGTTGGCTGCGATTGCGGCTGCCGGAATGCCCATCGAGGAATTCGTCTTCGCCGGCTTTTTGCCGTCGCGTCCCACCGAGCGCCGCAAAGCGCTGCGCGAGCTAGCTTCAGAGCCGCGCACGCTCGCGCTCTATGAGGCGCCGCACCGTCTGCTCGACACGCTGGAGGACGCACTCGAAATTCTCGGCAACCGCCCGGCTGTGATCGCGCGGGAAGTCACGAAGGTGTACGAGGAATTCGTGCGCGGTCACCTCGAAGACTTGGTCGCCTCCGCGAGGAAAAGACCGCCACGAGGAGAAATGACGCTGCTCATCGGCCCGCCGGATGGACACGCGCCGCACGCCGACGATGGAGCGACGGCGGGCAACGCAGTGCCGCTCGCGCGACGCGTGGACGAAATCATGCGGGAGCTCAAGGTGGACCGCAAGGCAGCGCTGAAGCAGGCTGCGCGCGAGCGCGGTTTAACGCGCCGGGAAGCCTACAAGCAATTGTTGATCACTCGCGACGAGTAGGCGTGCGGCGCGTGTCCGAAGAAACCGGAGTACTAGAATTCTGAAATGGCGCAAGTCAAAATATATGGACTTCGAGCTCATCTTAGTCCGATAGTTCAGGCAGTATCCGATGTCGTCCATTCCTGCGTCGTCGACGCATTGCAGTATCCTCAAGACAAGCGGGCACGCCGTTTCATTCAACTCGATCCTTCTGAGTTTTTTTGGGCCCGCGGGACGTAGCGAGAAATACACAATCATCGAATTAAGTATGTTTGAGGGGCGAAGCGTCGAAACAAAGAAAGCGCTAATCCGGCTCTTGTTCAAGCGCTTTGAGCGCATTCTGAATATCTCTCCACCGGATGTCGAAATCACGATCTTCGAAACACCACAACACAACTGGGGCTTCCGGGGTTTGCCTGGAGATGAGTACACGCTGAATTACAAGATCGAAGTGTCATCAGAAAAACTCTGGGAACGCCGCCTCCAACCTCAGTCCGCGGAAGAACTTGCAGCGTGAGAGAAGAAGGAATCCACGCGGTCGAGGATTTCGGCGGACGTGTGCGCGTGATGAACTTGCTGGCGGAGCTCGCCGCCGTTGCGCACCCCGTGCGTGAACAACGTGGCGAACTGCTTCATCTTGCCGATCGCGTCGGGCATTTCTGCGTCGATCAGGCTGCGAAAATATCCGGAGAGCAGGTTGTAGCGATCCATCTCGGTGGGTTCGTCGTAGCGGCCGGTTGCAATGTAGTCCGCGATCTGGCGAAAAATCCAAGGATTCGATGATGCCGTCCGGCCGATCATCACCGCGTCGCATCCGGTCTCTTCGATCATGCGCATGGCGTCCTGAGGCGCGCGAATATCGCCATTTCCAATCACGGGAATACTCACAGCTTCCTTCACCGCGCGGATGATCTTCCAATCGGCAAAGCCGGCGTAGCCCTGTATGCGCGTGCGAGGATGCACGGCAATTGCCTCAATGCCAATTTGCTCGGCCATGCGCGCCACATCGACGGCAACAATGTTGTTTTCGTCCCAGCCGGAGCGAATCTTGATCGTCAGCGGGATGCGCACGGCGGCGCGAACCGCGCGCAGAAGTTTTTCCAGATGCGTGAGGTCGCGCAGCAGGCCGGAGCCCCCGCACTTCACCACTTTCTTGACCGGGCAGCCGAGATTGATGTCCGAATGATCGAAGCCGAGATCTTCGATGAGAGCCGCAGCCGAAGCCATCACCGCCGGATCGGAGCCAAAAATCTGCCCGGCGATGGGATGCTCATCCTCGCCAAAGTAAAGATAGCGAAGCGTGCGAGCAGCCTGGCGCGTCAAACCTTCGGCGCTGGTGAATTCGGTCATGATCAGTCCGCAGGCGCCGAGCGAACGAATCACACGGCGGAACACGGTGTCCGTAACACCAGCCATTGGCGCGAGGATCGTCGCCGGACGGATGACACTATTGCGAATTTTGAGTTCCGGAGGAAACATCTAATCGAATCCTGCGACGGGAAGCGCAATGCTTTCCGGCTGCGCTTTGTTTTCATTGGAGGAGCCAGCGGGAACCGCAGCGACGGTGCGTCGCGCGCCCGGGGCAACTCCGAGTTGCGCGAGCAATGCTTCCTTTGAACCGCCGAAAAAATTGTCGAGGACTTGCGCGAGCGCCTGCGTGCTGGCCTCTTCAGCACTAAGCCGCGGGCGATAGACGTAAGCGCGGCCAGCCTTACAGCGCTCGACGATTCCCTTGCGCGCAAGGCGATCCATGATCGTCATAATGGTTGTGTAAGCGCGCGCCCGGCGCGGGGCCAAACGGTCGCGAATTTCGCGAACGGTAGCTTCACCAATCGGCCAAAGGGTATTCATGCAATCGAGCTCAAGCGGCGCGAGGTCCAAAAGCGAGTGCCTGGGCGAACGGCTCTTCGTCGTCGTGTCATTTGCCGGATTGTTCACCAGTTGACTCATCCGATCTTCAACTCTTCCGTCCGGCATCGCCCAAAAACTGATTCGTGCGAAGTAGAGAGCGGCGGAGCGCAGGGTTGCGGTCCGTCCAGACGCTTCCTGCCGGGACGCCTGATGCCGTCTCCAGCGTGGCGCGCATGCTCGCCATCTTCGAATCGACGTCGTCGATGAAGTTCAGCGCTACCGCTTCGGGTGTCTGAGGCAGCGAAGGAGATCCAAACTCGAGCGAGCCGTGATGACTGAGAATCAAGTGCTCGACCAGCACCGCAAGCGAAACCGGAAATCCGGGAATCGCCCTGATTTTGTCGCGCACGATGCCCACGCCGATCGAGATGTGACCCAGGAGCCGCCCTTCGTCCGAATAGCCGATTCCTCGCGTGTAGTACAGCTCGTCAATCTTTCCGATGTCGTGCAGTACGACGCCCGCTAGCAGCAAATCGGCGTCGAGCTCGGGGTAATGCTTGGCCACCGCCGCGGCCAAACCGATCAGGCTGATCATGTGCTCCAGCAGCCCGCCCAGATACGCATGGTGCATGATCATTGCGGCGGGCGCGCGCTTCAGACGGGGCGCAATTGCGGGATCGTCCACCACGCTCGTAAGCAACTGCTTTAGCGCCGGATTTTTCATTCCCGCGATTGCCGCGCGCAAATCGGCATAAAGCTTTTCCACATCGTATTTCGTGTGCGGCAAAAAATCGCCGAGTTCGTACTCATTTTCGAGTGCCGGAATGATCTGATCGAGCGTCAGTTCCTTCTGCCCGTTGTAGAGTTTCACGCGGCCGCGGATCTGAATCACATCGTGGCACTCGAATGTACTCACCAGCGACGCGAAGTTGTCCCACATTTTCGCGGAGATTGTGCCGGTGCGATCGGCGAGCTCGAGTTGCAGCCAGGGCTTCCCCGTTTTCGCCGATGTGCGCACTTCCTTCTCGCGAACGAGGAATAGCGAAGAGATGGCCTGTCCATCCGCGAGATCAATAATGAAATGGGACTTCATCAGCCGTTGACTTTGGGAACGGGGAGCTTCTTCTTGTCTTTTTTCTTGGTTGTCGAGTCCGGCGTGGGGGCCACTTCTTGAATCACCGTCGCGCCCGGGACTGCCGCTGTGTCGGTGTAGCCGGGCTTCACCATGACGTAACTCTCTTCGCGCAATTGGGCCAGATACGTGCGCATGGCCGGCTCCATCTTCTGCTTATAAAGTACGTTGGTGATTTCGGGTTCGACCTTGTCGAGAGGCTGTAGCCCCGCCTGGAAGTGGTCCAGAACCTTCAAAATTTCGAACCCGGTCTTGGTTTGAATCACGTCGGTAATTTGCCCCTTGTCCATTGTGAAAACGGCATCCTCGAGCTGTTTCGACAGCTGCCCACGCTCAAACTCGCCCAGGTCCCCGTTCCCGTCCGCCGTGGAACCTTCGGAGTAGCGTTTCGCGAGTGCGCTGAAATCCTCGCCTTTCACGAGCCGGTTGTGCAGATCATCCGCGCGGGTGCGAACTGCCGCAATTTCCTCCGGGCTTTTGCCGTCGGTGTTCAGGAATATTTCCGCGAGGGCGACTTGCTCCGGGCGATTGAACTCCTGCTTATGTTCCTCGTAGTACTTCTTGATTTCTTCGCTGCCAATATCCATGCGCCCGCCCACTTCGCGGCGGATCACTTCCTGGGTCATCAAGCCGTTCCGGAGCTGCGTTTTGTAGTCCTCCCAGACCACCCCCTGCGATTCCACCGCTTTCTCCAATTCTTCCATGGTCGTCAGCTTGTTTTCCTTGCGCACGTCATCGAGCCGTTTGATGAGTTCGGTCTCCATGTTCAAATCCATGTCTTTCGCGCGCTCGATCAGCAGCTGCTGGTCGATCATGTCTCGCAGCAAATTCACCTGGTGTTCAGCCACGGCCGNNTGAATCTGCGCCTGCGTGCAATTCTGGCAGTCCTGCTGCGCTTCCTGCTGCAGCCCCGCGGCGGCTTTGTGATAGTCGGACATCGTGATGATTTGATTGTTCACGCGCGCCACGATTTCTTCGACGGTTTCGCCCTTTGATTGGGCCCGCGAACCCGAAGGGACCAGGAGGAGAGCGGCATAGATAGACAATGATCCAACCCAAAGCACAGTTCTATTTTTCATAGTTTTCACACATTGAAAAGTTTATCCCTACGATTGTAGTTGTAGCAACACGTTTCTCACGGCGCCCATTGGCCCCCCGGCCTTGCCGCTTTTCCAGCCGATCCACAGCACACCCGTGGGATCAAGACGCATGTCGCGCCGGGTCCGCATGAGCTTTACCAGACGCTCGGGACCGAGCGGCGTATCTTCGTAAAACTTGATTGCGACTTGATCGCCGCGGCGGTCCACCGTGGCAACCAGCAGTTTTTCGGCGAGCGCCTTCAACACCGCATAGTCGAGCAGATTGGCCAAAGCAGGAGGCGGCGGCCCGAAGCGGTCTTCAAGCTCGTGGCTCACTTCGTCGCGCTCGACATCGGACGTCACGCTCGCGATGCGCTTATAAATTCGCAGGCGCAGATTTTCGTTCTCGATGTACTCCGACGGAATGCGAATGTCCTGCCCCAGATTCAAAGTGGCTCGGCGCTCGAGCGTCACCGCTTCGCCCTTCCGTTCCGAAACCGCGCGCTCCATCATCTGGACGTACATGTCGAACCCAACCGCTTCGATGTGGCCGTGCTGCTCGCGGCCCAGCAGGTTCCCTGCCCCGCGCAACTCCAGATCCAAAGCCGCAATGCGAAAACCCGCGCCCAAATCGCTGAATTCCATGAGGGCAGCCAGACGCTGCCTTGCAATAGACGTCAGCGTCCCTTCCGTCGGAACTAGCAAGTATGCATACGCGCGCTGGTTCGAGCGGCCAACACGGCCGCGAAGCTGGTACAGCTCGGAAAGCCCCATGCGGTCGGCGCGATTTACAAGAATGGTGTTCGCGCGCGGGATGTCCAGGCCATTTTCGATGATCGTGGTCGAGACCAAGACATCCGCTTCGTCGCGTATAAACTTCAACATCACCTTCTCGAGATCGGACTCGGGCATCTGTCCGTGTCCGACCACCAC
>PKUY01000281.1:0-463 GCA_003131705.1 Acidobacteriota bacterium | reverse complement strand
TCTTTGGGCGGCGTTTCGATCAGGCTCATGTCGCGCAGTCCCACGAGCGACATGTGTAATGTGCGCGGGATAGGAGTCGCCGACATTGTGAGTACATCCACGTTTTTGCGTATCTCCTTCAAGCGTTCCTTGTGCGCCACGCCGAATCTCTGCTCTTCGTCCACGATCAACAGGCCGAGGTCCTGAAACTTCACGTCCTTCGAGAGCAGCCGGTGCGTCCCGATGACAACGTCCACTTTGCCCATTTCGAGCTCCTCGAGAGTTTTCTTTTGCTCTTTCTCCGTGCGAAACCGGCTGAGCATTTCGATGCGCATTGGAAACGCCGCGAAGCGCCGCCGAAATGTTTCCAGATGCTGAAATGCCAACACCGTCGTCGGCGCGAGCAGCGCCACTTGTTTCGAGTCGGCGAGAGCTTTGAAAGCCGCGCGCATGGCAACTTCCGTCTTCCCGTAGCCGACGTCGC
>PKUY01000038.1 GCA_003131705.1 Acidobacteriota bacterium | reverse complement strand
AACCCTCAAGCACACCAAGCGCGTCGAAGAAGTCGGGCCTAGCTCAGCTTGGCCCAGTCCTGGTAGAAGCGGACCCGCCTATATTTTAACTTCGATATACAGCGCTTCAAAAGCTTTGCCGCTCAGGTTTTCAAGCAGATGCTCCCAAGGCTCCTCAAACCAGAGGAATTCACCTGCCTTACCTTGGNNAAGATACCACGTGGATGTTGGTGCATGATCGACTTGTCCTGAGCACTGTAACTAATGCGGACCACGCGGACTCGCTCGTTCTCAAGTTCAACTTTATGGTGCTTCGAATCTGTTTCTAAGGGATCCCACCTCTGCTTTGGTCGTGGTATTGGTGAAGGCATGGCCTTGCTTTCCTCCTCTCACAAATCTGTTTCTGAAAATGGCAGGTACCGTAGCCTGTCACTTTTCCGAAGCCAACGACCGGATTCGATCAAGATCGAGGGACCCTTTGGCGCCCCAGCCTGTCACGCCTTCTGGAATCGCTGGACGGAACTTCTCATAGAGACGGAATGCGTTTTTCGAAAGCTCCTCCGGTCGGAAGCCATTTGCGATGTCGCGCATCGCCGCAATATTGCACGCTAACGGTGCCCGAACCCCGGGACGCAAAGATGGTCCCACGATCGACCGCATTGACTAGCTGCGTATCGGAGGGAGCTAGAAGTGGCCGAAGAGCCCAATTAGAATGATGAAGGGAATCGGAACGCCGAGGAACAACAGTAATATTGAACGCATCTTTTACTCCTCCTATGGCCAATCGCGTTCTTCAGATGACGACTATGTGGTCGCGCTGCGCGCCCCCGATCGTTGCAGCAAAGCTCGCACAGAACGCGCCAACCAAAAGGGCCAGAAATGTCCAGTACATTGCGTGTGCAACCGCTTTGCGAGCTTTATCAGCAGCTTGTCGAGTTTGGGTAAAAACGTCGTCGACTCGTTTCTCCGCGTCTGGTTCGCTAACTCCCGTCCGTGCCGCCACGACTTGAGCAAGGTACGTCTTGTCAGCGGGAGGGACTTCCCCTTCCCGAAGAGCGTTTGCGAGAATGAGACCAATCTCTCCGCGTACCGCACTGTTGTCTTGGGCAGAAGTCGCAGAACTGGGCCGCAACAGCGTATCTACAAAATACCCGCTCGGGCCACTTCGCGATGGGGCCAATTCGGACGCGTCTGCGGACATTGCACTCGCCCGCACAGCACCTCCGGCTATCGACGCTGCTGCCGTGATCAGAAAAGCGGCCGTAATGACTAGGCCGACAGCCCAAACGAGAAAGCCATGGGCGGTATCGCGGAAGTACACCTCGTGCGTATGAACATTTACCCACTTAGTACGCAGCCGGCCCGCCAGATAACCTCCCATTGACGGAGCGATTATCTGCATCAGAACGAGCCAGACTATAGCCCCTGCGCCGATCGTCGGAGCGGACGCGCCCGTGTTCGACCACGGTGACAGCGTGGAAAATCCTATTCCCGTGCCTAGAGCAAGAAGTATCAGGGAGAGGGCGGCCGCCACGAATGCGCCGGCAATCACTGCGGCCCACGACACTCCGGACGCATTGGAATCATTTGTGATCACAGATTGGTCCATGTAGATTTTCCCTCCGTACAACAAATCTCGTCAGAGCACTGTAGTCGATATAGCGCGTGGCACGGATCCTGTGACGCACCATACTAACATCGAACGATCTCTGCCATACACGGAAGGCTGGAGACGGACCGCGGAGATACGTTATAGACGGCAGAACGGAACACTGGTCAAACCTGATCCGGACGAGGAAGTATTCACAGCGCTCCTTGCAACATTCAACCGATTCAAGCTGTAAAGAAATTCCATGCCTCGCGGGGCATCTTCGGGCGTTGAAGTTGTCATCGAGTAGAACACCATTCATACAGCACGCAGCCAAACGCCCAGATGTCCGCGCGCGATCATGGTTAACGTACAAGCAAGCTACGCAGCTAGGTGCGTATAAACCTCTACATGCCGGGAGTGATTTTGGAATGGCTGGTATGGTCTTGGTGTGATTTTCCCTAAAAGCCTTAAGATGACTTCCTCCTTATGCAAGCACAAAAAGCTACCGTGATCAGGCGTATGGCGCTGGCAACCCGTGCTTCAGCCGGTGCATACGCATTTCGTCTTCGGCATGGGTCTTAATGTAAAGATCCGAGCGGGGCTTTGCAGTGCAGAGCAGAACGAATCCCGCTGCACGGTCCTGCGGGAAATAGCTCTCGGCCCGGCCCGGATCGAACCTGCCTGGCTTCAACAGTCTCCCCGCACATGTCAGACAGCGTCCTTGATGGCAAATCGCCTGCAGAAACACGCCAGCTGCCTGTGCTGCGTCCCAGAGAGGTTCCTTTCTGCCTGCGGTCAGAATTTTCTCTCCGAGCGGGGTGATGAGTGTCACCTGAAAGAGTTCCCGGGAATCTTCATCGTTACCCATCGGTCCGTCTCNNTTGGTCTCGGCGCACAATCCGCCAAATAGAGCGACGTCCTACGGGTTGTAGAAGCCACGATTCTTGCTATAGGGCGCTTCCCCGGGCTCTCCTCTGCGGAAGTGGCCCGACGGAATCGACTTGCCGTCACGCTCGTGAGCCAGTAACTCGATAAACCATGCCTCATGTTCGATTTCTTCGTTGAGAATTCGAGCGGCCAAATCGTAGGTCCGCGGGTCTTTCCCGAACGTTACGTCGCACACTGCGCTCCAGCTGCGGATCGCGCAGCGCTCAGATTCGAGAAGCAGCGTGAGAATATTGACCGCGGTGGGAGGATCAGGAAGCTTGGCCGCCGGACAACCCGCCTGGTCGTGGAACACCTTGAGATCATTCGGCAAGTGCCCTCCAAGCTCGTAGATCCTCGGCACAATTAGTTCCCAGTGAGCCCGGTCTTCGAGCCGGGCGTCTTCGCAGATTTCCTTGTAGTCCTCGTGACCGGCCAAGTTCATGCGAAGAATGGTGTAGTAATAGTAGGTGCTCGCAAATTCTGCTCCTGCATTGGCGATCAACATCTTGATGAGTTTCTCGACGTCCACACC
>PKUY01000117.1 GCA_003131705.1 Acidobacteriota bacterium | reverse complement strand
TGGCCATGAAGATCGCCTGGTACAGGCCGAAGATCGCAATCGAGAACAGGTAGCCGACAAACAGGAACGGCTCCATGAACGCGAACGAGAGCGTGGCGAAGAAGACGGCGAGGAAGATGTTGAACATACCCTTCTGCGCGTACTTCGTGCAGATCTCAACCACCTTCTTGCTGTCCGTGACCGATGCCTTCTCTATGCCTTCCAGTTTGATGTTCGCCTTGATGAACTCGACCGCGCGGTAAGCGCCCGTGGTCACCGCCTGCATGGAAGCGCCAGCGAACCAGAAGATCACCGCGCCGCCGCAGATCAACCCCAGCATGAAGGGCGCGTGCAGCAGAGAGAGGTTTTCCACGTTTACGGTCAGCCCGTGGGTCAGTGCCATGATGATCGAGAAGGTCATCGTGGTTGCGCCCACCACCGCAGTGCCTATCAGCACCGGCTTTGCCGTTGCCTTGAATGTGTTGCCGGCTCCGTCGTTGGCTTCCAGCAGATACTTCGCCCGCTCGAACTTCGCGACGATACCGTAGTCCTTGTTCAACTCGGCTTCGATGCCGGGAATCGTTTCGATCAGCGACAGCTCATAAATGGATTGAGCATTGTCGGTAACCGGTCCGTAGGAATCCACGGCGATCGTGACCGGGCCCATGCCCAGGAAGCCGAAGGCGACCAGGCCGAACGCGAAGACGGCCGGAGCGAGCATGATGACATCCATGGACCCGCCCATCATGCTAAAGAAATAGCCCAGTCCCATGAGAGCGACCATGCTCAATCCCAGCCAGTAGGCCGACATGTTGCCGGCCACCAGGCCCGACAGGATTCCCAGCGAAGCGCCGCCTTCCTTCGCGGAGGTGACGACTTCTTGCACGTGGGCCGAGTTGGTCGAAGTGAAGACCTTGACCAATTCCGGGATGATCGCGCCGGCCAGGGTTCCGCAGGAGATGATGGAAGCCAGCTTCCACCAGAGCGTTCCGTCACCGAGAGTGGGGATCATCATGCGCGTGACGATGAAGGTCAGGATGATGGAAACGATGGACGTGAGCCATACCAGCGAGGTCAAAGGCGCCTCAAAGTCCATCTCGTCGGCGTCCGCGTATTTGGCGCGGGCGATTGCGGTATTGAGGAAGTATGCACCGGAGCTGGAGAGCAGCATGGCCACGCGCATGACGAAGATCCAGACCAGAAGCTGCGCCTGCGTCGAGGGTTCCTTGACGGCCAGCAGGATGAATGTGATCAGGGCCACCCCGGTGACGCCGTAGGTCTCGAAGCCGTCGGCGCTCGGCCCGACCGAGTCGCCGGCGTTGTCGCCGGTGCAGTCGGCGATGACGCCGGGATTTTTCGGATCATCTTCCGGCAGTTTGAAGACGATTTTCATCAGGTCGCTGCCGATGTCCGCAATCTTCGTGAAGATGCCGCCGGCAATGCGCAGCGCGGCCGCGCCGAGCGACTCACCGATGGCGAAGCCGATGAAGCAGGAGCCGGCGAGCGTCCCGGGGATGAAGAGGAGAATGCACAGCATCAGCAGCAGTTCGACGCTGATGAGCATCATGCCAATGCTCATGCCCGCGCGCAGCGGAATTTGGTGGATCGGGTACGGCTTTCCGGCAAGACTGGCAAAAGCCGTCCGCGAATTCGCAAATGTGTTCACGCGAATCCCGAACCAGGCGACACCGTAACTTCCCAGGATTCCAACGACACTGAAGAACAGGATCATGCCGACGCGCATCGTCCCATAGTGCCGCAGCACGCCGAAGTAGAGCACGATCACGGCAGCGATGAAGATCCAGAGCAGGAAAAGAAACTTCCCCTGATTCACGAGGTATGTTTTGCAGGTTTCATAAATCAATTCGGAGATTTCGCGCATCGAGCGGTGCACCGGAAGATTTTTCAGGCGCACATAGATGGTCATGCCGAAACACAAACCGAAAATGCAAAACAAAATTCCAAACAGAAGCAATTTGTGGCCGTCCACTCCGAGAAACTGGACTTGCGAAAGATCGGGCAGTTTGAGATTTGCCTCGCCGCCGGTGGTATCGGCTTGAGCTTGTGTGGAGATGGCGCTCAGCAGCAGAACTACCAGGCCGGCGCCTGCCGCGAACATCTTCGTCAATAGGCATCCGAGCAGACCTTTGTCTGCCGACCGGATGCCCGTAATTTCGCTACGCATCAGTGATTCCTCCGTCAAATTGATTCCTCAGGGGTTTTACAGGCATCGTTGCGAAACAAAAATCGTTATCATTTGCGTTGATCGGTCCACACCCGCAACCCCACCGTTCCAGCCAGGATAAATGACCTTCCTCCGGATGAAGACTCCCTGAACGGGAGCCATAGACGCGAGAACTATTCCCCAACCAAACGAGCTTTTGTAGCAGGAATCGGCGGTTTCGTCAAGGAAATGGGTGTTTCGGTAGCCTCCCAACTTGACGACGCGCGGGCGGAGGGGCCCCCTACCTCGGGGCCGGAGAGCCTATTGAGTTGCGCCATGCCTTGCTGCTATCTAGTTGTCAAAGAGCGGTGCGGGGTTTCGTCAAGAAAGCCGAACCCCCGAAAATGTTGCGCTTAGGCCTGGTCATAACCGTTTGTTTATAATGACTTAGTCGGGATTCTAATAACGGGATGTNNTGCGATTAGAAAACTGGAGATGAGCGGCGGATGATAGAAAGAACGGAGAAGCAGTGCCGCCGTTGAGGGGGGGACTTTTCGCGAAGGCATCGACGTCCTCCCTTCTCCTGTCGTTCTTTCATCGCCGCCACGATTACGAGGATTCTATAGTTCCATCCGCGAGGCTAGGAAAAGCCCCACGACAGTTGCCTCAGGTATTAAAGCCCGTGAGCGGCTTCAGGGGCTAAAGCACTGTCGCTGTGTCACACGCTTACGGCGGAGTTGACACCCGACACCTTTCCCCAGTAAGGGCGTTGCCACACTGAATCCGAAGTCCCAACCCCCTAGAAGGGGCGTGGCGCTTCGCGCCGCCGTTTGCAGCGTCAACGACAGAAGCCGCTGGGGCAGGAAGGCGAGTACGCC
>PKUY01000299.1 GCA_003131705.1 Acidobacteriota bacterium | reverse complement strand
GCCTTTTCACGGCGCACCCGGTAATCCGACTACGCCCAGTAGTATGTGGGGAGGGGCTTCGAGGGCCAATGTTGTCAATCGCGACGCTAGGAGAGAATGCGGGAGTAGAGAAACAGGAGAGCGAGGGAGGCGGCCATGCCGAGGAAGAAGCCGCCGAGGTGCAGGCGCGGGTGGATGGCGCGGGCGTAACGGATGCTCGCGCCGAGAAAGACCGTGTTGGACAAGACGGCGAAAGCAAACCCTCCGAGGACCAGAATTTCGGCGTAGAGCGCGTCCCAGCCCCAACGGGCCGGACCCACGGTCAAGAAAGCAAGCATGGCGGAGCCCAGCGTGACGATAGCGGCGGTGGCGACGGCGTAGCCGCTCGCAAAGCCCACATTGGCGTGCACGAGCAGAAGCAAGAAGGCGATCGCATATTCCGCCATCACGACGACGGCAACGAGAGCGCGGTGGCGAGGGTCCGTCTGGCCGAAGAGGTGTGTTTCGGAAAAGAAGACCACCGGGACGAGCGCGTTCGCGAGCGCGGCGACGCACAGCGCGACGCAGAGAAAATGTCGGCGCGGGCGGGGAGTGGCGGCGTCCTGCGTAGAGCGGTTTGACATGGCGTTGGACACAGGAGCAATCGCGCGGATTATACAGCAGGAGGGAGTGTGAAAACGCTTTCTTTCGCGCGCACATTGGAACTCGCCAACCGAAAACTGATCCAGTGTCTAAGGACGCCTTCGCTTGTGGGGTGCGGAAGCGGGTGTTANNTGCGCGAAGGCGCCGTCGAGCAGGAGCGGCGCGAAGAAGAAGCCGCAGCGACCAAGGCGGCAAGCCTCTCGGAAGCCCAGGCGAAGGCTGCCGCGAAAGATGCAGCCGCGCATGGAAATTCGGCTTCGGGGACCGCACCAGCGGGTGATGCGCACGGCGGATCGGGATTGCTGGGCGCAGATGGACTCGCTGAGACTTCAGCGTCATCGCGCAGCTTTCAGATGCTCGTGGATTTTCTGACGCGGAACGTGGCGGCAATGATGGGCGGGATGGCCGATCCGCAGACAGGTCAACCCTTCGTTGATCTCGAAGGAGCGCGGGAGGTAATCGATATGCTCGATGCGCTTCGAGAAAAGACACGCGGGAATTTGGCCAAGGCTGATAACGACTTACTGATCGAAGTGCTTGGCAGCCTGAAGTTGACGTTTATGGAGATTTCGAAGGCGGCCGCCGCGGCGATGGCGAAAAAAGCTGGAGTGAAGAAGTGATCAGTGATTCGCGATTTGGGATTTGTGATTGAGCAGCTCAGTGCTGGCTGGTGCCGTGTGGCAAGCTAAATAAAGTCCTCCGTTAGTTCATGGCCTCTCTTCAACTGACAGTTCTCGGCTCTGGCACGTCAATGGGCGTTCCCACGCTGGGGTGCCATTGCGCGGTGTGTGAGTCGGCAGATTCCCACGATCAGAGAACGCGTCCGTCGGTTCTGCTCACCTACAACGGGCGCAATGTGCTCATCGACACGACTCCGGATTTCCGTTATCANNCAATGCGGGCGCGGATCGACCACTTGGATGCCGTCCTCTACACGCACGGGCACGCCGACCACATCATGGGGCTTGACGATATACGCCCGTTCAACATGAAGCAGCGAAGTGCGATACCGATTTATGCCGGTGATGACACACTCGGCATCTTGCGGCGCCAATTTGCGTACATCTTCGACGAAGCGCAGCCCGGAAGCACTCTCCCGCTCATCGACCTGCATACGATCGACGGTCCATTCGATCTCTTTGGTCTGCACATCGTGCCGATTCCGGCGATGCATGGGATTCAACCCGTGCTGGGATTCCGATTCGGCAAGGTGGCCTATCTGACGGATTTCAGCCGCGTGCCGGAAAGCTCGAAGGAACTGCTCGGTGGTCTTGACGATTTCATCCTCGACGCGCTGCGGTACGTTCCTCATCCCACGCATTCCAACGTCGAGCAGTCGCTCGCGCTGGTGGAGGAATTGAAACCCACGCGCGCGTGGTTTACGCACATCTGCCATGACCTCGGCCACGCGGAGGCAAATGCGAAGCTGCCCGAAAACGTGCGGCTGGCATATGACGGCCTGCAATTCAGGACAGAAGTCTGATGCCGCTCGACATCGTGCATTCCGCAGGCGAGTGGGTTACGCGGTTCGGCCACCCGAGAAAACGAACCGCTGTGACGATTGGGAATTTCGACGGCGTGCACGTGGGGCATCAGAAGATTCTGAGGAGCCTGATCCAGCGAGCCAGTGAAACGGAGTCAATGAGCGCGGTGCTGACATTTTATCCTCATCCGGCGCGCATCTTGCGTCCGGAGCAAGCCCCTTCCCTGATCGCAACTCTTCCGCAGAGGCTTGCGGCGATCGATGCGATGGGAATCGATGCGGCGCTCGTCGTGCAGTTCGATGCGGAGCTCGCGAAACTCAGCGCGGAGGATTTCGTCAAACATTTTTTAGTGGATGCCATGCGCGCGCAGACGGTGCTCATCGGCGGGAATTTCCGTTTCGGACACCGGCAAGAGGGAGACACGAAATTGCTGGGCGAACTCGGGAAGAGGTGGGGATTCGAGGTGGAAATCGTGTCGCCGGTTGTCGAGGACGGCGTTGTGGTTTCGAGCACGGCCACACGCGGAGCGCTG
>PKUY01000214.1 GCA_003131705.1 Acidobacteriota bacterium | reverse complement strand
TTTGGCGGTGGGGCCGCAGAGGACGTTGCGCTTCGCAAGCTCGTCGCAGATTTCGGCGGCGGTGCGTCCCGTTTGGTGGATGTCGAAGATGAGGATATTGGTGACCACTTTGGCAGGATCGATGGTGATGCCAGGAATGCGCGAAAGACCCGTTGCCAGATGGCGCGCATTTTCATGATCGCGATGCAGGATTTTTGGAGTTTCCTCGAGCGCGATCAGTCCAGCAGCTGCGAGAACGCCGGCCTGGCGCATACCTCCGCCGAGGAGTTTACGCGTGGCGCGGGCTTTCTCGATGAAATCGCGCGAACCGACGAGCATGGAGCCAACCGGCGCGCCGAGACCCTTCGACAAGCAGAACATTACGGAGTCGAATTTTGTCGTGATGTCGACGACGCTGCAGCCCAGCGCGACCGCAGCGTTGAAGATGCGCGCGCCGTCGAGATGCACGGGAAGGCCGGCGGCGTGGGCGCGCTCGCAAATGTCGTCCGAAATCTTCGGCGGATAGACCGTGCCGCCATGCATGTTGTGCGTATTTTCGAGTTCGATCAGCGCGGTCTGCGAACGATAGTAAATGTGCGGGCGGATCAGCGGCTCGATCAGGTCCCAAGTGAGCGTTCCTGACGGCGCAGGAATGGTGTTGGGCATGCAGCCGGCGATGGCGGCGACTCCCGCCATTTCGTAGAGATAAATGTGCGCCATGGCCTCGCAGATGACCTCCGTGCCGGGGCGCGTCCAGGTTTTGATGGCGGTGAGGTTGGCCATCGAGCCGGAGGGAAAGAAGAGAGCCGCTTCGCGCTCGAAAATTTCCGCGGCGCGGGCTTGGAGGCGATTGACCGTGGGATCTTCGGCGTACACGTCGTCGCCAACTTCGGCTTCGGCCATGGCGCGGCGCATGGCGGGCGTGGGGCGCGTCACGGTGTCGCTGCGAAGGTCGATCACATGGCGAGAAGCGGGATCGGAAGGCACTTTTGGTTTCCTCCGTGGGCCAAGCAAGCATAACAAAAGTTTGAGTGCCGCACGGACTCGAATCTCGTGGGTTTGGTCAGTTTCCGGTGATTCGACTACTCAGGAGCTGGCTTAGACCAAATGCAGCGTCTATGCTCGAGTTTGGAGCGTACACGGAAGTGCGGTGTGGTATAAATCGTAAACTTACGGGCTTATCCCTTCACTGCTTCCGCATTTCATGATGAAGGGCGAAAGGAGAATCCGTTGCAATGGGAACGATTGACTGTGATGCTTGCGCTCGCCGTTCTTGGCGGGAGTCCCCAGATCGACAGTACACCCAACAGGATGACTCATCTAATCGCCCAGACGAGCGGTACGGACATTCCCGCTGATTCCTTTGCCGCAAAACCAAAGACCTACTGGCGAGCTTCAAATCAATACTGCAGAGCCGACGAGGAGCCAGATCCCAAGAACGCGATTCACGGCAGAATAATTGTGAACGAACCTGATGCTTGGCTTGTCAATTTGGCGGACAATTCGGCGAAACATCTTGTCGATCCAGGACCAACCTTCAATTGCAAATTGTCCATCTTCGCGTTTGATCCGGAGATGACCAAGAGCAAGATCGGCGAACTGGAATTTGGGAGAGAGCTCGAATTCTTTCAGGCCAATGGCGCAAAGGCGGTTGAAGGTCCCAAACTGGAGTTCAAAGCAAATTTTTACGAACTGACGATCGGGGACTATGTTCTCAAGCTCGTTGAACGGGCCGTCNNAGAGAAAGTGGTTCAGGTTCGCTATTTACTTTGGGACGACCAGGCGTCGTTCAAGGCAGACCTTTTCGCAAAGCCCACAGGTTTGAGGATCGAAGAAGTAAAATAGAACGCTACTTGCACCACTTTGAAGCCGGGATTCCATAAGTCCCTAGCGGAGAAGGCGATGAAGGATCGGCTCTCCCTCTTCTTCGGTCAGCAAACCCTTTCGCATCATTAGCACGAGCAGCTCTTCGAGAATGTAATGCTCCTCGTTCTTCGCGGTGGCGCGGTAGAGTGGCTGTTCCTCGTCTGCCAGCGCGTGTGGTTCGGGCTGCGCTTCTCCGCGAAACTCCGCAAACCATTTTTCGAGGGTCGACAGCTCTTCCGGCTCAGCCGTCGTAAATAGCACACCCATCCCGACTCCAATTTGGCAGTAAGCTACCCTCGCCTTGGCATTGAAAGACTTCCCTTCTCTCGTCAGCCGCAACTCCATTTCGGTTCCCGCAGGGAAGGGGTTCATCATGTCCACGTAGCAGCCATCCATGCTCAGATCGCTCGTATGCGCGTCGAGCCGCGCCCCGGATTTGGGCTCGACCACCACCGCCGCGGCCGTTAATGTATTCCGTGGTGCCCTCCGCCGCTCCACGGCGCTAACCGCGCCACTCGGCAGTTGATCAACGACGGCCCCCGCTTTCCTTTCGACGCTGCTGCTCGAATCTCCCCGTTTGCCATTACCGTTTTTTTTCACGTTGATATCCTCAAAGGCTAGTATCGGCCGGCGGGCCAGGAATTTCAGTGAAATCCCTTGATCCTGTGCCCAAGATCACAGCCGATGCTTCTGTCCCGCAGAAGTCCCGAGATTGAATTGCTGCGAGGACGCATGATGCTAGAATTTGCGGGCGATCACACCGAAGGAAGGCAAAAAAGAGGGCGGACCGATGAAGAAACTCGCGACGCTTTTCTCGTTGGCGTTTGTTCTGGCAGTTGGAGCGACTGCACAAAGGCCGGAGGGTCCGCCATCGTGGGCATATCCTGTAAACCCTCCCGGTTTTAAGAAGCCGACCGACGATGGCAGCTTAAGGCG
>PKUY01000215.1 GCA_003131705.1 Acidobacteriota bacterium | reverse complement strand
CCACCAGAAGCCGGCTTTCTGCCGCGAAACCCGGTCGCACTTCGTTGGCGAATGGGAGCCGGATGCGCGCAACCATAGATCTGATTGGTGGAATAGCAATGCGCCATGACACCTCCGCCCTGGCAGTCCATCGTGTCGGCATGCCAGAAAAGGATTCCACACCATGCCACTGCGTCCTGGTCTCCACGGACTCATCCATCGATTGCGGCGCGCCGAGGGAGACTGGTAGCAACGGAAGTGATACGCGGCGCGCAAGATCTGCGAACCTACCGGCCACAGGACGACTGNNACGTGTCGCGAGAAGAGCGAGCGTGCGGTCCGTGTAAAGGCTGATATGGCCATTGCGCGGCATGCAGTACCACCAATTGCACCGTATCACATTGATGTCGGGCGGCTGTAGGGACTCACCAAGTATTACGCATCCATCGTCATTGAGTAGTGACGCGATGTCCCGAAGGGTCTCCAGCGGGGTGGGAGTATGTTCGATAACCTCGAAGCACGTGATGATATCGAACCGGCCAGATGGGCGAACCGGCTCACTAAATGGATCGAGGCTTGTGATGTGCTCGAACCCATCCGCTCGCATGTGGGCAGCAAACAGCCCGGTTCCGGAGCCGTAGTCGATTAGTCGGGCATCTTCAAATCCAGCCAAGAACTTAGCCATTTGTGTCGCAGCGCGCTTTGGACGGATCCCCGCGTATTCACCGTCTACCGCTAGATACTCGTCATTGTAGATGTACTTCCGGAAATCCCCGTCAGTCCAGTCATCGAACAACGGCGCGAACATAAACCCGCACGTGTCGCACCGATGGTACGCGACGGNNAAGTCGGTTACGTCAAAAAACCTCGCCGGATTCCCACATACCTTGCATGGCCTTAACGCCGGGTTGGCACGCGCGGCGGCGAGAGGAGGGAGCGCCGCCAAAGATTCCCTGATCCGCGGATCCATTCGAATACTCCTAATTGACCGTGAACACCGTCGCCAAGATAACCAGCTCCATATTTCGAGAACAAGAACCCGAGTCAGCGTATCTTGCAGTCTCCCATGCCTATCAGCCGAATTCGTGACGTCGCGCACAGCCGACCAGTGCACACCAGCCTCGGCCGTGCGATTTATTGCTTTCGTAACACTACAATGTCTTGAAACGCACCAAGCCCGGCGGGGTAATACGCTTCAATCTTCAGGTAGCGCGACCAAGCCTCCTCCACCTGCCGGCGCAACTGGAATGTGGCTCGATAGTAGTCCTTGATATCCAGTGGACCGAGGCTCTGGTCGCGGCTGGTATCCGAGAATCCTNNTCAACATCACCGCCGGATTTCGGATCTGTCCGAGTCTCTGAACGAGCGCGTGCTCCCCATGGACGGTCAGGACGCAGATGCCACCGGGCTTCAGCACGCGGCGGAGCTCTTTCAGCCAGACGAATTGCGCTGCCTCGGTCATGTGGGTCATAACCGAGATGCCGTAGATCATGTCCAGGGAGTCGGATTCAAGTCCCAGGGGCGGGTAGAAGTCGCACAGCGACACCTCGATGTCGCCAAGGTGGGCGCGGCACCAGTCAACGTTCACCCGATCTACATCCATCCCGATGATCTCCGCCCCGGGGTTCATGGCACGCTTCAAGGGGACCGCGACCCGACCACAGCCGACTCCCCAGTCCAGGACGCTGAGGCGGTCTGTTGAACCAAGGAAGCTTTTTGCAAGTGAATGGAGTTGATACGCGGTCGTGGTCCCGCCCGTAATGAAGTGGTCGGCTGTCACTGCGCCGCAGGTGCGCCAAAAGTGTTGCTCGTCAGGAACGAGCAACCAGTCATGTGTGAGCGGGAAGCACATGCAGGCGGCGGGATTTGCCGGATCTCTGCCATAGGCGGCGGCCTTGGGGTTATCATCGATCAGGTTGAAGGCAACAAATCGATTCTGAAGGGGAATTTGGATATCCGCAATGAACTCGACGTTGCTGAAGANNACGGCACCGGCATTGGCACGCTCTTAGCCGGATGGACGACAATCGATCCCACTTCTTCGGCGGGAACGAACCGGATAATGGTGTCGGGCGGTGCGAGAACCCTCCCTTGCAGTCTTAGAGACTTTCCGTCTTGCTGCCCCCGTACGGCCGAAGCAGCGTACCCGACGCAATCGAGAGCATGGGGGTATTGTGCCCCGCCACCGAACAGCAGGCCGCCAGGGGCGACGGACTTCTCGCCCAGCAACTCCCCGGAAGAGACCGAGCTCACCGAGACCCGCGTTTGCCTAAGGACCGACAGGGGCTCGGGAAAAAAGAATCTGAACCCGCACAATCCGTCGCCCCAGCCTTTGGCGCGCAGGTCTTCCCGGAACACGGTAGGCCGCACTTGGGCAAGTTGCTTGCCGTCCGCATAGATGATGACATCGTCAGGGGTGCGGTGGTCGCTTTCAAGCGCCCACCCGCACGCTTGGAGATTGTCGAGGAAATCAATGTGCCCAGGCATGACCCTTCCTTCCACTCTGTGGTGAGACCCGCAGGCCCTCTTGGTCGCCACGCATTTCCCTGGCCCTCGAGTTTTCAGTGCACGCCAGCCGCGGCCATGCGATATTGCGGTGTCCCAGCAAATTCTATACGAAAGTCAGACGCCTGCTGTAGGACTTCTGGGCCGGGAAGAAATGAGAAGCGCCCCTGGGCGTCGGTGGTGAGCGTGCCGACGGGTCGCTCGACTGGCTGGAACGTGAGCCGCAGGCGCTCGGCCTCCTTGCCCTGGGCGTCGAGGAAGATCAGCGCGACGTAGCCACTCCCAGCAGAAGCCAAGTCTGTGCGCATCGGCACCTGGATGGTGAACGGATCGTCCG
>PKUY01000265.1 GCA_003131705.1 Acidobacteriota bacterium | reverse complement strand
CATCGACCTCGACCACTTCAAGAGCGTCAACGACACGCACGGCCACCTGGTCGGCTCGAAGCTGCTCGCCGAAATCGGCGAGGCCATCAAGGAAAAGTGTCGCCTGATCGATTTCGCTTTCCGTTACGGCGGCGACGAATTTGTAGTTCTGCTTCCCCAGACGTCCAAGGAAAATGCACTCAGTGTTGCGCACCGCCTACATAAACTGATTCGCGAAACGAAGTGGCTCAAAGGCACTGGGCTCAACGTCACGGTAACGGCCAGCGTGGGCGTGGCCTCCTATCCCAGCGATTCGCGCACGAAAGCTGAGTTGCTGCACCTCGCAGACGAGGCGATGTATCTCGTGAAGAACACCACGCGCGACAGGGTTGCCGCCGCCGGCGTCGGCGTCCTGCCGGAAAAATAGTTCGATCCGGATTGCTCTCCCAGGCTTGCGACCAACTGCCATTGTTGTTCCTGGCAAACCACTCCCCTATACTCGCCTTTCAATCGACTTGATCGAGTTCTGATCGGGCGGGGGGCTTTGCATTGCGCAACCGTGAAGCAGCGCGTTACGCGCGCTGGTCGGCAATCGCCGCGGGTTTGATCGCGCTGGCTATTGCCGGCGTGTACGCGCAACACGCGTTTTGGCAAGCTCGCGCGCGACGCGGTGCACCTGCTGCGGTTCCCGTAACCGTGCAACAACAATCCGCACAATTTTCCTTTTCCAAGGTCGAGCAAAACCACACGCTTTTTACCGTTCGTGCCTCTCACGCCACCGAATACAAAGATCAGAATCGCGCTCTGCTCGAAGACGTCTGGATCACCGTGTACGGCCGCGATGGAAGCCGTAACGACAACATTCACACCCGCGAGTGCAGTTACGAGCCGCTCACTGGCGCGGTGCGCTGCGAAGGCGCAGTCCAAATCGAGATCGAGAATGCCAACCCCACCGCCGACAAATCTGCCGGCGCGCTCGGAAACAATCTTGAAGTGAAGACCAGCAACCTCACGTTCAATCGCAACTCCGGCGAAGCATCCACTCCCGCTCCCGTGGAGTTCACTTTCCCGGCCGGCCAGGGACGCGGTGTGGGAGTTTCCTACAGCACGCTCGACTCGGTCGTGCGCGTGGAAAACGGAGTTGCATTCGAACTCGCTTCCTCAGCGCAGACAGGCGGCCAGCCCGTGCGCGCCACCGGCAGTAGCCTGGAAATCCACCGCAACGAGCGCACCGTCATACTCAAGGGACCAGCGCTCGTGCGACAGGGCACTCGCGAACTTTCCGCCGAAGCGATCTCCATCGAACTCGACGCGCAGTACCACGTGCAGCGAGCCGTCGCCGACGGCCATCCGCAGATTCGCGCCACAGAGGGGGGCGGGAAAGCAGTTGTCTCTGCGTCGCGCTTTGAAGGTTTGCTGAATCCTGCGGGTTGGATCGAACGCGTAATTGCCGACGGTGGCATTACGGGAAGCCGGCAGACCGCCGCGGGCACCGATCATTTTTCAGCCGCGCACGTCGAGTTCGCCATGCTGCCGCAGCACAATCTGATCAAGGACATGACGGCGACCGGCGGAGTCACCGCCGAAACCCAGCAGGGCGGCGATTCCCATCGCCTGAAGACAGACGCCTTGCGGATCACATTCTCCGCGAGCGCGCAGCCCGGCCAGTCCGCGGATAAACAGCACATTGAAAGCGCTGAAACCCTCGCGCCCGCGACAATCGAATCGTTCACCAGTACCGACACCACGACCCTGCACGCGAAAACATTCCTCGCCCAACTAGGTGCCGGCGGGCGCCTCGATAAATTGTTTGGCCACGGCAACGTTGAAGTCAGCAGACAGGCGCCGAAAGCTGCTCCGCAGATCGTCTCGGCGGCGGAGCTCGCCGCTACGTTTGGCGCTCGTGGTCAATGGGAAACCCTCGACGAAAGCGGCGATGTCCGCTTCCGGCAAGGTGACCGCGAAGCCACGGCGGATCACGCAAGCATCGTCCGCGCCACGGACATCATTACTCTCGACGGCTCACCCGTCGTCTCCGACGCGATGGGCCGCACCACCGCCAACAATGTAGTGATGAACCAGAAATCGGGAGAGCTGCATGCAACTGGCGGCGTGGTCTCAACCTATGCGCCCACCGTTCAGGGCGATGTTGTAGGTCTCGGCTCCGGCGCTGCCCATATCTCGGCGGACACTCTCTCGGGCTCCGTCAATTCGGGGCATGTGACTTACGCTGGTCACGCTCGGCTCTGGCAGGGCGATTCCGTACTCGATAGCGACCAGATCGAACTCTGGCGCGACGACAAGAAGTTACAGGCGACCGGACATGTGCTCGCGGTCTTCTCCCAACTGACCGGCCAGTTTGTGCCGGGCTCGGGAAAGACCACCGCGTCCGGCTCCAAGTCAGCCGCCCAGCCGACTCTTTGGAAGGTCCGCGCACCAGTTCTTACCTATTGGAGCGATCAGGGACGCGCCCACCTGGATAGCGGCGTAATGGCCAGCTCCGACCAGGGCTCGCTCGAATCGAAAACGCTGGATGTATTCCTCGAATCCGCTGGGCCCCAACCGGGGACCGACGGAGAGCCGTCGCCTAAGTCCACCGCGGCTGCCTCAGGCGCGCCCGCGGGCCGACAATTGAGCCGCGTCCTGGCTCAGGGCGGTGTGGTCGTCCGGCAGGGCGACCGGCGGGGCATGGCCGAGCAGGCCGAATACACCGCCGCAAGCGGAAAATTCGTTCTTTCAGGCGGACAGCCGACTCTAGTTAATGCCGCGAGCGACACAACTACCGGCCATTCGTTGACCTTCTTTGTGGCGAATGATACGATTTTGATTGATTCGCAGGAAGGTTCGCGCACACTGACCAAGCACCGGGTTGAGAAATGAACCGGCATGTTGAAACTCCAAGCCGCCGATCTTCGGAAGTCGTATAGGGGTCGGAAGGTAGTCGATAACATTAATTTGGAGATTCAACAGGGAGAAGTGGTTGGGCTGCTCGGGCCGAACGGCGCCGGAAAGACCACGACGTTTTACATCCTGGTCGGTCTAGCGCGTCCGGACTACGGGCGTGTCTTGCTGGACGGCGAGGATATCACCGACCTCCCCATGTATCTGCGGGCCCGCAACGGCATCAGCTACCTCCCCCAAGAGCCTTCGGTGTTTCGAAAGCTGACCGTCGAAGAGAATCTGCTCGCTGTGCTGGAAACCCTGTCGGTCACTCCCGAGCAGAGACGCGACCGCGTGGAGGAACTTTTGGCCCAAATGGGACTTGAGGGAGTCCGATCCAGCCATGCGTACGTTCTATCCGGCGGCGAGCGACGCCGCCTGGAAATTGCCCGTTCGCTCGTGCTCTTGCCGTCCTTCGTCCTCCTCGACGAACCCTTTGCAGGAATCGACCCCCTCACAGTTGTGGACATCCAAAAGATCATTGCCGACTTGAGCGAGGCGGGTATCGGCGTTCTTATCACCGATCACAATGTTCGCGATACCCTGGCAGTGACCAACCGCGCTTACATTATCAGCGAGGGTAAAATTTTGGCCAGCGGCACTCCCGCGGAACTTTCCGCCAATGCGGACGTTCGACGAATTTATCTAGGAGAAGGCTTCCGCCTCAACTGAACTCGATGAACTGGCTAGCACCCAAATTGCATCTCCGCCTGGCTCAGAAGCAGATTCTGACGCCGGGGCTCGTCCAGATGGTCAGCGTGCTGGCGCTGAATCGTCTCGAGCTGCGGGAAATGATCAATCAGGAGATCATGGCGAATCCCGTCCTCGAAGAGCTCGCCGAAGATAACGTCACGGCAGATAGCTATACCGACGAGGCGTTCCTTAAGAAAGAAACCGAGAAGGTCCCTGAAACCAAGGAAGCCAATCCGTTTGATGAGTTCGATTTCGGCTCATTCTTTACGCAATATCTCGATACGGGCGCTGAGCGCTCTTCGGGCGGCGAGCGCGAGGAAATCGAACGCCCGTCGTTCGATAAATTTCTTTCCTCGCCCGCGACCCTGACCGACCATCTCACCTGGCAAATGAGCGTGAGCATTTGCACCGAAACAGTTCGCAAAATCGCCGAAACAATTGTCGGCAATCTCGATGAGAACGGCTACCTCAACGCGACGCTCGACGAAATCGCGCAGTCCGGAAATTATTCAATGGAAGACGTCGAAGAAGCCCTCGCTGTGGTGCAGGAGCTCGACCCGCCCGGAGTTGCCGCGCGCAGTTTGGAGGAGTGCCTGCTGCTCCAGGTGAAGCTCATCGATCCCCAGAATACTCTCGCGCAGCAGATCATCACCGAGCACCTGAAACTCTTGCAGAACAATCAGCTCAAGGAAGTTGCGCGTGCAGTCAGCCGCCCGATCGAGATGGTCAAGCGCGCCGTGGACCTGATTAAACGCCTCGATCCGAAGCCCGGCCTGCGCTACAACAAGACCGAGCCTCGTCTGGTTGAACCCGATGTCCAGTTCCGCAAAGTGGATGGCGAGTGGCAGGTCTTCATGAACGATGACGACGTGCCCCAGCTCCGCTTGAGCCCAACGTACAGTCGCCTGCTCGCCCGCGACGCCGCCGATCGCGAAGTCCGCAACTACGTGAAAGAGCGTTTCACCGCCGCCATCCAGTTGATGAAAAATATCGAGCAGCGCAAGCACACCATCTTGCGCGTCTGCCATTCGATTCTTCGCCGCCAGGGAGATTTTCTCGATTACGGTCCGGACCATCTGAAACCAATGATGATCAAAGAGGTCGCCGAGGAAGTCGGCGTGCATCCCTCGACCGTCAGCCGCGCCGTGGCCAACAAATACGTGCACACGCCGCAGGGAGTTCTCGAGCTGCGCAGCTTCTTCTCCGAATCCGTCAACGGACCGCAGGGCGCCGACATGTCGCTCTTGTCCCTGAAGCGGCGCGTCAAACAGATGATCGAAGCGGAAGACACGTCTCACCCACTCACGGACGAACAGATCACTAAAAAATTGAGCGATGAAGGCATCCACGTCACTCGCCGCACCGTGGCGAAATACCGCGAGGACTTGCGCATCCCAAGCACGCACCGTCGCCGGGTGAAGGCCTAGCCGCCCGCCGCCGTGAAACGCTCCGACCGCAAACGTCACGCTCGCCAACTCGTAATCCTCACCGGCCTTTCGGGCTCCGGCAAAGGTTCCGTCCTCAACACGTTTGAAGACCTCGGCTTTTATTGCGTGGACAATCTTCCTGTCGCTTTGATTCCCACATTCAGCGAACTGTACGAAGAAGGCCGGGGCGAAATCGAACGCGCTGCGCTGCTCGTGGATGCGCGCGAGGGCGAACAAATCGACAAGTTGCCCGGCACCTATAAAAAACTGAGCGCCGAGCACGCTGCGACGCTGGTTTTCATCGAAGCGAGTAACGCTGCGCTGCAGCGGCGCTTCAGCGAAACGCGTCGCCCTCATCCGCTCGGCGGCCAAGGTTCGATCGCGGCGGGAATTCGAGAAGAGCGGCGGCGCATGGCGCCGATCCGCAAGCTTGCCGACGTCATTATCGACACCACAAAATTCAACGTGCACGAACTGCGCCAGCTCATCACCGACCGTTTTCAGAATCGAGGCCGGCGGCCGCTGCTGGTATCGGTTGTAAGCTTCGGATTCCGCTACGGCATTCCTGCCGATGCGGATCTGGTTTTCGACGTGCGGTTTTTGCCGAATCCGCATTTCGTCCCGCGCCTCCGGCCATTCAGCGGCAAAGATCCTCGGGTCGCGCGATACATTCGTTCTTTCCCTCAAACGGGAGAATTTCTCCGCCGCATCGAGAGCCTGTTGACGTATCTGATCCCTCATTACATTCGGGAGGGTAAGAGTTATCTCACAGTTGCCCTGGGATGCACCGGCGGGCGCCATCGCTCGGTCGCGCTCGCGGAAGTGATTCGCGGGGCGCTGCATCGCAAAGGGCATGCGACCAAAGTCGGGCATCGCGATCTGGAGAAATCGGTCTCTTAGTTTTTTGTGCGCGACTTGCAACTGGTTGGCCGCTGCATCAGGAGCGGCGACACGCGATTGTACGGCTTTTGCGATTACGCCTTGCCAGATGCTCGCGCGATGCATAGGCTAAGCGAGTTCCATCCGGCAGGGGTGTAATTCTCAACGCGAAACACGGCTTTAGCCGCGGAGGATGTGAAAATCCGTTGTTGTTCCGTAAACTGACACCCAGCTCTTGAAACCCGAATCCATCACCGGCATCCCGCGCTTGAACCAACGGGAGGAAATTCACCGCCTGCTGCGATATTTGCGGCCGTACACCAGCCCTCTTGTTCTGGGCATTCTTCTGATCGCGGTGATGGGGGTAGCCGAGTTCCTTGTCGCCTTTGCCCTGCGGCCCGCGTTTGACGTTGTCTTGGATCCTGCTTCGGTTAACCAGAAACTGATTCTGTTCAAAGTGCCGTATACCGAACGGGTGATCGATCTCCACTCGTTCGTCCCGCACCATTTCCACAACGTTTGGACGGTCTTCGCTGTCGCGCTTCTGTTCCTTTTTCTAATTAAGGGAGCGGCCGAGTATTTCGGAAGCATCTTGATCCAATTCGTTGGTCTTTCCGCCATCACCGACCTGCGGAACAACGTGTACACCAGCATCGTGCAGCAGCCCCTCGGCTTTTTTCAGCACAATCCAGTCGGCCGCGTGATGTCGGCGGTGATCAGCGACATCGAGCAGATGCGCAACGCCTTCTCGGACTGGTTCGCGGAACTTTTCCGCCAAACATTTAGCTTCGTCGCGTTCGTCGCCGTCCTGCTGATCATTGACTGGAGGTTGGCCGTCGGCTCAGCCGTCCTGATCCCGCTCGTGGTGTGGCCCGTCGGAAAATTCGGCCGCCGCATTCGCCGTTCCTCGGAAAAAAGCCGCGCTCGTCTCGCGGACTTGAGTCAGATTCTGCAGGAAACCATCAGCGGCAATCGCGTGGTGAAAGCCTTCGGGATGGAAGGCTTCGAAATCCGCAAATTCCGCGAAGCCGCCCGCAAGCTGCTGCGCGAAAATATGCGCTGGATTCGAGCCTTCGCCGCTACCTCCCCGCTGATGGATCTCTTGGGTGCTGTCGTCATCGCGCTCGTTCTGCTTTTCGCTCGCGGCGAGATCAAAGTTCACCGTATGACCACCGGCTCGTTCATCGTCTTCGCCTACGCCCTATTCAAGGCGTACGAACCCGTGAAACGTCTCGGCACTGTTTACCAGTTATTCCTGCAGGCCGTGGGAATTTCCACGCAGGTCTTCTCCTTCCTCGATCTTCCCGAAGAAGTGCTGGAAGCTCCGGGCGCAAAAGTATTGCCGCCGTTCGCGAAATCCGTCGAGTTCGATCACGCCAGCTTTTCCTATGACGACGGCCCGCTCATNNATCCTGAAAAATATCGACCTGAAAGTTCCGGCGGGCGCGGTGGTCGCGATTGTGGGCTCGAGCGGCGCAGGAAAGACCACACTCGTGAATCTCCTTCCGCGATTCCATGCCGCCTCGGCAGGAACTGTTCGCATCGATGGCTACGACGTCGGTGACGTTACGCTCCGCTCGCTGCGCGAGCAAATGGCCATCGTCACGCAGGAAACAATTCTCTTCAATGACACAATTCGCAACAATCTCTGCTACGGCCGGCCGGACATGCCCGAAGCCAAGGTAATTGCTGCGGCCCAAGCGGCTCTCGCTCACGATTTCATCACGCAAATGCCGGACGGCTACAATACCGTCATCGCCGATCGCGGCCAGCGCCTTTCCGGAGGCCAGCGGCAGCGCCTCGCAATCGCTCGCGCGTTGCTGAAGGACGCTCCAATCCTGATCCTCGACGAGGCGA
>PKUY01000129.1 GCA_003131705.1 Acidobacteriota bacterium | reverse complement strand
CGGAGAGTATGAAATTGTCTGCACGCAACTGTGCGGGCTGGGCCACAACAAAATGCACAGCCTCATGAAAGTTGTTTCGGAATCCGATTACGAGAACTTCCTGAAGGGGCAGGCGCTCACCCAATGACGGACCANNTCTTTCACTCTTGATGCGCCTTCACCTCGCGTGGCCGCAAATGCATCTGCCGTTTGTCATGGGCGGAATCATGCAGCCCGAGCAGTATCTCGCGCTCGTGACGATGCATGGCTCGCTCATAGTGTTTTTCGTGCTCACCGTCGCTCCTCAGAGTGCGTTCGGCAACTATTTTCTGCCGATTCAAATCGGTGCGCCGGAAATGGCATTTCCGCGCCTCAATAGCCTTTCCTTCTGGCTTACTTTTCTCGCTTTCCTCTGCATGATTGCCGCCTTTGTGGTTCCTGGCGGCGCTCCTATCAGCGGCTGGACGGCTTATCCGCCGCTCAGCGGTCTCGGCGAAATCACAGGTCCGGGGGAGGGAATTGGCCAGACGATCTGGATCGTCAGCATACTGATTTTCTGCCTCGCTTCGCTGCTGGGCTCGCTCAATTTCATTTCCACGATCATCGACATGCGCGCGNNCCTGATGCGCATGCCGCTCACCGTATGGGCTTGGTTCGTCACTGCGATTCTCAGTCTGCTAGCTTTTGCCGTGCTGGCCGCCGGAGGCATTCTGCTATTACTCGACCGCTCCGCAGGCACCAGTTTTTTTCTTCCCGCGGGACTCGTGCTCACCGGCGAGTTGCAAGCTCACAGCGGGGGTTCGCCTTTACTCTGGCAGCATCTGTTCTGGNNCATCCCGAGGTCTACATTGCGATTCTGCCCGGCATGGGCGTGGTCTCGCACATCCTCGCGAATTTCTCGCGCAAGCCAGTGTTCGGATACCGCGCCATGGCGCTAGCGCTCTGCGCGATCGGATTTTTGGGATTTCTCGTGTGGGGCCATCACATGTTTGTCAGCGGAATGAACCCATACTCGGGCCTGGCGTTTTCCGTGCTGACGTTGTCGATCGGCGTACCTTCCGCGATCAAGACATTCAACTGGCTTGGCACTCTCTGGGGCGGGAAAATCCATTTCGATTCGCCGATGCTATTCGCCATCGGTTTCGTTTCATTTTTCGTCACGGGCGGACTCTCCGGAATCTTTCTGGCGCAGCCGGCGCTCGACACGATGTTGCACGCCACCTACTACGTCGTCGGGCATTTTCATCTGGTCATGGGAGTGGCGTCGGTCTTCGGAATTTTTGCCGCGACGTATTACTGGTTTCCGAAAATGTTCGGGCGGATGATGAACGAGCCGCTTGCGAAACTCCATTTCTGGCTAACGTTTGTGGGCGTTTATTGCATCTTCATGCCCATGCACTTCGTGGGTGTTGTCGGCGGAATTCGCCGCTACGCGGATTCGACCGGAGCAGCGTACCTCGCCGCGCTCCAGCCGTTGCACCTCTTCATGACCATCGCCGCATTCATCACCGCGACCGCTCAACTCCTGTTTTTCTACAATTTCTTTTGGAGTTTGAAAGCAGGCGATCCGGCGTCCGCAAATCCCTGGAACGCTACGACACTCGAATGGATCACCACTTCGCCGCCCCCGTTCGACAATTTTAGCGGCCAGTACCCAACCGTCTATCGCGGGCCGTATGAGTACAGCGTTCCCGGCGCGAAGCAAGATTTCCTGCGGCAGAATCTCTCGCCGGAAGAAATCGCGAGAGAAAGCGAGGCATCGCCAAATGCTCGATAGCGCCCGCCCCGAATTCATCGAACGTGCGAACGTGGGCCGCGTGGCATCGGGATCGGCATTTGGCTCTGGCCCGAGCTCGCCTGAGCACTCACCTAATGTCCCGCAGCGGGCCTACGTAACCGGCATCGTCATCGCCCTGGGCGGAATTTTGATGTTCTTCATCGCGCTCGTCAGCGCTTTCGTTGTGCGAAAAGGCTTTCCGAACAGTGATTGGCAAACGCTCGAAGTTCCGCGGATCCTCTGGCTGAACACACTGATCCTCCTGGCCAGCAGCTTCACGCTCGCGCGTGCCAGGAAAAATCTTCTGGCGCACCAGGAGGACGCCTTCCGCCATTGGTGGGGCGTTACCGCGATCCTCGGGCTGTTTTTCCTCGCCGGGCAGGTAATCGCCTGGCGCCAGCTCGCGACCGCCGGCATTTTTCTGGCGACCAATCCCAGCAGCAGCTTTTTTTTCGTCTTCACGTTCGCGCACGGTTTGCATTTATTGGGAGGAATCGCGGCACTGCTGGCGGTGGCATTCCGCTCCGTCCGCCATATGACGCGCGGCACGGCCACCGAAATCGTGGCAATCTACTGGCACTCCATGGACGGCCTTTGGCTGTCCCTGTTCCTGCTGTTTCTGGTGAGTAAGTAGTGGCGGGTAACTAAAGATGATGAAGACAGATCAACACAATGAACTTTCACCGTGGAAAGTTCGAACACTAGACGAGAAAGGTCCGCGGTTGAGAACTCGGACGCCAAAGCTCCCCTTCTTCTTCGCGGGGAGTCACCCGCTTGACGCCCAGCGCGCCGCGACATTGCCCGTTCTCCTCCTAGTATCGGTGGCGGCGTTTGTGCTGTCGATGCCTCGCGCAGCGGCCCAAGGCTGCGCCATGTGCTACCAGAATGCCGCAGCCTCCGGTGCCCAGGGCGGAGCCGCCCTCCGCCATGGCATCTTGATCCTGCTCCTGCCCGCGCTAAGCGTCTTCCTTGGAATTTTCGTCTTCATCTATCGCCGCCGCCACGTCGCCCGCTAGGATTCGAATCGTCCGCGAGTCTAGCGTTTGTGCAAGGCATCGGCCCGGTGCGGAGTCGCCGCACCTATGATCTTTAGCATTTCATGAATAACTTGTATTATTTCTCGTATACATGCATAAAGAGTGTCACAGAAATCGCACTGTGCGTTTCCATATCTACTTGATTCCTAAGTGATTTGGTCTTTTCGATTCGGCGGACGAATCTTGGTACAAGATGTGCTTTGTATAGAGCCTTTCAAGTCTTGAAATCCGGAGTTTTACGATTTTGTTGGGGTTACAGCGAGACGCGGCTTTCCGGCAGTATCGGCTGATATAGCATCTTCGCCCGGGGCAAGTAGCCTAATTCAAATGGGGGGATCCGAAATGCGGAACCGAATCTTCTTCGCAGTGCTAGCTCTCGCCATCCTTTGCGCTCTACCGTCTATGATCAGGGCTCAAACCAGCAATGGCACCCTGGTCGGCACGGTCAGCGACCAAACCGGTGCCATTTTGCCTAATGTCAGCGTCAGTGTGATTAGCCCCCAGTACGGTGAAGCTCATGACGCCATGACGGATTCCGTGGGAACCTTCCGGATTGACGGGCTTCAGCCGGGAACCTATTCCGTGACGTTTACGGCACCGGGCCTTGCCGCCCTGCGCGTTGGTGGCGTCGTAATTAGCGGCTCAGTGACGACCACGGTAAACGGCCAACTTCAACTGGGTAGCGTCCAGACGACAATTACCGTTGAGGCCCCGGCTTCCCAAGTGATCGACACTCAGTCCGGTCAGCTCGGTGAAAGCCTGGGTACTCGGGAAATAGAAAGCCTCCCTTATGGAAGTTTTAACGCCGCAGAGTTGGCATTGACTCTGCCGGGGGTCCAAGATATCCCGGCAGGGCAGGGCGCCGTAAACGCCCAGCTAACGAATGGGGAGGCGTTCTCGGTAAATGGCACGCGTCCGCGCGCCAATAGTTTCCTCATTGACGGTCAAGATGACAACGACTATGGCATCGCTGGGCAGGCCTACCAGCCAACGAATCTTGGCATGATCCAGGGATTCACAATTTTGACTAACTCGTACAGCGCGCAGTTCGGTCGCGGGGGCGGTTCGGTCAGCAACTACATCACGAAGAGCNNGATACTTTGCAGCCAACGACGCCGCTACCAAGTTCATCGACCTTACTAGGCCCTTGTTCATTGAAAACACCTTTGGTTTCGACATCGGAGGACCCATAGTTAAGAATAAGCTGTTCTTCTTTGGCACGGCGCAGTGGGATCGTACGCGTCAGCGAGGTGTTGGCGCTCAGTTTGCAATTCCGGATGCTAGCGGCGTCACGACGCTTCAGTCTCTGCTGCCGAATCCGAACGTGCAACTTTTTCTGGATTCGCTCGGTGGACTTGTTGCGCCGGGATCGCACACGTGCGGTACAGCACCTGTGGATGAAACCCCTGGAGGTTCCCTACCGTGCGTAGAGATGAGCCTTTTTGCGCGCAATGGCGTACCGATCGCCGGAAATGATCGCAACTGGAATGTGCGGTTGGATTGGCAAATGGGACCGAATGATACTCTCATGGGCAGTTACCTTCGAGACGATTCAGATCTTTCGCCGGATTTCTTCGCCAATTCAGGTGCGCTTCCCCCATTCGATACGCAACAAGGCGGGCCATCGCTGGTCTTCCGCGGTCAATGGACGCACATCGTCTCCACCAAGCTCGTGAATGAGCTACGCTTCTCATATACNNCGCGTTCTCGCCGCTGGCCTCAACTCTTGCGGGGCCACTAGGCAACACGCCTGAGATCAGCTTTGGAAGTTCTCCGCTGCCGAATCTAGGAATCGGGGGCAGCTTCCCGGATGCCCGCGCGCACAAGACAACTCAGGTTCAGGAAGCTTTGACGTACAACTTTGGCCGCCACACGATTTTGGGGGGAGCGGACGTTACGTTTGTGACGGTGAGGGACGAAATTCCCTTCAACTCCCGCGGCTCGATTTCTTTCCAGTCAGGGGGCGGATTTGATGCGTTCGGGAACTTCATCGGCGACTTTANNCCGAAAGAGAATCTCACTCTATCCCTTGGGCTCAGGTATGAGTATTGGGGAACCGCTGAGAATGTACTGCAATACCCAGCGTTCAACTATTCGCTCGGGTTTGGGGTTCCCGGCGCCACGTTCCCGGGTCTGTTTGCCTTTCAGCAGCAGCCGGACCGAAACAACTTTGCTCCGCGCATTGGTATCGCCTACACGCCTCACTGGGGCAAGAAGCTGTTCGGCCAGGATGCCACCGTGATCCGCGCGNNGACAGGAGGAACGATTACCGGCGGTGCGGGCCGCGGACAGGCCAATGCGATGGAGCAACTCGCAGCGGTCACTCCGGCTCCTGACTCAACAAATACTGAGGACACGATATCCAACAAGCTGGTCAATCCAGTGACCCAGCAGTGGAACTTGGATATCCAGCGGGAGCTTCCCGGCAAAATGGTGCTGACCGTCGCGTACGTTGGGACGCGGGGCACGCATCTTTATGCTAACCAGGACTTCAATCCAACTGTCGACTACGGCCCGCGAATAAATCCTACGTTCGGGGAGATCGCAGCGCGAACGAACGCAGGTCAGTCCTGGTATAACGCTGGCCAGGTCGAGTTGGAAAGGAGCCTCCGGACGAACCTCACGCTCCGGGCGTCCTACACTTACTCAAAGTTTTTCGATAATTCCTCCGAGGTTTTTTCTACTACGGGGCTCACGTCCTACGCCCAGATTCTGACCTGCCAGAAGTGCGATTGGGGCGCGTCGGCCTTCGACCGTCGACATCGCGTCGTAGCTTCGTACGTCTGGTCGTTGCCGTACTCAAGGCGTAATTGGATCGAGAAGGCTCTGACCGATCGGTGGCAATGGTCGGGTATCGCAACTTTTGAGACAGGCACGCCGAATACGGTTTCCGACGGATTCGACAATATCGGCAACGGACATCCGGGATCGCGACCCAATCTCGGCTCGAGGTCCGTTTCCATCACGCATAACGGTGGGGACGGCACACTTTTCACGACAGAGCCGAGCCCAGGCGATTTCGAGCCCCTCGTACCGACTCCGGGCACGTACTTCTTGATTACCGATGCGTGCAACCCCTCCGTGCTCGTGACTCGGGCGGACTGCACAGAGGGCGCGGCGAGCAGTTTTCATTTCCTGATCCCTGCGAACGGGCCCGGAAATGTCCCACGGAACTCGCTGTATGGTCCCGGGCAGATTTATTTCGACACGAGCATCGAACGCCGGTTCCCGATTCCGATAGGCAAGCTGGAAAACCAATCCATCACTTTCCGGACCGAGTTCTTCAACGCCTTCAACCACCCAAACTTGTTCACCCCCACCTACAATCTGACCGACTCGCTATACGCCCAGACAGCTCCGACGATCACGGGTGGCCGAGTGATCAAGTTCTGGCTGAGATACGACTTTTAGCGTTCATGCCGGAATTCAGACAGATCAGGACCACAATGCCCGGGGTTTTACCCCGGGCCCTTTTTGCAGCCTGATTCGCAGTGTTGATAGGTCTTGGCTGCAAGCGCGATCATTGAGGCTAGCTGCAGATGGACGCGGGGTTAAACGCGTTCGAGCTGGGTTAGGCGGAAGGGGTCGCCGGTGCTCTCGTGCAGTTCGCGCCAGAGCCTCTCGGGCTGAGCGAGGAAGACTTCGACAACGCGGGGATCGAATTGTGTTCCTGAGAATCGCCTGATCTCGTCCTGTGCCGCAGAAATCGGCAGCGCCTTGCGATATGGACGGTCGGAGATCATGGCGTCGAGCGTATCGGCCACAGCGAAAATCCTGGCGCCCAGCGGAATCTGGTCACCTTTGAGTCCGCGCGGATAGCCGGTGCCGTCATAAAACTCCTGGTGTGAAAGAACGATTTCGGCAGCTTCCTTCAGAAAAGGAATTCTCTCCAGCACCGCGAAACCAATATCGCAATGGCGGCGCATCAATTCGCGTTCTTCCGCGGTCAGCGGCCCGGGCTTGCGGAGGATTTGGTCCGGAACTCCCATTTTGCCGATGTCGTGCAGGAACGCGCCGCGGGCGATCTGACGAAGAAGCGCCTTATCGACGCCCATGGCCCTGGCGATCGTTATCGTGAACGCCGTGACCCTTTGACAATGACCCTCGGTCTCCGCGTCTTTGGCATCCAGCGCGCCGCCCAAAGCTTCCAGCGTGTAGTCGTAGGACTGTTCGAGGTCCTGCAGTGCGATCGAGAGCTGTTGCGTGCGCTCCGCAACCAGTTGCTCCAAATCGCTCTGGTATGTCCGGTTTTCAAGGACCAGCCGGCGGTGCTCCAGCGCGCGGCGGACGCTCAAGTAGAGCTGATCCTTTTCGAATGGCTTTAGAATGTAGTCGTAAGCCCCGGCACGAATCGCTTCGAGCGCGATCGAAATATCGTGCATGGCGGTCACCATGATCACCGGGACATCCGGATCGTCCAGCCGCAACTCCGCCAGCAGCTTAAGACCATCCATTTCGGGCATTACGATGTCGCTCAGGACTAAATCGAACGAGTCTTTCCGGAAGGCCTCCAAGCCGAGACGGCCGTTCGAAGAGGTCGTACATTGGAAGCCCTGCGCATCAAGAAGGGTCGAGATGACTTCTCGGATGGCCTCTTCATCGTCTACGACGAGGATTTTCTCGGGTTCCATAGGGGCTCCGTCCCAAACGCCATTATAAGGCACGGCACATGTCTCTGGCGTGCCTGTTGCCGTAATTTGCAGCCATGTGCTAGTTTTTGTAATGGCTTCTTGATATCTCCGAATTCTTTACTTTTTGGATCCATCACAGAGCGGCTTGGTGTCGCTCGAATGGGCCTCAATGACATTTGTGTCTAACCCGGGATTCCTGGCCGTAGCCTTCATGGATGGGGCTGCCGCCTGCATCTTGCTCGTATTGTACTGGTTGCTGCTTCCAAGTTTTCCGGCGCGGTTTTTCCGTTATTGGTTGGCCGGGTGGACGGTTTACGCGGCTCTTGAAGGTCTGCGCATCTTTTCTCTCTGGCGTGGTGGGAGCAATGATCCACGGTCTGCACCAGAACTTTCCCTGCTGGCGGCAGCTCTGTTCTTTGCGGCCATTCTGGAGTGCCGGGAACCCGGAAAGTCGTTGATGCACCTGTGGTCCCTGGGTGTGATCGCAGCTTGCGGATTGATCGCGCTGGGTTGGGTAGCGAAATTACCCAATGTGGAGCGATGGACGGAATCGACGTTCCAGTCCGTCCTTTACCTGTCCGCGGGTTGGCTTTTCTGGCGATCGCAAGCTCAGCACCGAGGCGTTGGCTGGAAGCTTCTAGCCGGAGGACTACTGCTGCGCGGCCTTCATGGACTGGATCGGCCTTACTGGGCCGCAGGCTCGGGCGAACTCTTTCGCGTTTCTTTCCAGGGACTGTTCGGAATCATGATGGGAATCGCGATGGCCGTTCTGGTTCTCGAGGCCGGCCGCGTTCGTACCGAGGACCTCAACGAGAAGTTGCGGCGGCTGGCCTTGATTACGGCCGAAGCCACGCAGTCGCTTCGAGTTGACGATGCTCTTCAGGGGGTTCTGCGGCATCTTGTCGAAACCCTGGGCGCCAGCCACGGATTAGTGCTTCTCCTCAATGAGCCGGGCCAGACGCCGGCGCTTGTCTCTCGCGCTTCGGTAGGGTTCAGCGAGAGATTTAGGACACAGAGCACAAGGCTCTCTCCAGACGATACTTGGGTGGAGAAGGTGCTTCACCAGGAGACGCCGCTGGTCTTCTATCGCCCGGCCGCAGATGCCTCAGTGCGTCGGTGGATGGACTTCGAAAGACTGGCTGCGATCGCGCTAGTACGTGTTCCCGGCAAGGACGCGCCCCTGGGTTTGCTCGGGATCGGTTCGGCCACGCCGCGAACGTTTGAGAGCGAAGAGGAGCATTTTCTCGTCAATGTCGCTAATCTTCTGGGCCTGACGGCTCAAAATGTGGCTCTTTTCGAACTCGCAGCCGCGTCCCGAAGACAATGGCTGGATACTTTCGATTCCATCGACGATTTAATTCTCGTCCACTCGCTCGACGGACGCATCACCCGCGCCAATCGCGCCCTGGCAACGAGACTGCAACTGGAGCCTGCGACGCTAGTGGGACGCACGCTGCGCGATGTGCTTCGCCCCGGCAACAATTCCTGGGTCCGCTGCCCGTACTGCGAGGGCGCCGCAGGGAAAGCGGAAGAGATCGATCCGTCTTTTGGCGGATACTTCCTTGCCACAGACTCGTCTTTTCACGATTCGGCAGGCGGGCGTCTCGGGACCATCCACGTCCTCAAGGATTTCACCAGCCGGCGCCAGGCCGAAAACAAGTTCCGCACGTTGTTCGAAAAAGTTCAGGAAGGTGTTTTCATTTCCACGCCCGATGGCCGCTTCCTGGATTTCAACGACGCTTTCATGCGGATTCTAGGATATGAAAGCCATGACGAACTTCTTGCGGCGGAGGTTTCGACGCAGCTTTACGTGAATCCAGCGGACCGCGATCGCCGCCAGCGACTTCTGAATGAATACGGCGAGCTCGCCGATTTCGAATTTCAGTTTCACAGGCGAGACGGTGAGATTCGCACGGCCCATGAATCGAGCTTTGCCACGCTGGACGATTCGGGAAGCATCATCGCGTATCAAGGATTCTTGCTCGATATCACCGAACGGAAACAAGCGGAGTTCGACGTACGGCGGCGAAACCGAGCACTCCTGGCACTCAACGCGATCGGCGACCTGCTCAACGAGTGTGTAGTGCTCGAGGAAGGCCTCACCGCCGCGCTGCTGAAGGTGACGGAACTTTTTGCCGCCGATGCTGGGTCGGTCTATTTTCTCGATGAGACAACGAGAATGCTGAAGCGAGCAGCAGCGGTCGGCTATCGCTCCGAGTACGCTCGTCGCAGCGAACCTGTACAGATGTCCGCGGCACTCCTCGATCAAATTCGCCAGGCACGCGCAACGCTTGTCTCCGGCGCGTTCCCGGCGTTGCCCGAAGGACTTCGTGATTTGCACAGAGAGGAAGGGATCGAGGGGTCGCAGGTGGTTGTGCTCTGGGCCAAGGACCGCATCATGGGCGTGCTAATCGTCGGCTGCCGAGACGTTCGAGTATTTTCGACGGCCGAACTGAACTTATTATCGGCGGTTGGCAATCAGATCGCTACGACGATCGACAAATCGCTTTTGCTGGAGAAGACGCAAGAGGCTTACGAAACCCTGCGGCGAACGCAGGAGCAACTGTTGCAGAGCGAGAAAATGGCGGCCGTTGGTCAACTAATTTCCGGCGTGGCGCATGAGCTTAATAATCCTCTCACCGCAATTTTGGGATATAGCCAGCTTCTGAAATCGGAAGAATTTCTGCGTCCCCGCGGCGCAGATTACCTGGATAAGCTGTATAAACAGGCTCAGCGCACGCATCACATCGTTCAGAATTTGCTGAGTTTTGCCCGTCAGCACAAGCCCCAGCGCGCGCCTGTTCAGTTGAATCAGATTCTCGAAGACACGCTCACCCTCCGAGAATTCGACATGAAGCACAACAATATCGTGATTCACCGCGGATTCGATCCGC
>PKUY01000228.1 GCA_003131705.1 Acidobacteriota bacterium | reverse complement strand
GCCGCCACGGGTTTTAGCCAGGGGACACATGTCCGAGAGCGCTGCTCGATCAGTGGGACTCATCGCAGGAGTTGTTTGGATATTGATCGCGATATTCGGCATTCGTCATGTAGTGGCTTTCCAGAATTCTTCCCGGACCTGTTCAACAAACTCTAAATGCTTCTCAGCGACCCAAGTGTCCGGTTAGTGCGGGCACTGGCAGTAAAGATCTGGCGCTGATGATTCAGGATTCCCGGCGTTTGCTCAACGGTTACGGTAATCGCCTGAGTGTTTCTTGGTGGGTCGGGGAGGCCGTCATGGTCATTGATGTCACAGAGACGGGCACCGCCCTCGGGTAGCATTTACGCAAAAATAGGCATTACACTTAGCGACCGTCGAAATGGCACCAAGTTCTCAAACACGCGGTGTAGGCCCCGTATCAAACGAGCAACCCCACGAAATCCGTGGCGATCCTAGCAGACCGTTCAGGTCCGCAGGATTAAGCCTTGAAGAAGTCGAACTGCGCAGGAAGCATTACGGCCCGAATCTACTTTCGCGCCCGCCACACTTACCGCTTTGGCGCCGCCTTCTGTCTCAACTCGTCCATTTCTTCGCGGTCATGCTCTGGATCGCTGGCGGTTTGGCGATTCTGGCCGGCATGCCTCAGCTCGGATTCGCAATTTTCGTCGTCATTGTGCTCAACGGCTTGTTTGCTTTCTTGCAGGAATACCGTGCGGAAAAGGCCGGCGAGCGGCTTCGCGACTTGCTACCGCGACGCGTGATGGTAAGGCGGGAAGGAAAGACACAGAGCATCGACGCGATAGAACTGGTACCCGATGACGTGGTTGTTCTGAATGCAGGAGACCGCATCTCGGCGGATATGCGCTTAGCCGAAGTCTACAGCCTGTCCCTTGATACATCCACGCTGACCGGAGAGAGCGTCCCCACGACTCCACAAACGGGAGAAACGATTTTTGCCGGCACATTTGCGGTCGAAGGTGAAGCCAGGGGGATTGTCACCACCACTGGGAATTCAACCCGGCTGGCCCAAATTGCGCAGCTGACGGTGGCGGGACGGCGGCCACCCAGCCCTCTTGCGCTTGAACTGGACCGGCTTGTCCGTATTATCGCGTTGGTGGCCGTAGCTGTTGGCTCCGTCTTTCTGGTCATCGCCTTGCTCACGGGAATCCGGCTTTCTGATGGCTTTCTCTTTGCGCTTGGGGTGACAGTTGCTCTGGTCCCCGAAGGTCTGCTCCCGACAATCACACTTTCACTTGCTATAGGCGCCCAAAGAATGGCGGCGCGTGGCGCTCTGGTGCGGCGTCTGGAGTCGGTCGCGACACTTGGCTCAACCACCTTCATCTGTACAGACAAGACGGGAACGCTTACCCAGAACGAAATGTCCGTCGTTGAAGCGTGGACGCCACAAGGGCGGGCATCTATTGAAGGACGGGGTTATGACCCGACCGGCTCAGTTCATGCCGAGCCAGAACTGCTGCCGCTGCTCCAGGAACTCGCTTTGGCGGCGGCCCTCTACTCAGACGGTAGAGCTGTCTTACGGGAGGGGCGTTGGGTCGCTCAGGGCAATCCTCTCGAAGTTGCCCTCGATGTCTTTGCTCGCCGCCTCACTGTCGATGTCCAGGCCGGAGAATCGGCTTCGCCAGCTACGCGCCGGTTCCCCTTCGACCCTCGGCGTCGGCGAATGTCAGTCACTGTGGGGAATCGGGCAATTGTGAGAGGCGCACCAGAAGCTGTCCTTGAGCGCTGCCGAAAAATAGGCGATGCGGAACTGGCCGTGTCGCACATGTCCGAGCGTGGCTTGCGAGTCATTGTGATTGCGGTTCGTGATCTCAATGGTATGGCAGTCCCCGAAACACCCGATGCTATTGAGGTTGATCTAACCCTACTTGGACTGGTCGGTATCGAAGACCCACCGAGATTGGGCGTTGCAGATTCCATTGCCGCTTGTCGGCGAGCGGGAATCCGCGTAGCAATGGTTACAGGGGACCATCCGGGAACCGCACGTGCGATCGCCCGCGAAGTAGGATTGTGGACTTCCGATAAGCTTGCGATCGAGGGGAAAGACCTCCCTCAGGATGAAGAAATCCTGGGCGCACTGGTGGATCGTGACGGCATTGTCGTCAGTCGTGTCTCACCGGAAGAAAAGCTGCGGATTGCCCGTGCGCTGCGCAAGCGCGGACACGTAGTGGCGATGACCGGCGACGGCGTCAACGANNCCGCGCTCCACGAAGCAGACATTGGCATAGCAATGGGTCTCTCCGGGACGGATGTGGCACGCGAGGCCGCAGATCTTGTGCTGCTGGACGACAATTTCGCAACCATCGTTGCGGCCATCGAGCAGGGCCGAACCACATTTGCCAATGCGAGACGTTTCCTTACGTACCATCTGACCGACAATGTCGCNNGAGTTGACTCCTTTCGTCGTATGGGCGCTTTCCGGTGGACGCTTTCCCTTGGCGCTCGGCGTTTTGCAGGTACTCTGCTTGGACATTGGGACCGACATTCTCCCTGCCGTAGCGTTGGGAGCTGAACCATCCAGCCCAAGAGCTCTCGTCCAACCTCCGCTCGGACGCCACCTCGTGGACGGGTTTTTGCTGTTTAGAGCTTTTGGTGTTCTCGGGCTAACGGAATCCATCATCGCGATGGTCACATTTCTTGCGTCGCTTTCATTTACCGGATGGAGGCCAGGATCGGCGTTCCCAACGGGGGATGCACTTCTTTCTGCCTCGGGAGCTGCTTTCACCGCGGTCGTTGTTGGCCAGATGGCGAATGCCTTTGCCTGTCGCAGTGCCAGCCTATGGCCAGGAAAACTAGGTTGGTTTTCGAATCGATACCTGGTGCTTGCCATATT
>PKUY01000422.1 GCA_003131705.1 Acidobacteriota bacterium | reverse complement strand
GCGCGCGTTGCAAAGAATCACTCCGTACAACAACGCCCATTGGACGTTCGGCACAGTCACCTTGAAAAACGTCTGCCAGCCGCTGGCACCCAGAGTGAGGGCGGCCTCCTCTTCATCGTTACCCTGCGCTTGAATCATGGGCAGCAACTCCCGCGCGACAAACGGAAACGTGACAAAGATCGTTGCCAGCACGATACCGGGCACGGCGAAGATGATCCGAATATCGTGCGCGATCAGCCATGGTCCGAGAAGCCCTTGCAAGCCAAAAAGCAGCACGTAGATCAACCCGGAAACAACTGGAGACACTGAAAACGGAAGGTCGATCAACGTGATCAAGAAGCCTTTCCCAACAAATTCAAATTTTCCAATCACCCATGCGGCGGCGACGCCGAACACCGTGTTGAGAGGCACCGCGATAACCGCAGCCAGCAACGTCAGGCGCATAGCCGCCAGCGTGTCCGGGTCCTGAAACGTTTTAAAATAGAAGGCGACGCCCTTCTGAAAGCCTGTGAAAAAGACGACGCCGAGAGGAATAAACAGAAAGATTCCCAGAAACAGCAGCGCCGCGCCGGTGAGCAGCCAGCGCACCACGGCCGGTTCAGAGGTCGCTTTCGTTGCGACATAACCGGAGCCCGGAACGATTCGGATACTTGATGCGGCGGATCCAGCCATTGGCGGGTCTTCGGGCGGCAAGAAATGCGGCCGCCTTACTTGCCGTCCCCCTTTCCCCATGCAGGCTTGAGACCTGCGGTCAGATGTTCGGAATCCTTCGCCGACCCGATCCCGCGTCGGCTGCCACTCCACACCTGAAGAAGATTGATCAACAGCAAGAAAATGAAAGACACCACCAGCATCGCAACGGCAATTGCCGTCGCCCCTGTGTAGTCGTATTCCTGCAGTCTTGTGATGATCAGGAGCGGCGTAATCTCGGTCCGCATCGGCATATTTCCGGCGATAAAGATCACGGAGCCGTATTCGCCGACGGCGCGCCCGAAAGACATCGCAAAACCGGTGATCGCAGCGGGCAAAATAGTTGGCAACAGCACTCGCGTAAAAGTCTGCCACCGCCCGGCGCCGAGACTGGCCGCCGCTTCTTCCAACTCCTTGTCCAAATCTTCGAGGACCGGCTGCACTGTCCGCACGACGAACGGCAGGCCTATAAAAGTGAGTGCGATCGTAACTCCCAAGGGTGTATAGGCCGCGTGGATACCGATTGATTCCAGGGGACGCCCGAGCAAACCGTTGGGAGCATAAACAGTCGTAAGAGCGATTCCGGCAACCGCCGTCGGCAGTGCGAATGGCAGATCGACCATCGAGTCGAAGAGGCGTCTCCCCGGAAAGTTGTAACGTACCAACACCCAAGCTACCAGAACACCGAACACCAGGTTAATCAGAGCCGCAATCAGTGATGCGCCAAAACTGAGGCGGTAGGAAGCTACAGCCCGCGGTGAAGACACAACGTGCCAAAACTGGTGCCACGTCAGCGCGGACGCCTTTAGGAACATTGCCGCGAGCGGAATCAGCACGATCGCGCACAAGTAGAAAACGGTGTAGCCCAGCGCCAATCCGAAACCGGGCAAGATGCTCTTTTGCTTAAAAACCACGGCCATCGACTCCTGCTTCCCCTTGCGAATTTTAAGAAAGACCGCTCGCGCGAGAAACTCGACCTACAAACTCGCCGGAGGCCGCGCATTTGCCACGGCCCCCGACAATCCCTGCTTAATCCGTCGACTTCTTGCAGTGCATGTCACGCTTATGCCTGTCTCCGCCTACTGCGGCTGGTAGATTTGGTCAAACACGCCTCCGTCGGCAAAATGGACGCCTTGGGTTTTGTGCCAGTCGCCGACGATGTCGGCCAATGTGAATAGCTTCATCTTCGGAAACGTCGAAGCGTATTTCTTGGCCACTGATTCCAGCCGCGGCCGGTAAAAATTCCTAGCCGCGATTTCCTGTCCCTCGGGCGTGTAGAGGTACTGAAGATAGGCCTCGGCAATCGCCCGAGTGCCCTTCTTGTCCACGACGCTGTCAACAACCGAGACCGGAGGCTCCGCAAGGATGCTCTCAGACGGAATGACGACCTGGAACTTGTCGGGGCCTAGTTCTTTGACGGAAAGAAGCGCTTCGTTTTCCCACGCCAGCAAAACGTCGCCGATTCCTCGCTCAACGAATGTCGTCGTGGAACCGCGCGCTCCTGAGTCGAGCACCGGGACATTCTTGTAGAGTTTCGTGACGAAATCCTTCGCTGCGCCATCATTTTTCTCCGACTTGAGGTACGCGTAGCCCCACGCTGCCAAATAAGCCCAGCGCGCGCCGCCCGAGGTCTTGGGATTCGGCGTGATCACCGAGACTCCCGGCCTCACGACGTCATCCCAATCTTTAATGTTTTTCGGGTTGCCCTTCCGCACCAGGAAAACAATCGTTGATGTGTAGGGCGTGCTGTTATTCGGCAACCGCGACTGCCAGTTGGAGGGCAGCAGCTTGCCCTTCTCGGAAATTGCGTCAATGTCGTAGGCCAGCGCCAGCGTGACGACGTCCGCCTGCAGTCCGTCGATTACCGCGCGGGCTTGCGCCCCTGAACCACCATGAGATTGCTGTACGGTGACGGTCTTGCCGGTCTTCGCTTGCCAGTATTTGACGAAAGCCGCGTTGTAATCCTGATACAGCTCGCGCGTCGGGTCGTAGGAAACATTCAGCAACGTCTGTGCATGCGAGAGGACGGCGCTTGAGGCCAGAGCAATTGTCAGAACGAAGAATTTCAACAATGTGGTGCGCATTTCTTCTCCTTAGTCTCCCGTTGGACGGGGAATGAAAGCGTCAAGCAAATTGGACTGCCGGGATCAGAACGGAAAATGCTAGGAGCGGCTACAACAGGCGATGCTGGAAGGGACCGCGAAGGAATTGGGGAACAATCTTCGCAAAGGCTGCGGACCAATCGCAAATCGATCGGGCTCGATAACGGAAATTCGAGCGACTTTGCCCTGAGGCAACAACGCAGGCAGTCGCTGAATCGATAAATTCAGCAATAGAGTCGCGGCCGCGCCGGCCACGGCCCATTTGGCTCGCGGGTCGATCGCGATCATGGTCGCCTTGGTCGAACGTTTGGACATCAGCGAGCTCGAACCGCTCCAAATGAGTTGCAATCCCGCAAAAATCGCGATCACCGCGATTACCAATTTCAATTTTCGCGCGGGCACGCGCCGGGAAAAGATGCAGCCAATGACCACTCCCGGCACCCCGCCCTCGAGCAGTTGAACGAGCACATGTCCGTTGATCGAGCCGAATTTCCAATGGAAGGCGCTACCGAGTACCGCGAGGACGAGCCCGAAAAGCAGGTCGGTCCCAACCACTTCGGGCGGCGTCATCTCCGAATAGTTC
>PKUY01000293.1 GCA_003131705.1 Acidobacteriota bacterium | reverse complement strand
CCGGGCGCACGCTCTACATCCTCGACGAGCCGACCACGGGGCTGCATTTTGACGACGTGAATAAACTTCTAGGCGTGCTCAATCGCCTGGTCGGGCTCGGCAATACCGTGGTCATCATCGAGCACAACCTCGACGTGATCAAACAAGCCGACTGGATCCTCGATCTCGGTCCCGAGGGCGGAGAGGGCGGTGGCCGGATCGTCGCGCAGGGGACGCCCGAGCAAATTGCGCGCAACAAGAAGTCGTACACGGGCCAGATACTGGCCCAGGCACTGAATGGGTCGAACGCGGCGACGGCTGACGCGCGCCGGGCGAGCTGAACACGATGTGCGCGAGGCGAACGACGAAGAGCAGCAGTAACTGACGGCCAATGACAATGACCTTCGACGAAGGTACTGCGCTTACTCCCGAGTCGCCTCAATCCCCTGAAACAGCTCCGCGCTCTGTCGAACCGGTGCCGGTGACATTCTCGCCGCTTCCCGCGAGCGCACCTCTTCCACAAGAATTTTATCGTCCAGGCGGCCGGTTTATTCCAGAAGATCTTCGCGTTCCGTGGGGCTGGCTCGATCTGCTGCTCGTTGCAATTCTTCCGCTGGCGGGCACGATTTTGCTGAGCATTTTGCTCGCAATGCTTTTTTCTGCGTTCGGAGTGAGCCCCTCCCAGCTTCAACATTCCCCCGCCTACAAAAGCCTCTGGGCAATCCTGAATCAGGCAGTGCTGTTTCTGGTTCTGCTGGGTTACCTGGTTGCGCAGATGCGACTGCGTTTCTCGTTACCTTTTTGGCGCACGATCGGCTGGCGCCCGCTTGAGGCCGGCAGGCTTCCGAGTGCGTTCACGTATCTCAGATTCATCGGCGGGGGATTTTTTCTCGCCCTGCTGGTCCAGATCGTATCGGCGCGCTTCGGCGCAAAAGTGAAGCTGCCGATGGAAACTTTATTCCAGGACCGGCGTGCGGCCGTGCTCCTCCTGCTGATGGCTGTTCTCGTCGCACCGGTGATTGAAGAAACAATTTTCCGCGGCTACATTTATCCCGTGGTCGCGCGCAGCTTCGGTGTGGGCGCAGGGATACTCGCCACCGGCACGCTTTTCGGATTGCTGCATGCGCCGCAACTGTGGGGCGGCTGGATGCAAATTGTCTTGCTGGTAATCGTCGGGATTGTGTTCACATACGTGCGCGCCGTTACGAAAACTGTGCTCGCGAGTTATCTATTTCACGTCAGCTATAATTCTTTCGTTTCGCTAGCATTTTTGATCGGCACTCATGGGCTTCGTGTTCTCAATTCGGGTTCTTGATGGCTTGCCTCCTTCTCGCCACCGCGAAATCAGTTAGAATCAATAAACCGACGCGCGAAATGATCGAGGACCGATCGCCGCGCGTCATACACGGAGCCAATTTCATTGCGAACAGTTGAACCCATTCGATGGACACCCGAGGGCGTTGTTTTGCTCGACCAGCGCCGGCTTCCGGGTGAAGTCATCTACCTGACCTACACGGATTACCGCGATCTCGCACAGGCCATTAAAGACATGGTCATCCGCGGCGCGCCGGCGATTGGCGTGGCCGCTGCGATGGGTGTGGCCTTGGGTGTGCAGCGGTCGCACGCGAAAAGCCTCGAGGAACTCCGTCTGGAATTTGCAACGATCTGCGAAACGCTCGCGTGCACGCGCCCCACAGCCGTGGATTTATTTTGGGCGATCGCGCGCTTCCGGCGCCGGTTCGACGAACTAATCGAGGAAGTGGCCCCCGCCACGGCAACCGGCGGCGTCAGCGATTCTGCAGCGCGCCTCGATCATATTAGGACGTCTCTCGTCGACGAGGCGCTCAATCTCCACCAGGAGCGCCGCGACGCCGACGAGCGCATCGGCCGATTCGGGGCCGAGCTTTTGCCAAAGAGTGGCCGCGTGATGACGCAGTGCAATGCCGGCGCGCTGGCTACAGGAGGAATCGGCACGGCCCTTGGCGTGATTCGCATGGCGATCGAGGGCGGCTACCGCATTGAAGTGATCGTTCCCGAAACGCGGCCCTATTTGCAGGGGGCGCGTCTAACCGCATGGGAACTCCACCAGGACCACATTCCCCTCACTCTAATAACGGACAACATGGTCGGGCACTTCCTGAAGACGGGAGGTGTGTCGGCTGTGGTGGTCGGCGCCGACCGAATCGCCGGCAATGGCGACACCGCCAATAAAATCGGCACCTATGGAATTGCCGTTCTCGCGAGAGAGAATAAGGTCCCGTTTTATGTAGCGACGCCGATTTCGACGCTCGATCTTTCGATTGCTTCCGGAGAGCAGATTCCCATCGAAGAGCGGTCTCAGGAGGAAGTCACCCATCTCGCTGGCGTGCGAATCTCACCAGATGTCCGCGCCGCGCATCCTGCATTCGATGTGACACCCGCGCGATTCATCACAGCGATTATCACCGAACGAGGCATAGCCCGCGCGCCGTTCGAGCAGTCTCTGGCTGCGCTAGCGGGGACCGGGGGCCATGCCTGACAGACACTTACTCGTAGCGAAGTGCTTCCACAGGATTCAACCGCGCAGCTTTCCACGCAGGATACACACCGAAGAAAACTCCGATCAGGCTTGAGATAGAGACACCGAGAAGCACCAATGAGAGGGAAACTGCGGCGGGGAACGACGAAAAGGCCAGCCGGACGGCGAGCACGATCAGTGAGCCGAGAAGAACTCCCATTGCTCCGCCGAGTCCTGCCAAGGTAACTGCTTCCAGGAGAAACTGCGTCAAGATGTTGGCCCGCCGCGCGCCGATCGCTTTGCGCACACCGATTTCGCGTGTCCGCTCGGTCACGCTGACGAGCATGATGTTCATCACTCCGATTCCGCCCACCAGCAGCGCCACGGAACCGACGGCCAGCATGACGATGAAGATGCCGCCCGAAATCTGCTTCCAAAGATCGAGAAACGTGTCGGTCGTCAGAATCGCAAAATCGTCATCCCTATTGGAAGCCAGCTTACGCACGCGGCGCATATACTCGCGCATCTCGTCCACGACGAGCGGGAGGTTGCCCGTTGTATCGGCCTTGGCCAAGAAAACCACGTTCTTGAACTCCGGGTGCAGTTTCTGTATCACCGAGAATGGGACAAGCGCAATATTGTCTTCGGGATTCTCCCCGGTTCCCAACGCCTGCTTCTGTACGTCCAGAACGCCAATGACCGTGAACACTTGCCCTTCGAGCAATACTTCCTGTCCTACGGGATCCTCACCGCTGGGGAAAAGGGTATTGGCTGTGATGTGGCCGAGAACGGTGACTGCGGAGTGATGTTCTTCATCTGTGTCGTTGAAAAACCTGCCTCGGTCCAAATTGAAATCGCTGATTTGCGCGACGGCAGGCTCATCCCCTTCGAGGATGACGCTCTTGGCGCGAAGATTTCCGCGCCGCACTTCGCTCGACCCCGCACCGACCTCGTAGTTCTCAATCTGTTCCACTGGCGCGGCGGCCACCACGTGCGGCAAGTCCTTCAGCCCCTCGACCCATTCCGGCTTCAAATCCTTTCGCTGAAGCAACTCGAAGGATGGGCGTCCGAGCGTGGCCCAGGAGAACTTGGAGACAATGACGGTGCTCGACCCAAGCGACTGCACTGCGCCCAGCACGTTCGAATTCAGTCCCGTGATGACCGCGCCGATCACGATGATCGTGGTCACTCCGATCATTATGCCGAGAACCGTAAGAAATGAACGCAAGGGATTGCGCCGTAGTACGTCCAGCGCCAGCCCCAGCGATTCCTTCACTTCTCCGAACCTGCCTCTTTTGCGCACCGCTGTTACCTCTTCCGGTTATTCAGACCGCAGCGCAACTACGGGATCGAGCCGCGCTGCCTTCGTCGCTGGATACACCCCGAAGAAAAGCCCCACACTCGTCGCCACAACCAGCCCCATCAGAACCGACCAAATCTGAACCGAGCTCGGCAGGGAGGTCGTCCAGCTGACAATTTTCGCCAGCAGAATTCCCAGAATGATGCCACCGACTCCCCCGATCGCCGATAGCGTGGAGGATTCGATCAGGAACTGCATGCGGATGTCGCTCTGCCGCGCGCCCAGCGATTTTCTCAATCCGATTTCGCGCGTACGCTCGGTTACCGAAACGAGCATGATGTTCATGATCACGATGCCGCCCACAATTAGGGAAATCGAGGCGATCCCGATGGTCACACCGAAGAATGTGTTGCTGATGCTACCCCAGAGCGAAAGAAACGAAGCGTTAGTATCCATCGCAAAATCGTCGGGATCCTTGTACGCCACGTGCCGGCGTCCGCGCAGAATCAACCGCACTTCATCCATCGTGGGCTCCAGCGCCTTCGTGCCGGCGCCTTTCACCCACAATCGCAGCGAATCGTCGCTCGAGTACATTCTCTGGTACGTGGTCAGTGGCAGGATCACCCAATTGTCCTGCGACTGCCCCATCACCGAGCCGCGTTTCTTGCCCACGCCAATAACTTCGCACGCGGAATTGTCAACGCGGATTTCCTTGCCCACTGGATCGATTCCCGGCAATAGCTTGTCGGCTACGTCATAGCCGATGTCGCAGACGGGCCCGCCGCGCGCAACATCGAGCTGCGTGATATCGCGCCCCGCTGCAAGCTCGCGAGCATTCAGCTGCGGCATCTCGTGCGTGAATCCGATGATGTCGGCGTCCGAGATATACTCAGTTCCGTATTTCGCTTGCCCCCGCTTGTTCAGGCTGGCGCCGACGGCAACGCAGCTCTTGCACAAGTCGCGAACAGCTTCGTAATCGTCGAAATGGAATTTCTTGCGCTTCTGGCTCTCCTCCCATTGGGAGATGTCCGTAATAATGGAGGGTGCGCGATTGATCAAGAAGACGTCCGCCCCGAGATTGAACACCTTTTCGGCGACGTAGTCGTTTAACCCGTTGACCAGGCTGACGACGGCGATCACCGACATCACGCCGATCACCACGCCGAGCAAAGTGAGCATGCTGCGCAGCTTGTGCGCCCACAAGCTCGCCGTAGCAATACTTACAGCCTCGCCTAGCGACATGGACGCTTTGTTGGACAAGGGGGTTCTGGCAGCCATAAGTGTCCTTCGGGACGCACTACGCGCTCGGGTGCTCGCTTATTATACGCGCCGGGGATGCCCGAAGTTGCAGGCAGAAGTCGCACTCGATCGGCGGCATCCAACTCGTGTTCCTGTTGGGGATTAGACGCAGCTAGGCGGCGCTGGGCAGCTGGCGGCGCCGGGCCACGGGATATCCTCGTGGGCGGTCGCGCCGCTGGCCAGGGTCACTCACGCCTTGCACAAGAGGAAATTGCGTCCCGGCCGTAGCCGGGACGCAATTGAATTTCAGCCGTGCGCCGTAGCACCCGGCTTAGAAGCTAAGCTTGATCCCGAATTCGATTGTGCGCGGTGAGCCATCGGAAAACACGCCCGTGCCCAATCCAATCAGCAACGGTTCGCGGCTCGCGTGCGTCGTGTTGTTGATCGCGCCGGTCGCGTTCGGAGTGTTGTCCAGGACGCCAGCCAACAGTCCGTTCGGCCCGTTGAAGTTGTGGCGATTGAATAGATTGAAGAAGGCCACCTGCGGTTCGATTCTGAACTGCTCCAAACTGCGAATCGGCTTTACCGACCAGCCGAGCCGCAGATCGAATGTAAAGAACGCGTCATTGCCAACCGCGCCCGGAACAACGGTCGGCAATTGCAGCAGGTCTCCGGCGGCATTGCCACTGTCGCCGCAACCTGGCAAGGGGCTCAGAGAAGGCGTCACGGCGCAGAGGCTCTGCAATTGCTGAGTGGTAAAGAGCCCCGCGGCCACGAGCGCTTGTCCAGCGGGCGTGAGCTGGTTTCCAAACTTGGTGCTGTACTTCTCCAAGAAGTTCTGCAGGTCACCCACCTTAACGCCGCGCCCGAAGGCTCCGAGCTTGCTTCCTTCCACGGGTATGTTGGCGATGATGCCGTCACCCGTCCAGTCGTACTGGAATATGTCTTCCGCATTTCCGGGCAGGTTAGAGTAGATATTCTGCGGAAGCGCCGAGTCCCAGTGTGTGATGAAGTTGATCTTCACACCGAAGGGTAGTTCTGAGACAACACCCGCCGAAAACTGGTGCGTCCGGTCCAGAGAATTCGGACCATTGAATCTGTTCGGCCTGACATTGGCCGAAGGCGTGTTGATGAAGTCGCTGTCCTGCGCCGCGCTGGTGTACCGGGAGAACGAGTACGAAAACTGCATACTCAAATTCTTCACACCGGGAGCGGGATTGTGCAGATCCGATTTCAGTTTCACTTCGAGGGCGTTATACATGGACCGGCCCACGGGCTGAAGCAAACCGACCGTTCCAAAGTTCGCGTTCTTTCCGGGAAATGCAACTTTTCCAGGCCCGGCTGGGCTCCCGCCATCAAGCAATGCTCCGGAACTCAAACCGTTGCTGGCGTAATCGCCTATGACGGCCGGGCGAGGTACCCACTTCCCGCCATCGGTCGTTCCCGTTCCTGGGTCGAGTGCACAATTCACTAAGGATTGGTCGATCGTTGCCACTCCGCAGTTCGCCAACGTCGTGGCGATAGCACCTTGCGCCCCGGCCATATCCAGGAACCGCGCATCGCCGTTAAAGTTTGCGTCAATCGCGAGAAGCGTGTGCAGGCCGACGTTGCGTAGATAGTCCACGGAAAGCACCGTGTTCTTGGCTAACTCGCGCTGAATGCCGATATTCATCTGGTACGAGCGAGGCGTTTGGTACTTCGGCCCGAACATGGGCCCGGTCCCGACATTCGACGAAAGGGTGTTCCCGAGGTACGATCCGTTGGCCGCCGGACCCGCGGCGGCGGTGGCGGCTTGAAATGCAGCTTGGAGATCCGCGATATCGTTTGCCACATTGCCTATGGGCTGGCCACAGATTTGAGTGGCGATGTCTTTACCGTTGATGGAGGTCACGGTTGCGCCGCCGGGGAACGTCATCGTACCGAGGCCTGCCGAGCACAGTAGCGGAGATGTTTGGAAAAACAACCCGCTCACCAAGCGCGTGGGTTGGTCAAACAGAATATTATTGAACACGGCGTTCTCATAGAAAATGCCGGCTCCGGCCCGAATGACCGTCTTTCCGCCGCTCCCCGGAGCCCATGCGATCCCCAGTTGTGGTGCGAAATTGAGATTGGGCTGGTGCACTCGCGCGCCCAAGCCGGGAGTCAGGTTGTCAAGTAGGTTTCCCGTGCACGTGAATGACAAACCGTCCGGGCAAGGTATCGGCGCCAATTGGCTATCCGTTCTCCCGGTGTCCCGAACGTAACGCAGACCGTATGTAAAGGTGACGTTCGGGCGGATTTTCCACGAGTCCCCGATATACCATTGGAATCGATTGTCGTATTGTCCGCCGCAGGCAAAACCAAACGCCGGGGTTGCCGTCGAGCATCCGAAACCGTTTCCCAAGTAAATCCGGTTAACCGGCCAGTTTAACGGGTTCGACGCCACTTGTTCATTCAGGGGTAAACTTGTATCCAGAGCCGGAAAAGGACCTGTGTTCGCGATCCCGATATTCGACGCGTTGTACAGTGACCGCACCGCCGGGGCGATACCGAAGAACGAGGCAAAACCGCCGCCGCGGATGCGATTGAAACCAACGCCGTATCTCAGAATGTGGTTCCCGATAATCTTGCTTCCGTCGTACTTGAACTGAGTGTTGGTCTGGAACGTCTCCTGCGGAGCCAGGGTGTTCGGGCCAAAGCAAACGACGTCGCCCGCACCCTCGCATGATGTCGAAACGTTTCCTATGGCGAGCATCACGTTGGGAACTGGGTCGGGGAGGGCCGTGGGAGAGAGAGCGTTCGCTATGGCGTTCCGGAACTTCATGTATCCGAACCGTATCGCGTGCGTGTACGAACCCGTGATGAAATCCAGCCCCACCACGTGCGAAGGCGTGTAGTCCACGTTGCCGAATGGGCTGTAGGTACTCGGCACGAACCCGGCTACGTCCTCGCCATGCTCGTAGCCAAAGCGGTAGAACAGACGATAGTTCGGCGAAATCTGCCAGTCCAATCGTCCGAACAACTCGTTATCCAGAAATGGTGTGGGCAGCGTGCCGCTCAATATTTTGAACGGTGTACCCCCGAGATCGACCGACCCTTGCGTGGCCTGCTTCGTCCTTTCCCACGCACCGAAAAAGAACAGTTTGTCCTTGATGATCGGCCCGCCAAAATCCGCGCCGTACTGATTGCGATTATAGAGTGCCGATGAGCCGAGTGGCCCGATCCGCGCCCCCGCGTCATCTCCACGCCATTGGTAAAAACCACCACCGTGGAACCCGTTTGTCCCGGAGTTCGTTGAAACGTTCACGGATCCTGATGATGTCAATTCCGTTGAAAGATCAAGGCTCGACTGACTGAGCTGAAACTCATTGATCGCGCTGACCGGCACGTTCTGAGTCGTCGTTCCCACCGTTTCGTCGCTGATGTCAATTCCATCCAACTCGATTCGAGCCGTGCGGCCAAACCGCCCACCGAACGAAATCGAAGAAAAGCCGTTCTTCGTGGGATCGAAGTTGCCTCCATCCTGTATCTGTACTCCGGGTTCGAGCCCCGCGAGGTCCAGGAAGTTCCGGCCATTGATGGGCAGGTTTTGAATCTGTTCTTGCGTTACCACGCCTTGCACCGAGGCCTGTTCGACGTTTAATTGTACCGAGGTGCCTTCCACGGTCACAACGGTACTTGCGGAACCCAGCTCGAGCGTCACCGACCCGTTCGAGATGTTTCCTACCTGCACCGAAACGGGTAGCTGCGTGGTCTTGAAGCCCGTCGCCTCCATCTTGAGAATGAAATCACCGGGCGTCAGCGGTCCGGAATTGAAAATTCCAGACGAAGAAATCGGCGGGTTGATGGTCGCTCCCGTGGCTTTACTGGTGATGCTAACTTTGGCCGTGGGAACCACGGCGCCCTGTTGGTCGGTGACCGTTCCCTGAATGCTCCCCACGGCACCTGTGGCTTGGGACCAAGCCGGCTGCCCATTGAGGACCGCCACGGCTACCAACGCAAGAACGACCAAGATTTTGCGATTCATCACTCGCCTCCTAGGAACCAGCATCCGCCAGATGCCGTGTGACCCGCTGAAACAACGCACCCTATTGCGAAATTCGGTAAGAGACCATTACTATCGCAAGTTCATACCCATTAATGCCTATATATAAGTTACCTATAATCAATACGATGCAGATTTATGCAAAACAGGAGCAACCGATGAATACAATTTAACATATCCGCAATTTGGAACTGATTCCGAGAAGCGCTCGAGAGGGCCTTTCGACCGGCGTGGGCTGGTTTTCTAGCTCGGGCACTCCCATCGTTCGCCGTCGCCGAAATCTGGGCGCGAACGTTCCCGGGCGCCAATTTTTCTCCGGGCAAGCGAGTGGCTCGAGAAAACTTCACGACGTCGCCGCNNGTAACCGGGCGCGGGCGGTTGGCATCGAAATACTCACCAGCCCAGAGCGGCGCTTGACGCCCGTTCGGGAGTTCGCCCAGTGCCCTGCGGCGGCGCGGGGAGTCAAACCAAGCCCGCGCGATTGCGGCAAGCTTCGAGAGCCCCAATCTCTCCCAAGGAGGCTGTTCTTATGGTCCGCAGACTGTCATTGTTGCTTGGCTTGCTTCTTCTGGTTTCGCTCTTGGCGAATGCGCAGGGACTCGGCGACAAGGTCGAGCTCTTCGGCGGCTATTCGTATCTGCGCGTCAACGGTCCCCCCTTCGGCTAATCTGAATGGGTGGGAGTTCGCGGGTCAGTACAAGGTGACCGATTGGTTGGGCGGCGTTGCGGACTTCGACGGGCACTACGATTCGCCTGCTGGATTTAGCTCCTCCCTTCACACGTTCGTGTTTGGGCCGCAGACTTCCTGGCCGTCCCGCGTTTCGCCCTTCGCGCACGTCTGGATCGGCGGCGCCCACATCAGTTCGGGTGGTCTCGGCGAATCGGCGTTTGCAATGGCCATCGGCGGAGGAATTGACACCAGGCTAGTGCACGGAATTTACTGGCGCGTCATTCAGGGCGACTACCTCCCCACGCACTTCGGCAACGCCTGGGAAAATAACGCGCGCCTCTCGACCGGAATCGTCTTCCGGTTCTAGGCCCTGCTTTGATCGAGCCGTCGCTTCACTCTAGTAACGTCCCAAAACAAAGTTGACTGTTATTTCCGTCTCGACCTCGACCGCCTCGCCATCGAGCAGCGTCGGCCGGTAGCGCCACTGTCGTACCGCTCTCAGCGCGGACTCCGCGAGGATCGGATTTCCGCTCACGATTTCGATCTCGTGCACTTCGCCATCGGTTCTGATCGTGGCGCGCAGCAGCACCGTGCCGGAGAGACCAATTATCTTGGCGATCCGCGGATAGTCGGGCTGCACCCGGCGAACGAGCATGGCGTTCATTACGCCTGCGCTCATCTTCAGAGGCTTGCTCGGCGGCTTCAGGCGCGCAATTTCCACTGCCCGATCGTTATCACCGCCGCCCGGAAACAACGGCGATGAACCCGACTCGTACGAGTCAGCATGCGGCTCAACTCCCGGTGGCTCCGGCCCAGCGCCCGCGGCGATGTGAACCGGAATGATCGGCAGTTGGTAAAGGGGCGGAGCGACCGCGTGCCGCCGGCTCGATGTCTGCCGGACGCCGTGGTTATGTGGCAGCGGTCGGGACTCCCGCTCGCCGAGTACGCGCCCCAATTGGGGGGGTGGTCTCAATGGGTCG
>PKUY01000378.1 GCA_003131705.1 Acidobacteriota bacterium | reverse complement strand
GGCAAGCAACGGCTGGGGCACATCAGCAAGCAAGGTAATTCCTTGTTGCGCTTCTTGCTGGTGGAGGCAGCCCAGGCGGCAGCACGAATCCATCCGGAGTGGCGACGTCGGTACACTCACCTGGCGATGCGTCGGCACAAGAGCATTGCCAAAGTAGCGATGGGACGGAAGCTGGGGGTTCGCTTGTACTGGATGTGGCGGAATGGATGTGAGTATTCGCAGTCGTTCGAGTTCGGTTCGTACGTGGGACAGCTCGGTACCGGACATGGNNGTTTAGATCGAAGAGATGTTTAGGTCGGACCGAAACCGACCGAAAGATTACAGACGAGCCGTGGTCATCGACACTGGGCCAAGAACAAGGCGAACGAAGTCACTCTTCGAAGTGAACGGAGAAGTGCGTTCAAAAAACGATTGACAGAGCCGACATTGTTAGAGATGTCCGGTAATCCGACCAGAAGTTAGTCGAGCGGCTATTTGCTTTTTGTTCCAATCCAGCCTGTTAATCGCTGTTTCGGTTCGTCTCCCGCAGTAATCCGGAATGTCTGCAATCATTCCATTGAGATGAACAACCTCCAGCCCGCTCGGAGATTGATCATGCATTCTGCTCGTCGATACGGCCACTCCGCATTTGCTGACCTTGGTGGTATCGAACGCCGTCCCGCACAGGAATTTGAGAAACCAGAGATACTCAATCGAATTCAGCAGCATCGGCGGGAAAGTTGTCCGAAAGGCGAGATAACCGCTGCGCGGAAACACCGCGACAGAACATCCGATTTCAAACAATCAAAATAACGTAAACTCCGATGAGATTTGAATTTTGCGTGCGGCTTTCACCGTGCAGTACGCAGGCATTCAATTTGGTCGTCTCCCAGAAGATGGAGGCTGTAGGACGGCTGGCAGGTGGCGTCGCCCAAGATTTCAACAATCTTCTGGGGGTTCATCATGGGCTACAGCGAATACGCTTTGGATACTTTCCCATCTGGATGACCCACGATGCCACTAACTACAAGAGATTAGGTTGACACACCCTCTACCCAGCAAATTCAAGGCTTCTTGGCGCCTGTCTGATTTTCGCCCAATTCGCGGATATACGCGACCAAGACGCTGACCCTCTCCTTCAGATCGTTAGCCCTCGCCTGATTAATAGCGTTGCTTAACGAAGGCATATTGCGGTTTCCCTCGTCAATCTGAGTGAAGATTTGGGCGTCGGTCATTTTTTGGGCTTCGGCGGAACGCAGATCCTTAGCCCCCACCGCCTTGCCGATGGGCGTATTCCCGCTCCCATCAACCGCGTGGCAGTTCGCGCAACTTTGTTCGAACAGTTCTCGACCTTCTTCGGCTTTGCCCGCCTGGGCTGCAGCCAAATGAGGAATCGCGAATAAAAACAAAGGAAGCAATGCGATCGCTCCAACTCTGTACTTGCATACGATTATCATAGGCATCGTCTCATCCAAGAATAACGGAGAACTTCGGAAACCAATCTATGCTCCCCAATATCTATCCGATAGCAGCGATTATCTGGTCTGTGACGACGGACACATCTATGCGTGATACAAAACACAATCATTAATTGATCTGGAATTTTACAGAAAGCAGGTGTCCCTAGGTGGACGTCAGGGGTGCCGAGCTATGTCTACGGCATAAGGCCGTATCAGTAGAGCGCGCTGCTTTCAGCGGGTGAGCATCGCGATCAGTGGGGCATAGCGAGGATACCGTGCGCTCAACTCCTTGCGATTCCCGGGCTCGTAATCCTCAGGGTCAAATCCCGGCGCCATCGTCGTGCCCATCAGCGCATATTTCCCGCCGGGAGCGAGGCGCGAGCCTTGCCACGTGCCGGCCGGTACCACATGCTGCAGACGCATGTTCGAGAGAATGTCCTGTCCCAGAATGACGGCCTCGGCGGTGCCATCGGCTTTTAGCAGCAGCATCTCGACGGGATCGCCCAGATAAAAGTGAAAGACCTCGTCGCCCCGCAGGCGGTGCAGGGCGGAAAAGGTTTCCGGCGTCAGCAAATAATAGATGGCCGTTCCGAGTGCGCGCTCGCCGGGGTAGGAAGAGGGCATCGCGTCGAGCGCGAGTTTGTATTCAGACCTGTAACCCTCCGCAAAAAAACCGCCCTCGATGGGCAGTGGGCGCAACTTCAAGAAATCCTTAATTTGATCCGGTGTCAACATTTGGCTCGGGTTAATGTAGCTCGCCCCAGCGTTCTTGGGGCGAGGTTTTTAGCTACCCATGTGTACGCCTTGCCTGTGCCAGCCCCAAATAAAAAGTCCACAGGACTTGCTTGACAAAATGGATCCACTCCCCTGTTAGCGTAAGTAGGGGCGCCTTTCCCCCAGAAGGATGCGGCATGAACACGGGACCGGCCGAGAGCAGTCACAAATTCCCGGTCCGGACCACGGACCGGGATCCCGGCGCGTGGTTGACACGCGATGCCGGGACACATCTCACTGATCGCTCGCCTCTAATCGACAATGAGAGCCGATTAGAATGTGATCCATCTCATTGCAAACAAAGGACCGGCGTCATCCCTAATCGACAATGCCGTGAGGCGTTTACAAAGCCACCCAGCGGAAACCCTGCGAGCGGAACGGTGGCGGGGGCACTGCTGCACGCTCAGGAACGCGTTTCCGGAATGCCAGTTGACACCCCCGCAGACCGTTTCCATAATCGCAAAGGACTGGAAAATCCTTTGAAAGACCGTCAACGATCTCTCGAGCAGGCCCTGGAAGAGGCCGTTTCCCGGGCTTTGCGCGACAATTTGGCTCCGCTGCAGCGGACTGCGGACGAGCTGCATCAGGCGTACGCCGATCTGGTGGCAGCCTGCTCGTCCAGCCGTCCGAGCAACGCTTTGCCGGCAATGCTGCGCGCACAGACCGCTGCTTCAGCGCTCGCCGCCGGGCTGTCGGTGCTGTCGAATTTCGTTGCCGTGGCCCTGAAGCCGCGCGAAACCGATGCTGCTGACGAGCACGCGCAAGCAAGGGCGTCAAGTGTTGCTGTAGCTGAGGTCGAAGCAGAGCCTGCGTCCGACTTGCCGGAATCTTCGGACGCGGTTGGCGTCGCGTCGCACAATACGACGATCGAGGAGCCTTTTGCCGCAGCCGCGATCGAGCCGCCGACGGCCGTCGAGCACGAAATGCCGATGGCAGAGGCCGCCGTCAGCGCGGCGCCGGCGTTCGATGTGTCCAGCCTGCCATCCGACCTTCAAGATTTGCATCGCCGCGCGAACCGAGTTGCCAAAGTGGCCATGCAAGATATCAAACTATTGCAGCCCAAGGACGTCCGAGTAGCCCGTGAGAACAAAGACATCTGCACGCGTTTGCGTACCGATCTCGACAAGGCGCGCAAGGAATACGACCGCCGCTTCCGCGCGATTCAGGATCATCCCGTGGATTATTTCCATCATTGGCTGGTGGAAATCCTCGCCGAGGGCGATACTAATGCTCTCGGAGAATATCCCTATCCTTCACCCGTCCTACGCCACTAGAGCCACGATGAAATCCGCGGCAGGGCTCGCTCGGGCAACCGCGGCGTTGCTAACGCTCTGCCTGATTGTGTGTTCGGTTTGTTCAGCGCGAAAGGAAACTAAGAAACTCGCAGTCCCGGCAAAGACCGCATCCACCGCAAAACAGCTGGAGAAAGCGGCCCGTGGTCTGAGGGAGAAGAATTTCTCTCCCGCGTACACTCAACTGCTGGCTGTAGCTGCGCAAAAATCTTCGGGCGTGATGGGGATGCGCGCGGCGTTGACGCTCGGATACTTCGAATATGGCAGGGGAAATTACGCGGTCGCGGCCAAATGGTTGGCGCGCGCTAAAGGTGATCCGCTGCTGAGCGATTACGTAGCTTACTGGATCGCCGAAAGCGATCTCGGTCAGCGGCGTAACGCGGATGCTCTCGCCGAGCTGAAGAAGTTTCGCGCGGACTATCCGGATTCGGTGATGACGGAGCAGGCGCTGCAATCGATCGGAGAGGCCGCGTTTGCAGTGAACCAGCCAAGCGAAGTCGTCATCGCGCTCGATGCGTACTCCCTGACGCGGCAAAGGCCGGCGCTGCTCCTTCTGCGCGGCGAAGCCCTCGAGAAGGCTGGCCAGTCGGTCGAAGCGGCGGCGGATTATGAGGCGGTCTACATGCGTTTCGCTCCCGGCGAGCAGGCTCGGGAAGCCGGCCGCAAACTCGATTTTCTGCGCAGCAGTCTCGGCGCAAAGTTTCCGGCTTTGCCGCTCGATCAGCGATTGACCCACGCGGCGACACTTTTCAATGCAAAGAATTGGGGCGACGTCCGCAATGAATATGCCGCGCTCATGAGTGAGCTTTCGGGCGCCGATCACGAGCGAGCCCAGCTCCGCATTCGTGAATGCGGCATGGCGCTCGGAGCAGGGCCCGCGGATGTCGCGGCGTTTTCGCTCAGCGATCCCGACGTTGACGCGGAACGCTTTGCTGCGCTTGCTGACTACTACCGCGGGCAACAGCGGGAAGCGGAGATGGTCGCGGCCGTGGAAGCATCTGTTGTGCGCGCACCATCGAGCCGCTGGGCCGAGTCGGCGCTTTTCCTGGCGGGGAATTATTACTGGGTGCAGTTGGATCGCGAGCGCTCTGCGAGCTACTACAAGCGAGTCGAAGAAAATTTTCCGACGGCGCCCGATGCCGGAGCAGCGCAATGGCGCGTCGCCTGGACCGCCGTGCTGAAGCGGCGGCCCGAGAGCGCCGAATTGCTGGAACAACATCTGCGACGTTTCCCGGGATCAAGTTACACGGCTGACGCTCTCTATTGGCTTGGCCGTTTAGCCGAGGAAGCAGGAGTTCCGCCACTCGCTCGCAGCTACTACACAAAACTGACGGAGCGTTATCCGCAGAACTATTTTCAGAGCTTAGCGTCGCCTCGTCTTCGCGCACTTGGCGCGGGTGCGATGCAGGTTTCGGATGTGATTGCGGGGATTCCACCGGTATCGGCTATTCCGAAGCTGGACGACGCCATACCTCCGGCGGCCGCGAGGCAGCATGCGCGCGCCGACGCGCTGCGATCGATCGCTTTTGACGCTTCGGCTGAACTTGAATTGCGGGCCGGATACGCCGCAACGGGCGAGCCGCGTCTACTTCTCGAAGCGGCAGAGGCGGCGCTAACGGCCGGCCACTATCCCGCCGCGATCGTCACGGTTCGGCAACTTTTTCCGCAACTCGAATCGCAACCATTCGCAAACGTTCCCCGCGAAGTGTGGATGGTGGCGTACGCGTTGCCTTACGAGAGCTCGATCCGGCGCTGGTCGGCTCAAGCGGCAATCGATCCCATGTCCGTTGCGGGCTTGATACGGCAGGAGTCGGCATTCGAATGGGATGCGCGATCCGGTAAAAGTGCGATCGGCCTGATGCAATTGATTCCACCGACGGCGCGACGTCTCGCAAAGCAGGAAAAGATTCGCTATTCTCAGGCGCGACTGAGTGATCCGGATTACAATGTGCGGCTCGGAACGGTCTATTTCGCGGGATTGCAAAAGCAATTTGGCGGGGTGGAAGCGGCGCTGGCCGCTTACAACGCCGGTGAAGACCGCGTGACGTCGTGGACAGCGGGCCAGAATTACCGCGAGACGGCTGAATTTGTGGACTCGATTCCGTTTACCGAAACACGCCAGTACGTCCAGATTGTGACGCGCAACGCGGAAATCTATCGCCGGTTATATGGAGCGCAAAATGAATCCCGCACCGCTCGAACGCGAAGCGGCAACTAGTCCGAAACTTTCAGCAAAGGCCGGGCGCTTCACCGAATCGGTTATCCGCGAAATGACGCGCCTGGCGCTTCGACACGGCGCAGTGAACCTCTCGCAGGGCGAAGAAGTTCCCGTGCGAGNNCGCAGTGAACCTCTCGCAGGGCTTTCCCGATTTTCCGGCACCGGCTGAAATCAAGCGCGCGGCCCAGGACGCCATTGCCGCGGACATCAATCAGTACGCGATTACTTGGGGATCAAAATCGCTGCGCAATGCCATTGCCGGAAATTTCGAGCGCACGCAAGGAATTGGCGTGGACCCCGAACGCGAGATCACGGTTTGCTGCGGCTCCACGGAAGCGATGATGTCGACCATGATGGCCATCATCAACCCGGGCGATGAAGTCGTCGTGNNAGAGAATTACGGTCCCGATGCGATTTTGTCTGGTGCGACGCCTCGTTTCGTGAAACTGCGTCCACCCGATTGGACGTTCGACCCCGAGGAATTGGCGGCGGCCTTCGGTCCGGCGACGAAGGCGATCATCCTGAACACGCCGAACAATCCCACTGGAAAAGTCTTTGAGCGCGCTGAGCTGGAGCGCATCCGCGACCTCTGCGTGCAGTGGAACGCTTTCGCGGTTACTGACGAAATCTACGAGCACATGCTTTACGATGGAGCGCGCCACATATCGCTCGCAACGCTCGACGGCATGCGCGATCGCACCATTACGATCAACGCGCTTTCGAAGACGTATAGCGTGACCGGCTGGCGAGTCGGCTGGGCCATCGCGGCTCCGGAAGTGACCTCGGCGATTCGCAAGGTGCACGACTTCCTTACTGTGGGGGCCGCAGCGCCGTTGCAAGAAGCAGGCGCGATAGCTTTGCAATCACCGCTTACATATTACGAGTCGCTCGCGCGCGCATATGCTGCTCGACGAGAACGGCTAATGGGGATTCTCACAGCGTCCGGCTTTCGCTGCTTCAAACCGCGAGGCGCGTATTACATCATGACGGACATCTCGGCGTTCGGATTTCCGGACGATGTGGCTTTTGCGAAATACCTGGTCACCGAAATCGGAGTGGCCGCTGTCCCGGGATCGAGTTTCTACCAGAATCCGGCGGACGGCCGCATGCACCTCCGCTTCACTTTCTGCAAGAAGGAAACGACGTTTCAAGCCGCAGCCGAGCGGCTTGCGAAGTTGAAGTAGCCGCGGCTTCGCGAGCGAGATTTTCCAAAGCTACAAATCCAAATCAAACGATTGCAGGTAATCAGGGATCGTCACCGGCCAGTGGTATTGGCTCGCGATCGCGTTGCGGAACGAGTCGAGCGCGTTCGGCTCGCCGTGTACCAAGAATGTTTGGCGAGGGAGTGCCTGAAGGCACGAAAGCCACCGGAGGAGTTCGCTTCTCCCCGCGTGCGCGGAAAGCTGTCCAATTTCGACTACCTGTGCTCGCACGGGAACTTCTTCGCCGTGAATACGGAGATATCTTGCGCCGTCGAGAAGCGCGCGGCCTCCCGAACCCTCGGCTTGATATCCGACGAGCAGCACCGTGCTGCGAGAATCGGGAAGCCTTCGCGCCAGATGATGGAGAACGCGTCCGCCGGTGATCATTCCGCTGGCCGAAATGATGATGCAGGGCGAGACTACGTCATTGATTTTCTTTGAGTCCTCCACTGTTCGCGTCATGTGGACCTGTTGCGCGTTGAGGGGATCGAGGTTTTCCTGAGGTTTCAGGTCGTAATCGGTGCGATGGCGAATGTAGAGAATGGTGGTGTTGATCGCCATGGGGCTATCTAGGTAGACCGGCAACTGCGGAATCTTTTCTTGCTCCTGAAGCACGCGCAGGTAATACATCAGCAATTGTGTGCGGTCCACTGCGAACGCGGGGATCACGAGGGCACCGCCGCGCTTGGCCGTGCTGTTGATCACATCCGCGAGCGCGTCGGCGACCGAGCCCGTCTCATGATCGCGATCGCCGTAAGTCGATTCGCACAGCAGGATGTCCGCGTGCGTGGGCGACTCGGGGTCTTTCAGGATGGGCTGATCGTAGCGGCCGACATCACCGGAAAAAACGACTACGGTCTGTTTGTTATTTTCGGTGATTGTTAGTTCCAGCCACGTGGCGCCCAGAATGTGCCCGGCTTGGTGAGGGCGCACCGAAAACTGGGAGCTAATGGTGAAGGGAGCGTTGCTCGGAATGTCGCGAAATTGCGCGAGCGCTGCTTGGGATTCCGCGAGCGTGTAGAGAGGCAGCGGGGGTTTGTGGCTGCTATAAGCTTTCCTCGCGGCAAACTGCGCGTCCTCTTCCTGCAGGTGCGCTGAATCAGGCAGCAACAACTCGCAAAGCTCGCGTGTAGCGACGTTCGCATAGATCGGGCCTCGAAAACCGGAGCGCACAAGCCGAGGCAGATAACCCGTGTGATCGATATGCGCGTGCGTTAGAAGCACCCAGTCGATGGAGGCAACGTCGACGGGAATGCGATCCCAATTGCGTTGTTTGAGATCCTTGGAGCCTTCAAAGAGTCCGCAGTCGATCAGTAGCCGCTTGCCCTCTGCTTCGATGAGATATTTGGAACCCGTCACAGTTCGCGCCGCACCGAGAAACGTAATTTTGGCCATAAGGCGGGTATTCTAAGGTAGATAGCGCGGAGACCATGCCTCTTTTTTTCTTTGCGCGGTACGCGTTGCACAATACCGGAGGAAGTTGCGCTTCGCGGAATCGTGCGTCTGCTGCAGGCAGAACGGAGAAACCGCGATCCTCACGCGTTTGACGCTCTGCGTCTCTGGATGCTATAAACAATTACTGCTTAATTCCGGTGGGGCCGTGGCGCAGTTGGGAGCGCGCCTCGATGGCATCGAGGAGGTCGTGGGTTCGAATCCCATCGGCTCCACCATTTTTGAAACAAAGCCCGGGGGGCTTTCGTTATTTCGTTACGGCTCAAAGACCTTATCTACTCAGCTGAAAACAAACCAATTACGTCCTGGTCGCCGATGGCTCTTCACTAGTACCTTCGTTGTCGCTCCGCCGGTCCGCTTCTCTGATATGCTATGGAACATAGCTCGCAGGATGGTGTCTAAGGGGTAATAGAAAGATGCCCCGGGAGAGCGGCGCAAGAGATGGCTCAACTTGCACAAAGTCTGCCGTGGGGACGTGACGAAGCTGAGTTANNGATCTGAATCAGCGTTTGATTATCTCGTCACGCACTATCATGCCAGTGTGTACAACCTGGTCCACGGGATTCTCGGAGACGCGGCCGACGCCGCCGATGTAACGCAGGAAGTTTTTCTTCGCGTATTTCGCGGGATAGGCGGTTTTCGGAGCAGCAGTTCGTTGAAGACCTGGATCTATCGCGTGTCAGTGCGGCAGGCACTGAACCATCGTCGCTGGTGTTGGCGTCACCACCGGATGCAGATTTCGATCGATGCAGACGGGGAAGAGCAGGGCCCCATGCTCGAACTGAAGGACGGAGAAGCGACACCGTTCGAGCAGTTCGCGATGCACGAGGTGCAAGCCAGGGTGCGCGGGGCGCTGGCGGCAGTGCCGCCGGTTTTTCGCAGCGCGGTGATCTTGAGAGATCTCGAAGGGCTGTCGTACGAAGAGGTGGCAGAAATTTTGGAAATTTCCGTGGGAACCGTGAAATCAAAAATTTTGCGCGGCCGGCGGATGCTAAAGGAGATTCTCGACCCTGTGCTGCACGTGCCCCAGTCCGAATCTGCGGCGGTCCCGAGCCACGCTGCGCGCACTCCGGCGCGCCACCGCACGAAGATTCATTTTGTGCCCGCGTCTGAATCAGTGCGGATGGCTGGAGCCGCGTCCGGTGACCTCGCCGAGATGCAAGGAGGCGAGCGATGAATTGCCGCGAAGCCCAACGGTGCCTCCCCGGCTATCTAGATGACGCCATCCGCGCGCAGGACCGCGCGCAGCTGCGCGCACACCTGAATTCCTGCGATGATTGCCGGCGGGATCTCGAACAGTATCGCCTTCTCTCCACACAGCTGGCTCGAATCGAGCGCGTTCCGCCGCCCGCCAATCTGGCTCTGCGGATTCGCGTGAAGGCATCGCAGAGCCCGTCCGTGTGGACGGCCGTGGGGCAACTGTGGTCACGCGCTCTGCTGATTTCCCAAAACATGCTCAAGCCTCTCGCCGTGCCTGCGACGGGCGGCGTGCTAACTGCAGTGGGGGTCTTTGTCCTTGTTGTGCAAAGCATGCTCGTGGGCATGCCGTTGGGTGGCGTTGCGGCAAATGATTCACCGCTGGATTTGGTCCAGCCCGCACAGCTTGAAAGCCTCGCGCCGTTTCCACTGCCCGGCATCGGTGACACAGATGGTCATGCCAACTCCGGCGCCTTGCTGCTGGAGGCTACGCTTAACGCGCAAGGGGAGGTCGTTTTCTACAAGATTTTGTCAGGCCCGAACGACGCTGCGGTGAAGCGCCAAATCGATCAGGTGCTTTTGTTTTCGCGGTTCCGTCCTCAGTTGGGCTTTGGGCGTCCCATGGGCGGTGGGCGTGTGCTGCTGAACTTCAACGAGGTCCGTGTCCGCGGCTGATTTCCTGTCGGTAATAACTTCCTGGTGGTTCTCCGCAATTCTTGACTCCGCTGCGTTCGCTCGTTAGAGTTTGAGGGCAATTTCGGCGCACGGGCGTCGCGAGGATATTTGGGGGGAACTTGCGTGCGCACCGAAGAGAATCCCAGGAGGTTGGGGATTTGACGAGTAAACCCATCCGAAAGCCCATGCGAAATTGGGTGCGCATTTATTCCGTGGCTGTCCTGCTGGCCGGTGCGATCGTAGCCAGCGCTGCAGCGCTGAAGGCGCAGTCATCCGCCGAGAGCATCAGCGTCGAGGCGAGCCCGCAGATCTTTGCCACGATGTGCGCCCTGGACGCTGCTGGATTTGACGCGGACGAAAGCACGCTCGCGGAGATGCCGGCTCGACTCGCTCTCCGCGCGGATTTGCTGAAGATGCATGGAGAGGCAACAGAGACCCTCCGCCAATTTTACAAAGACCATGCTCTTGCCGATCCCGCGGACACTCTTTCTCGCTACATCACGTTCGCCTTAGTGGTCGGTCCCCCGCCAAGCTTCCAGTTTCAAATGGACACCGAACAGCTCCCACCCGACGTGTTAGCGATCGAAGGATTCCAAAAACTTCTTGCGGATTTCTACCGTGAAGCGCGTCTTGACGTTCGCTGGGCCAAGATCGAACCCGAGTACGGACCTGCCGTCGAGCGCTATCAGTCTTCTCTGCGCCGGATCGTGACAGTGACGAACGGTTATCTGCGCGAGATCGCCAAGCCGTCGAATGGACGCATGTTTACGGTGTACGTCGAGCCGCTCGTGGGCGCCCGCGCAAATTTCCGCAACTCCGGGGACCACTACTCGATCGTCGTGGGAACGGATTCCGCCGCGCGCTTCGACGCGATTCAGCATGCGTATCTGCACTTCATGCTCGACCGCCTCGTGCTGCGCTACCGGCCCCTGGTGGATCGTAAGCGCGCGCTCCTTAATGTCGCGGGAGCCGCTCCGCGACTGCCCGTGGAATATCACGATGATTTCGTCGCCTTTACGGATGAGTGTCTGATCAAAGCGGTGGAGTTGCGCTTGCGCCATCTTTCGAAAGACCAGCTCGACACTTCTCTAATGGACGCCGATAAATCTGGCTTTATTCTGGTTCGTCCGTTCGTCACGCAGTTGCAGAAGTTCGAGAAGGACGAGCCTGCGATGACCTACTACTTCCCGGATATGATCACGGGAATTGACGTCGATGCGGAGCAAAAGCGTTTGCAAAGTGTTAAATTCGCCGCCGCAGAGGCGGCAGCGCCTACGCCAGCGCAGTCGGGTGACTCAGATAACGCCCAACCTTCAGAACTTGAACGCTGGCTGGCCGAGGGCAATCGTGCGATCGCGAGCCGGAACACTGCTTTGGCTGAGGCGACTTTCGAAACGGCTCTAGGGAAGTATCCCGATGAACCTCGAGCAATGTACGGTCTCGCAATATCTTCCGTGCTTTCGGGGAATGGTGATCGCGCCAAGGATCTTTTCAAGAAAATTGTTTCCGTGGGGAACTCGGCAACAGGTACGGGGCAATCAGGGCAAGCAGATCCATCCCTTGTGGCGTGGTCGCATGTCTATCTCGGGCGCATACACGATCTCGAAGATGACCGCGATCTGGCCGTGAGTGAATACCGAGCGGCTCTGGCGGTGGATGGAGCTCCCGAGGCTGCACGCGTCGCCGCGCAGAGCGGAGTGCAGACGGCTTACAAGGCGGCGGAACGACCCGGTGAAAATGAGCCCGTCCGCTGATTACTGGGTTCTTTACTGGCCCGAGTCATGTTCTAGCAGGAAGTTAGAACCAAGGAGAAGTACCATGAAGTTTGCGATAATGGGGTTTGGAGTTCGATTTTTTTCGATATTTGCGGTCGGTATTCTTGCTGCCACGGTTACGCACGCGCAGATGGGCGGCGGCCGCCAAGCAACTCCAATACAATCGTCGACAGACCAACAACAAACGGAAATGCATATGCTGACGGACGTGCAAACGCAAGCGGGCACTAAGCTCAATCCCAAAGAAGAAGCGGCTTACAAGGCGTTTTATGCGGTGAATTCTGAACTGCCGGACAAGAAAATTCATCTGGGTCTTGATTTTCTCCAAAAATATCCCGCGAGCATACTTACCGAACCCGTCGAAGTAGGGCTGATCAATGCCTACTACGCGAAACAAGATTGGACGGATTTCTACGCCACGGCAGATAAGGCGCTGGCGCTAAAACCCGATGACGTGGATGTTCTCACAAACGTCGGCTGGGTTATCCCGCACGTCTACGATCCGAACGACCCGCACGGGGACGAGAAGCTGGACAAGGCGGAAACTTATGAGAAGCACGCGATCAACGTTATCGCGACAATGCCAAAGCCCTCTTACCTGAACGACGTTCAGTTTGCCGCATCCAAGACCCAAAAATCCGTGCAAGCGCACAACGCTTTGGGACTTGTGTATTTCCGGCGCGAGGATTACGAAAAATCGGCGAAGGAATTTCAGCAATCCAAGCTAACCGGGGGGAATCTGGATCAGACGGATCTTTATGTTCTGGGCCTCGATTTGCAAAACTTGGGACGCTATGGCGAAGCGTCCGACGCATTCAATAGTTGCGGTCAGCTTTCGGGCGACCTACAGGATCGTTGCCGCCAGAACGCGGACGCGGCAAGAAAGAGGGACATAGCAACGAAGTAATTTATACCAGCCAACGCAAATGAAAAGAGGGGAAGAGACGATGATGCCTTCATTCACAGCTTTTGGAATTCGAATCTTGTCGGTTTTGGCCGCTGGTCTTTTCTCTATGAGTGCTGCCCATGCGCAAACCTCCGATCCCGTGGGGCAGCTGAACCAGAGACAGACTCTTCAGCGAATGATGGGAGATGAGTCTTCCGAATCGGCGGATTATAAGATTTTCTACGATGTGAAAGCGGAAGACCTCGATAAAAAGATCCAGCTCGGGCGCCAATTCCTGGATCACCATGAGAAGAGTCCGTACACCGAGGCAGTATACGTCGGTCTCACAAACGCCTATTTCGCGAAACAGGATTGGAAGAATTTCTATGCGACTTCGGATAAAGCCCTGGAGCTAAAACCCGATAATGTAGATGTACTAATGAAGTCNNCTAATGACGGTCGGATGGGTGATTCCGCACGTCTACGATCCGAATCAAGACGACGCTGCGAAGCTGCTGGACAAGGCCGAGACTGATGAGAAACTCGCGATCCAGGATCTGGGATCGATGGCCCGGCCGGCGAGCCTTTCAGAGGCTCAATTCACGCAGTTTAAGTCGCAAAAACTCATTCAAGCGCACAGTNNACTCCAGCAAGCGACGCAGGGAAACGCTTCTCCCGATCAGACCGATCTATATGTTTTGGGAATCAGCTTGCAAAGTTTGAATCGCCTGGTCGAGGCGGCAGACACGTTTGATCGTTGCGCTCAGATTTCCGGCGGTTTGCAGGATCAGTGCAAGAAGAGCGCGGAAGCAGTGAAGAAGGCGTCTGCTCAACCGAAGCAATAGACAGCAGACAATCCCAAGGAAGAAGGAAGGATCATGAAGCTTTCGTTCATATACTCCGTAATTCGCATGCTGGTCGCGTCGTTTGCAGTGAGTCTCGCTTTCGTACCGGTGTGTCTTGCGCAGGCAGGGGGCACGAGCATGAACGGTCCCCAGATCAAAGAGGAACAGCAGCAGAACGATCAGTCGCTAAAAGAAAGGCAACTCAACCAAGATGTCCCGCCGGCCGCTCCCAAAATCGATCCGCAGGAAGAGGCCGACTACAAGGCCTTCTACAGCGCGAACCCGCAGGACGCTGATAACAGGATCAAACTGGGGCAAGATTTTATCCAGAAATATCCCATGAGCCGATNNCGATATCTTGAGTCCGTGTACGCAGGAATGACTCAGGCCTACTACGCCAAGCAGGACTGGAATAGTTTCTACTCGACCGCCGATAAGGCGCTGGAAATCAATCCGGACGACATACCTGTGCTTGTGACAGTCGGCTGGGTTATTCCGCACGTTTACGATCAGAATGACCCAAATGCAGCCAAGAATCTGGACAGGGCCGAGCGTTATGAGAAGCATGTCATTGAACTCTCCGGGGCAATGGCCAAGCCTTCGACAATGACGGACGATCAATTTCTTCAGTCCAAGTCCAGCGCGTTGACCGAAGCTCACAGTGCTTTGGGGTTGGTCTATTTCCGCCGGCAGAACTCCGAGGATTCGGTGAAGGAATTGCAGCAAGCGACGCAAGCCAGTGCCAATCCGGATCCTACGGATCTATTTGTTCTGGGGGTCGGACTGCAAAGCTTGAACCGAAACGCCGAGGCCGTAGATGCATTCAATCGCTGCGGTCAGGTTCCAGGCGCCCTGCAGGACCGTTGCAAGCAGAGCGCGGACGCGGCAAAGAAGCAGGCCGGGCCATCGAAGTAGCGCGGGAAGGCAATGCGGCTATGACCGCCGAAGAGCGCGCGGAAATCGAGGGAATCCTCGGGCATCATTTCGGGCATCCCGAAATGCTCGGGCGCGCGCTGACTCATCGGTCGCACCGCCAAAACTCGGCCGGGATCGATAACGAGCGCCTCGAATTCCTCGGCGATCGAGTGCTCGGTGTCGTCGCGAGCGAGAAGCTTTTCGTCTCGTTTCCTCACTGGGATGCAGGCAGTCTCTCCAAAGGGTTGGCGCGGCTCGTCAGCGCTTCGTCTATTCACGGGGCGGCGCGGAAACTGAAACTCGGAGATTATTTGCGCCTAGGTCCCGGGGAGGAGAAAACTGGAGGCCGCGAAAAGAAGAGGCTCCTCGCCGACGCATATGAAGCGATTGTCGGCGCCATCTACCTGGACGCCGGCCTCGCGGCAGCAGCGGCCTTCTTGCGGCGCACTCTGCTCGACCCCGCGTTGGAGGATGGCGTGGAGGGTCTCGAGCGTCCCGATCACAAGTCCGCGTTGCAGGAGTGGCTGCAGCATCGCGGTCTTGGGACCGCAACGTATCGTGTGCTGCACGAATCTGGGCCGGAGCATCAGAAAATGTTTGAGGTCGAGGTCTGGCACGATGGCCGCAAGCTTTCGGCGTCGGAGGGTCGCAGCAAGAAAGAAGCGGAGCAGGCTGCCGCCCGGCTGGCCCTGGAAAGCTTGGGTCAAGCGCCCAGATCATCTGAGTAAAATCAATGGAAACGAATCGCGTGCGATCGTCGACCGACAAACGAATGATGGGTGGGGTCGTAGCGGAGGTTTGCAGAGACCGAAGTTTTTGCGCGGGCGCTTCGGGCTTCGAAACGCCGGTTCTCTTCCTCAGCAACATGCGCTGGCATCGAATGCTGCGCGAACTCCCCTCGAAATACTGTACGCTGGCTTAGATACCGGCGGGGGTTTCCCCGCGATTCGTTATGTCCGGCACCTATTTGGATTCCACACCGCGTATTAGGGTCGTCGATCCAACTCCCTCCCGGCTGCGCATATGGAGCCGTTGGCCGAAGCGGATTCTTTTGGCTCTGGTTCTCCTGTGGATGGCCGCTGAGGGTATTTCCCTTGCGATTCAGCACACGAGGCTGCAGAAGAAACTGACCACGCGGTTAGAAGCCGCTTTCGGACGTCCGGTCGAAGTCGGCAGCTACGATTTCAGCCTCTGGGGCGGGCCGGTCCTCGAGGCGCGATCGGTCTCAATCGCCGATGACCCGCGCTTCGGCAATGAATATTTCCTGCGCGCCGAGTCGATGGCCGTCCGGCTACGCTGGCAGAGCCTCCTTCGTGGCCGCATCGAGCTTGGCACGCTGTCGCTGACTCGTCCTAGCCTGAATCTGGTCCGCGATGCGTCCGGTGATTGGAACCTTGCTGAGTGGCTGCCGCGTCCGGCCGAGGCGCGCCCGGCGAGTGAGCCTGTCGGCCCTACGCTCCCTCCTTCAGCACCCTATTTCCGCAGAATCGAAGTCGAAGGCGGACGCATCAACTTCAAGCGCGGCGAAGAGAAGCTCCCCTTTGCATTCGTTGGCGTGAACGGCACCGTCCAAACGGATCGCCCGGGGCGCTGGCAGATGGACCTCGCGGCGATTCCTTGGCGAGCAACCGTGACCCTGCAACAGGCGGGCACGCTTCACGTCTCCGGCGATGTGGGCGGAACGTCCTCGCGCCTTAGTCCTGCGGCGCTTAACATTTCGTGGAGGGATGCCTCGGTTTCAGATGTGCTTCGGCTCGCGCGGAACGATGACAGCGGCGTTCGCGGCGCGCTGGATCTTTCGATCGATGCGCGTAAACAGAATCAGGACGATCGGTGGGCGATTCAGGGACGCGCGGAGTTCAGGCAGCTCCATCGCTGGGATCTCACATTTCGCCCGGACAATCCATCCGTTAATTTGATGGTTCGCACGGGCTGGCTCCCCGGCGCTTCGGGTTTGGAATTGACGGACATCTCCCTCGAGGGCCCGAACTCAAATGCTCACGGTTCTGGAAGGATCGTTTGGAATTCGGGCCGAGATCGAAATGCCCAGACGACCCCGCCGACGGAATTCGCGGTGACATCCTCACAAATCGATATGAGCGATCTGCTCGCCTGGGCCCGCGCGTTCCATTCGGGCGTTGCGGACGACATCGCGGTCCACGGACGCGCCAATGCCCGCGGCGGACTTTCCGGCTGGCCGCCGCACCTGATAAATGCCGCAGTTACCGGCGATGGGGCTGATTTTTCTCGCTCCGGAAGTCCTAGGTCAGCTCACATGGGACCGGTGCAGCTCCGGTATGACCGGGGAATTATTTCCATGCTTCCTGTGACGCTCTCCTGGGGCGGCCCGTCCGGTCCGCCGGATGGCTCATTGCGGATGGATGTTGCGTTCGAACCCGCTCCGCAGGCATTCTCTGCGTGGCATGTTGCGGTAACCGCCAACCAAATGCGCGACCTGATTGCGGGTGCGGGGGCGTTCGGTTGGAATATTTCGCGTGGATGGGACGTCGCGGGCCCATTCGCCTGCGATTTGAAATGGCAGGACAAGATGTACCCAGCGTCCGTTGGTTCGCCGCTCGCTTGGCCAATGGCTGGCGAATCTCAGGCGGTCGGGTGGATCGAGATTGGCGAGTCCGGAGCGCGGCCTAGCGGCGCGATGCTGCGCGCACCATTCTTGAATCAGCCGGTCGAGCAGATCAGAGCCCGCGCGGAACTGAAGCCGGGCGCCCGCCACATCGTGCTGTCGTCCGCACAGGCTTTCGAAGCGCGCTGGAGCGGAACGTTCGACCGTCGGGACCCGACGGACGAATGGCAATTTGCTGTTGCGGGCGACCATGTCACCGTCGCGGCGTTGGATCAATGGCTGAACCCCGCGTGGCGCGAAAGTTTGTTGGACCGTATGCTGCCGTTTCTAAATTCGCGGCCGCTGGCGGCGCCGGAAAATTTGCGAGCGACTGGCCATCTGGCACTGGATCAGCTTACGCTCGCGCCATTGACCGTAAACCGGCTCCAGGGAAATTTAAGAATTGAAGGGCGCCGCATCGAGTTTGCGAATGCGGGCGGCCAGTTTTACGGCGGCCAGATCGGCGGCACGTTTGACGCGGACCTGGAGGCGAAGCCCGTTTACCAAGCCAGCATGAATTTTTCTCGTGTGGATTTGACTGCACTCACCGCCGCGTTACCAAATCTCGCAGGGCTATTTGCAGGCTCGGCCTCGGGGGAAATTTCTTTAAGCGCTCGCGGCGCCACTCGCGCCGACTTGATAGCCTCGCTAGCCTGCGAGGGCAAGTCGGATATGACTGCCCCTGAATTATTGAAGGTAAATCTCGGGAATTTTTTCGGCGAGCCCGTCGCCAATACGGGCTCGACCCGGTTCCTGGGAGGATCGCTGGAGTTCGCGTGTTCTCAAAAGGCCGTGGAGTTTCAGAAGCTCGTTTTGACTCTATCAAATAGGTGGGTCGCAGGTTCGGGCACGGTTGATTTCAGCCGCAACCCGGACCTGCTTTTTAACGTAATGACGGCATTTTCCAATCAGCCAGTCGCTGAGTTCCGCGTTACCGGAACGCTTGCTGCTCCGCGAATTGCCCAAACTCCGCAACCCACTGCGTCGCATCGGCGTTCCCGATAGAATCGCCGGCGCGACCTTTCGCTTAATGCCCCTTAATCGACAGCAGTTCCACTTCGAAGATGAGCGTGGCACTAGGCCCAATGTCGGCGCCGGCGCCGCGTGCGCCATAGGCCAGTTCCGATGGAATGAACAGCTGCCATTTTGAGCCGACTGGCATCAATTGCAGGGCTTCCGTCCACGCCGGGATCACCTGACCAACAGGAAATGTAGCCGGCTGGCCGCGCTTATACGAGCTGTCAAATTCTTTCCCATCCATCAGCGTGCCTCTGTAGTTACACACAACTGAGTCGCTGGCTGTGGGCTTCGGACCCATTCCCGCCGTTAAAATTTTGTATTGAAGGCCACTGGGCAGCGTGACGACACCTTCTTTGGTTTTGTTGGCTGCGAGAAATGCTTCGCCTGCAGCCTTGTTCTTCTCTCCTGCCTGTTGCATCTCTTCCTCCTGCGCTTTTCGCACATTATTTTGAAGTGCAACCATTGCGGCCTGTGCTTCGTCATCGGTCAAAAGCGTCTTGCCGCCCGCCAGCGCGTCCTGTAATCCGCGAAGGAGGATGTTCAGATCAACGTCCACGGAATCCCTGTGCAAGCCCTTGCCGATGCTCAACCCAAGGGCGTAGCTGGTCTTGTCTTTGTCCGTTTGTAGCGCCAGTGCGCTCTGACTTTTCGTCGCCGACGTGTGAGGCGTCTTTGCCGCCGGGATTTGCGACGACTTCCCCGCAGTCGCCGTCGGAGTCTTTGTCGCAGATCCCTGTGTCGTACTCGGTGCTGGCGTTTGCTGCGCCGTCGCATTACCAGCGATCATCGTGCCAGCCGCCAACATAATTACCGCCTTAGTGAATCGTTTTCGCATAAAGGTATTCTCGCACTGGTCTTGTGTATCCGCAAAGCCCCGTACTCGCAAGAGCCACCAAGCGAATGCAAAGGCGCCGGAATGTC
>PKUY01000051.1:2314-4985 GCA_003131705.1 Acidobacteriota bacterium | reverse complement strand
TGATTACGCTCATGGCGTAATCAAGGTACGACTTCTTCATTTCCGATTCGATATCGACCGGCGTCAATATCTGCTTGTCTAGCTCGTCCGCCATTGAGACCCCTTCGTGATTAGTGAATGGTGATTAGTGACTGCGTGTCCGCGAAACGCGACACTCGCCGATTTTGGCGCTGACGACTGGGGCGTGATCAACATGTGCAAGTGTTCCGGCATGACGACGAATGCATGCAACTTGTAAAATCCCCTCTCCCTGCATTTCAGAATCTGCTCCAAGATAACCCTTGCCGGCTCGGGCTTCAGGAAAATCTGGCGGCGCTGCCAAGTATCTGTCGTTACAAAGTAGACGCCTGATTGTTTCACTCGCCCTGCAATTCTGCTCATAACGGAACCTCAGGGGCTAAAGCCCNNGGCTGAAGCCGCGACCCACAAAACTTCTCCTGCCAACGCGTCCAATTTTCTTCATCGTTCGAATTCGGCAGCAGCCTCGCGATCTTCCTCGATCAAATGTCGAGGTTCACTACGTCCAGCGCGTTCTCTTCTATGAACTTTCTGCGCTGTTCGACGTTTTCGCCCATGAGCGTCGAAAAAATATCCTCGGCGGCGACGGCGTCTTCCAGGCGCACTTTCAACAGAGTGCGCGTCTCGGCGTTCATCGTGGTGGCCCAGAGCTGCTCGGGATTCATTTCGCCNNTCGCCGAGGCCCTTGAAGCGCGTGATGGTGAAATCTTTCTTCGCATCTTCGAGCACGTAATTCAACACGCCGAGCGAATCTTCCTTCACGACTTTGTCGCCGTTGTGCGTGATGGTGAAGGGAGGACGATCGTTATCCTGGATCGCCTGGCGAAGCGTGCGCATGCGCTTGTATTCGGGCGTCGCGGCCAGCGCCCAGTTGATGCGGCGTTCGCCGCCCTTCTGGAGCAACAGCTCGTTCAGGCTATGCTCTTCGTCGAACACGAGTTTGGCATCGACATTGAGCTTGGATTTTTCGATTGCCTTCAGAAGCTCCTGCAGTTTTTTCTTGTCGGCGAAATCGGTCTTCTTGTCGAGCTCGGCTTCAGCGAGCAATTCAACTAGTTTCGGCTCGCGCAGGCGGCGCCCGAGCTTCGCGGCGACCTGATCGTACTCCTGAACGTTCAGCAGGAACGTGGTGAGGTCGGCCCCTTCGAGCGATTTCCCATTCTTTCCTTTGACGGCGTGCTCTTCGGTCGCGCGCTTCATCAGCTCGCGTGAAAACTCGCGCTCGTCGCGGATGTAGCGATCCATCTTGCCGCGCTTCACGCGGAAGAGCGGCGGCTGGGCGATGNNCCTTGCCGATGCCGGTGCCGAGGGCCGTGATGATGCAGCGAATTTCCTCATGCCCGAGCATTTTGTCGTAGCGGGCCTTTTCGACGTTCAGGATTTTGCCCTTGAGCGGCAGAATCGCCTGGTAGCGGCGGTCGCGGCCACCCTTGGCCGAGCCGCCGGCCGATTCGCCCTCTACGAGGAAAATTTCGCAGCGCTGGGGATCGCGCTCCTGGCAGTCGGCGAGCTTTCCCGGCAGGCCGCTGGAATCAAGCGCGGATTTTCGGCGAGTAAGCTCGCGAGCTTTGCGGGCTGCTTCGCGGGCGCGAGCCGCGTCGATGCACTTGCCGATAATTTTCCGCGCGATCGAGGAGTGCTTGTCGAAATATTCGCCCAGACGCTCGTTGACGAGAGATTCGACAAGACCCTTGATGTCGCTGTTCAGCTTGCCCTTGGTCTGCCCTTCAAACTGCGGCTGAGGAAGCTTCACGGAAATCACGGCGACGAGGCCTTCGCGGACGTCGTCACCATTGATCGAAACTTCGTCCTTCTGCTCCTTGAGCATGCCAAACGAGTTTGCGTAGTAGTTGATCGTGCGCGTGAGCGCAGAGCGGAAGCCGGAAAGATGCGTGCCGCCATCGACGGTGTTGATCGTGTTGGCGAAGGCGAAGATATTTTCGGCGTAGCTGTCGTTGTACTGCACCGCGATTTCGATGTCCACCTGCTCGCGCTTGCCTTCCATGAAAATCGGCGAATCGTGCAGCGTGCCCTTGCCACGATTCAAGTGCTTGACGAACTCGGAAATTCCGCCCGTGAAACGGAACTCGGCTTTTTTATTCGAGCGCTCATCTTCCAGCGTGATCTTCAGGCCTTTGTTCAGGAAGGCAAGCTCGCGGAGGCGCTGCGAAAGCGTGTCATAGCTGTAGTTGATGGTGGTGAAGATCGAAGGGTCCGCGTGAAAGGTGATCTTCGTGCCGGTTTTTTTCGTTTTGCCGGAGGCTTTGAGCTTCGATGTCGGCACGCCCTTTTCGTAGGACTGCTCCCAGACTTCGCCGTCGCGCCAGATTTCGAGAGCGAGCCAGTCAGAGAGCGCGTTGACGACGGAAACGCCGACACCGTGGAGACCGCCCGAAACTTTGTACGTGTCGCTGTCGAATTTTCCGCCGGCGTGCAGCACGGTCATTACAACTTCAGCGGCGGGCTTTTTTTCTGTGGCGTGCATGTCGACCGGGATGCCGCGGCCGTTGTCAGTTACAGTGACGCTGTTGTCGTCATGAATGACGACGTTGATCTCATCGCAGTAGCCGGCCATTGCTTCATCGACCGAGTTGTCGGCAACTTCCCAGACGAGATGGTGCAGGCCGAGTTCGCCGGTCGAGCCGATGTACAT
>PKUY01000051.1:0-2291 GCA_003131705.1 Acidobacteriota bacterium | reverse complement strand
TCGAGTGCAGCGATTTTCTGGTTTTCGCAGGGAAGGCGGTCGCGCGGATAGGCTCGACACTTGCCTTGCCCATTGGCCCCGGCTCTGGCGAACATTTCGTTTGAGCTGGAACTCGAAGGGTTTCTCGAGAGCTCCATCCCGTCCCATTCCGAAATTTTCGAAAGGACGTGGCGAAGCTTTAATTTCTCCCCTTGCAGAAGGGAGTATTCGGATCGCTATTTCTGCCGCGATTTCAGGCTCGCTTGTTCTGGCGCAAGCGAACGCTTGGGGCAAACTCGGCCCGAACAAAGTGCCGTTCAAAAGTAATCAGGTAACACCAAATTTTACCGGAATGAAGGTCAATTCACAAGGCGATTTTGAGATTGACAGAGCTAGGCATCTAATTTAATTACAATAACTTACGTGCTTGTTGCTGGTCATTCCCGACGCCTAAATCCACGGCGAGGACGCCCACTTTAATTTGGTCGAAGATACCGCGTCGCGAACTCAAATCCGCATGGGCATTACGACGTAGCGGTAGCGGCTGGTCTCGTCGCCGAGGGGGCGGAGCTGGCCGGCGGACTGCTCGTCCTTCAGTTCAAAGCTGATCGGGCCATCCGCTGCAGCGGAGAGAAAATCGAGTAAATATTGTGCGTTGAAACCGATCGCGATGGGCTCGCCTTTATAATCTTTTTCGATTACTTCCTTCGCTTCGCCGTATTCAGGACTCGACGCGGAAATTTCCAGACCTTCCTTCGCGAACATGAATTTCACGGCGTGCGAGCGCTGGTCGGCAAGCTGCGAGACGCGGCGCAGTGAATCCTGAAGCTCGGCGCGTTCGAGAACAATTGCTTTATTCACGTCGCGCGGCAGCACGGCTTCGTAATTCGGGAATTGGCCGGTGAGCTTGCGGCAGGTCAGCAGACGGCTACCGAACTGGAAGAAGAGATGGCTTTCGTCTTGCGCGAATTCCACGACGCCATCGTCGCTGGATTCGGCGGCGAGGCGCTGCACCTCGCTCATCGCTTTCTTAGGCACGAGCACGCGCGTTTCGGACGTGAGGCCTTCGAATTTATGATCCGTCTCAACTATCGCGAGACGATGGCCATCGGTCGCAACCATGGCAATCGATGCCGGCTTGAGCATCAGTAGCGCACCGTTCAATGTGTAGCGTGATTCTTCGAGAGAGATCGCAAACGTAGTTTTGGCGATAACTGCAGCCAGGAGTTTCGCGGGAATCTTTACAAGCGCGTGCGGGAAGTTGGGCAGCGCTGGAAAATTGTCCTTCGACATGCCGACGAGTTTGTAGTTCTTTCGATCGGATGTGATGTGGACCCAGTGGTTATCGAGCAGCTTGAAGCGAATTTCGCCATCCGGCAACAATCGCACAAGTTCGAGGAGCTTTTTTGCCGGGATGGTGCCGGCGCCCTCTTTTTTGACCTTGGCTTCGCACGACGTACGAATGCTGAGCTCAAGATCAGTTGCTGTAATCGTCAGCCGGTTGCCTTCGACTTCACAAAGAAGATTTGATAGGATCGGAATCGTGGTCTTGCGCTCGACTACACCTTGCGTAAGTGAAAGTTCCTCGAGTAGGTCAAATTTCTTTACACTAAATTCCATCTCTGGGGATCCTCGCGCTGGCCAATAAATTTAACTTCTGGCTGCGGCTACTGTACTGCTTTTCTATAATTCTATAAAGATAAGAAAACCGTCGCCGTCGTCGCATCTGTGGATTTCGCGGAAAACTTTCTAAAGCATAACGCCCGCTGTATTTGCCAGTTTAGGTGTCGTGTGGGAACCTGCGCGCCCTTGAGGGAAAACTCTCACTAGTGAGCGGATCGTCGCCGTTGAAAATTCCTTGCACAGCTGACGCACAGGGAAAAAGTTGAATCAGGCGAGATAGTAGAGCGAACTCTATCCAAATGAGTCGAGTAGCCTGTTGATGGTTTTGTTCAAATCTTTGTCGGTCTGGCGCAGCAATTCGATCTTGTTGATCGAATGCAGCACCGTAGTGTGGTGCTTGCCGCCAAATTGCTTGCCGATTTCAGGGAGTGAAGCGGTGGTGAGTTGCTTCACGAGAAACATGGCAACCTGACGTGGAAATGCGATGACCTTCGAGTTGCTGCGAATATTCAAATCCTGAGCGCGCATGCCAAAGTGCTCGCCAACGCGCTTCTGAATTTGCTCGATGGTTACTTTCTTTTCCGACGTCTCGATAATGTTCTTGAGTACCTGCTGGGCGGTCTGGAGATTGATCTCGATGTCCGTCAGAGACGCATAGGCCATGAGGCGTATCAAAGCACCCTCAAGCT
>PKUY01000241.1 GCA_003131705.1 Acidobacteriota bacterium | reverse complement strand
TTTCGGCGATCTCTCGCAATTTCATTTTATTCTCCTGACAATTCGGTAACTTTCTGTAACATCCCGCCCCGTTTGCGCGCTTCATCACCGCAGAGACGCAGAGAACGCAGAGGAAGCAAGGACACGGCTACTGCTTGCCGAGGAGCTGGCGGGCGATGACCAGGCGCTGAATCTCGCTGGTGCCTTCGCCGATGGTGCAGAGTTTGACGTCGCGATAAAACTTTTCCGCGGGGTACTCCTTGGTGAAGCCGTAGCCGCCGTGAATCTGGACGGCTTCGTTCGCCACGCGCACGGCCACTTCCCCTGCGTAAAGTTTGGCCATGCTGGACTCGCGCGTGATACGCGCATCGTTATCGCCCGCGGCGATAGCGCGGTCGGCCAGCCACGCGGCACGGTAGGTGAGCAGGCGCGCGGCGTCAATCTGCGTGGCCATGTCGGCCAGCTTGAACTGAATCGCCTGAAACTCCGAAATGGTTTTGCCGAACTGCTTGCGCTGCTTGGCGTAGCGAACCGAGCACTCGTACGCGCCTTGCGCCATGCCCAGACCGAGTGACGCAATCGAGATGCGCCCTCCGTCGAGAATTTGCAGGCTGTTGATGAAGCCCTCGCCATCGCGGCCCAGCAAATTTTCCGCCGGCACGCGGCAATCCGTGAAGACGACCTCGCTCGTGTCGCTCGCGCGCATGCCGAGCTTGCTCTCTTTTTTGCCCGGGCGGAATCCCGGAGTTCCCTTCTCGATGATGAATGCGGAGATGCCGTGGTGTTTCTTTTCTATGTCCGTCACGGCCATCGCAACGCAGACGTCGGCGTGATGCCCGTTCGTCGTGAACGTTTTCGCGCCGTTGATGACCCAGCCGCCGTCTTTTTTCACCGCGAGGGTGCACGTGCCGCCGGCGTCCGATCCCGCTTCGGGCTCGGTGAGCGACCAGCATCCGAGCTTTTTCCCTTGGGCGAGCGGGACGACGTATTTCCTCTTCTGCTCTTCCGTCCCAACTTTGAAAATATGATTCGTGCAAAGAGAATTGTGCGCTGCAACGATGATGCCCACCGAGCCATCGACGCGCGAAAGCTCTTCAATGATGATGGCGTATTCCAGATAGCCCATGCCCGCGCCGCCGTATTCTTCAGGAAAAATCACGCCGAGAAAACCCATTTCGGCGAGCTTGGGAATAATTTCGGATGGAAACTGCGAGGCCTCGTCCCATTCCATGACGTGCGGNNAAACCTCGCGAGGCGGGCCCAAGCACGGTAGCCCGCAAACCACTATGTGAAGTTATATCACGCCGGTCGGAGGCAAAGGAAAAGGCGTTCACCGCAGAAACGCAGAGAGCGCAGAGGAAGAGAGGGGAAGCAAAGACGCCCGCACTGAAGGCGACCGCTACGACACCTGTGCGCGACTCTGCATTCAATTGGAACGGAACTGGGAAAAACCAGCGGCCTCGTGTGCGGAGTTCGACAGAAACTAAATCGCGAGTGAAGCTACGCCGGAACGCCTTCCAACCGACCGCAGCACGAGGTCCGCGAGCGCGCGGATCAGCAGCGGCGAATCGTTGAGCGCGGGCATCATGTGAAAATCCGTGACGCCGAGCGCTTCGGCCTGTTCGCGTGCTTCGATATTGATCTCGTGTAGGGTCTCGATGTGCTCGGTGAGAAACGAAATCGGAATCAGCAGCATGCGCCGGATTCCCTGGTTCGCCANNAGCGAAGGCTGCAGCCATTTCTGCGGGCCGACCTTGCTCTGGTAGCACAGCACGTGAGGATTCGGCCAGGCGCCCAGCTCGCGGATGAGCCGCACCGTCGCCTCGATGTGCTGCGGATACGGATCGCCTTTTTCCACCAGCGGCATCGGAAGGCCGTGCGCGCTGAACACGAGCTGCACTTCGTCGGGCTGCGGAAGCTGGTCCAAAACGCTGTTGATGCGATCGACCATCGCGGCAACGTAATCCGGGTGATCGAAAAAATGATCGACGAGATGCACGGGAACCTTGGGCTTATAAAGCCGGTTCCATTCCTTCAGGCTGCTCCCGGTGGTGGCAAGCGAATATTGCGGGTAAAGCGGCAGCAACACCAGCTCGTCGAACGGAGTGCGGTTGAGCGCTACAATCGCCTCTTCCGTGCCCGGCTGCCAGTAACGCATGGCCACGATGGTGCGCGCGGAGACATGCGGGCGTAGCGCCACTTCGAGCGCCTTAGCTTGCTGTTCGGTGAGCCGGCGGATCGGCGAACCGCCACCGATCTCCGCATATTTCTTGCGGACGACCTTCGAGCGCGTGGTCGAGATCAGCTTGGCGAGCGGCTTGCGAGCGAGAAATAAACCGGGAAAATTGATGATGTCGGGATCGCGAAACAGATTGTAGAGAAATGGCTCGACGGCGCCCTGGCTGTCCGGGCCTCCCAATTGAAAAAGCACGACCGCGATCTTTTTTGTCTCTAGCATGCCTGCCTTCACCATATATAAAGATGCCATAACAGAAGCGCGAAGCACCACAAAAACTCGCACGCGGCCAAATCGCCTTTCCGCGGGCGATTCGGGAAATACGTATGGGCCGAGTTTTCTGAGGCGCATCACACGAACCGATGGCTTGTTGACGCTTCCGGCGAATATGTTTACATTCGTAGAGTGCCCGTTAAAAAGGTCCAAGTCGGCCAGGTGTGGAAACAAGACGGGAGCGGCGAATCGTTTTTGATCACAAAGATTTACAGCGAAGCGCTCGCAACCTTTGCCGTTCTGCGCAAGACTGGCTCCGAAACCGAGCCACCCATCCGCATCAAAATCTCTCAGAGGGGCGCGACGGCCAATCTGCCCGGTTTCACGTTCACGCAGCAGTCCGACGATTTTTAGCAGCCGATTCGGAGCGCGGTGAAGGATCTCTGGCGGTCTGAAGCAAAAGAAAAAGAAGATTCTTCGCTCGCTTCGCTCACTCAGAATGACAGGTAGTGGAGTTTAGCGACTCGCCGAAATTCCTTTACCGATCAGGTTTGCATACCCGATTCCGCGAAGGTGGTTTAGAATGACCTCTCATGGCACCCGCGACTCCCTCGAACTTTGTTCATTTACATCTCCACACGGATTACTCACTCCTCGATGGCGCGTGCGAAATCGGCGAGCTTACGGCTGAGGCAGCACGCCGCGGAATGCCCGCTGTCGCCGTCACGGACCACGGCAATCTTTTCGCCGCGGCGAACTTTTATCATCAGGCCACCACTCATGGCGTGAAGCCGATTATCGGCTGCGAAGTGTACGTCGCGCCCGACAATCACAAGAATCGCGGCGCCGACGCCGAACGCTCGAATCATCTCGTGCTTCTGTGCGAAAACGACGAGGGATACCGCAACCTGATCCAGCTCGTTTCGACCGGATTCCTCGACGGCTTTTATTACAAGCCGCGCGTGGACCATGAACTGCTCGCACGTCACAGCAAGGGTTTGATTGCGCTCTCCGCATGCTTGCGCGGCGAAGTGGCCGACGCGCTGCTTTCGGAAAACTATGAACACGCGCGCAGTAACGCCTACCGGCTGCAAGATATTTTCGGCAAGGGGAATTTTTTCCTTGAGGTGCAGGATCAAGGCCTCGAAGTCGAAGGCCGCATCAATCGCGATCTCGTCACTTTGTCGCGCGAGACTGGCATTCCGCTGGTGGCCACGAACGATACCCACTACCTCACGCAGTCCGACTCGCATGCGCAGGAAGTCCTCATGTGCATCCAGACGGGCAAGACAATGAGCGACGCGCAGCGGATGAAGTTCGCTACCGACCAGTTTTATTTCAAGACCGCCGAAGAGATGGCCCAGGTGTTCCACGAAATTCCCGACGCGGTTTCGCGCACGGTCAAAATCGCCGAGCGCTGCAACGTAAAAATCCAGCGCGTCGACAATCCATTTCCCGAGTTCAAGGTTCCCGAAGGCTATACGGCCGACTCGTATTTCGAGCGAGTCGCTCGCGAAGGATTTGTCACGCGCGCGCTTCAGCTCGAGCGGCTGGCGAGCGAAAATCGCCTCCGCCATCCAATCACCGAATACGAAAGCCGTCTCACCGCCGAAATTCAGATGATTCAGAAGATGCGCTTCGCCGGCTACTTCCTGATCGTCTGGGATTTCATCCGTTACGCTCGCGCGCAGGGAGTTCCGGTGGGGCCGGGCCGCGGCTCCGCTGCGGGCAGCCTGGTCAGCTACGCGCTGCACATCACTGACGTCGATCCGCTGCAATACGATCTGCTCTTCGAGCGGTTCCTCAACCCGGAGCGCGTCTCGATGCCCGATATCGACATCGACTTCTGCATGCGCCGCCGGGGCGAAGTGATCGATTACGTGCGCCAGACGTATGGAGAAAAGAGCGTCGCGCAGATCATCACCTTCGGCACGATGGCTGCGAAGGCCGCGCTGAAAGATGTTGGCCGCGCGCTCGATATGCCGTATGGCGAAGTGGACAAGATCGCGAAGATGATTCCGACCACGCTGAACATCGAGCTTGAAGACGCGCTCAAGCAAACGCCTCAGCTCGACTCGATGCGCAAGACGGACGAGCGCGTGAAAGAACTTGTCGAAGTCGCGCTGCGCCTGGAGGGTCTCGCGCGCCACGCCTCCACGCACGCCGCGGGCGTCGTGATTTCCCCGCAGCCGCTCACCGAAATTGTTCCGCTGTACAAGTCGAGCAAGGATGAAGTTACCACGCAGTACGACATGAACGCGCTCGAGCGCATCGGCCTGCTGAAGATGGATTTTCTCGGTCTCACGACGCTTACGGTGCTCGACGACGCCGTGCGCCTGATCCAGATGAATCGCGGCGTGGCCATCGATCTCCCCGCATTGCCGCTTGACGACGCCGGTGTTTATGCCCTGTTTTCGCGGGGCGACACCACAGGAATCTTCCAGTTTGAGTCACACGGAATGCGCGACATTCTGAAGCGCTATCAGCCCACGCGCCTGGAAGACCTGACCGCGCTCAACGCGCTTTACCGCCCCGGCCCGATCCAGGGCGGGATGATCGACGACTTCATCGCCCGCAAGCACGGCAAAAAGCAGGTCAAGTACGATCTCCCGGAGCTGGAAGCAATTCTTTCGGAAACCTGGGGCGTGATCCTTTACCAGGAACAGGTGATGCAAATCGCAAATCGCCTGGCCGGATTTTCGCTCGGTGATGCGGACCTGCTCCGCCGCGCGATGGGCAAGAAAAAGCCTGAAGAAATGGCCGCCCAGCGCGAGAAGTTCCTCACCGGATGCCAGGCGCGAAAAGTGCCCGCGAAAAAAGCCGAGAAGATTTTCGACCTCATGGCCGAATTTGCCGGCTACGGCTTCAACAAATCGCACTCCTGCGCCTACGCGCTGCTCGCCTATCAGACGGCATGGCTCAAAACCCGCTATCCGGTCGAATTCATGGCCGCGATGCTCACGTCGGAAACGGGCAATACGGAAAAAGTCGTGAAGTACATCAACGAAGCGCGCAGCATGAGCATCACCGTGCTTCCGCCGGACGTAAACTCGAGCGATCTGAATTTCACGCCGGTGGGCAACGACATTCGCTTCGGTCTCGCGGCCATCAAGAACGTGGGCGAGAACACGGTGAGAGGAATTCTCGCGGCGCGCGAAACTCTTGGGCAGTTCAGCGCCTTCTTCGAATTCTGCGGATCGGTTGACGCGCGTCTGATCAACAAGCGCGTTCTCGAAAGCCTGGTTCGCGCCGGAGCGCTCGACGGACTCGGCGCCCACCGCGCCCAGATGATCGCCGCAATCGACCGCGCGATTGAACGCGGGCAAAGATTGCAGCGCGCGAAAGAAAGTGGCCAGCACGGCCTGTTCGGCGGTGGCTCATCTGCAGGCGAACCGTCTCCGCCGCCCGAAATGTTGCCGGAAGTCCCGGAGTGGGCCGAGCACGAATTGCTCAGCGCCGAATATTCCACGCTCGGCTTTTACATTTCGGGCCACCCGCTCGATAAATATGCAGGTAGGCTCGCGGACCTCAAGGCTGTCGATCTCTCGACCCTGGAAAGCCGCCGCAACGGAGAAGAACTCGTCGTCGCGGGAATTATCGTGCAGTTGCGCCCCATGCGCTCGCGCCGCGGGGCGAAGTGGGCGATCCTGACGCTGCAGGATCGCACCGGCGTCAGCGAGGCACTGGTTTTCNNCGTTCCAAAGGCTTGAGCCGCTTTTGAAGGCTGCCACACCGCTGCTCGTGAAGGGACGCGTCGCCGTGGAAGACGTGGGCACGCGCGTGATCGTGTCCGATGCACGCCCACTCGAAAAAATGGTTGAGCAGGCGCGCCAGCAGCAAACCGACAGTGTACCCAGCCTTCTCAGGGTGCGCGTAAATCGCAGCGCGATGGACGCCGGCATCATCGACCAGTTGCATAGTCTGTTCGCCAGCCGCCCCGGCCACTGCCGCATCACTTTCGAGCTTGTGCAGGACGATGGCACCGAAGCCACGATCGACGCGGGCAGCGCCGTGCAAGCGGACCGCGAGCTGGTGGACCGCGTCCGGGAAATCTGCGGTAACGATTCCGTCGCGGTGCTGCAATGACGGACTCGCGAGACAAAGAGAAGCGCAAGCTGGCTCGCGAGCGCCTGCGCCGCCTGCGTCAGCGCGCGAAAAATCGCCAGGAACAGGAAAAGGCACAGGAAAAAGAGAAGGAAAAACAGCGCGCCGCTCAAGTTGCGCGGTCAGCGTCTGCCGAGCCTGCCGTTCGCTCCGAGAAGACCAAGCCGACCGCCACCGCTTCCCCGGCGACCAGCTCGAAACAGCGCGACCGTCAGCGCGAACTCCAGCATAACGAAGAGCGCCAGGTCGAAATCAGCGCCCTCGAACGCGACATCGCCGAGCTCGGCCGCCTCACCGATCCGACTGACGCTACCGCCGGCGAAATCGACCGCATCCGCCACGAAGTCGAACAGTTGAAGCGCGATTTCTACGCGCATCTTGATTCCTGGCAGCGCCTCCAGCTCGCGCGCCATCCGCAGCGGCCCTACACGGACGACTACATCCGTTTGCTCTTTGACGATTTCAGCGAGATTCACGGCGACCGCAATTTTGCCGACGACCCTGCGATGATCACCGGCATGGCCCGGTTTCACGGCCGCCCCGTTCTGATCGTCGGCAGCCAGAAAGGGCGCGACACCAAGCAGCGCCTCGCTCGCAATTTCGGTCAAGCCAAGCCGGAGGGTTACCGCAAAGCCCTGCGCGCGATGCGCCTTGCTGCGAAATTCGGGCGTCCGATTTTTGTTTTCGTGGACACGCCGGGTGCTTACCCCGGTATCGACGCCGAAGAGCGCGGCCAGGCTGAAGCCATCGCCCACAATATTCGTGAAATGTCGCGCTTGCCAGTTCCCATTCTCATTTCCATCACCGGCGAAGGCGGCTCGGGAGGCNNCGCGTCGATCATGTGGCGCGATTCGACCAAAGCGGAGATCGCTGCGCAAGCCTTGAAGATTACCGCCCCCGATCTTCTCGAACTCAAGCTCATCGACGAAATCGTTCCCGAACCCGAAGGTGGCGCCCATACCGACCACGCCGCCGCTGCCAGATTGCTTGATACGGTTCTCGCATGCGCGCTCGACGAACTCTTGCAACTCTCTCCCGCCAAACTCCTCGATCAGCGTTACGACAAGTTCCGCAACATGGGCCAATTCTTCGCATAACTAAGTTCTGAATATACGGTGTTTATCGTATTGCCTAGGCCTCGCTGAACGCCCTAACCTCGAACTCAGGTTGCCGCAGTTTTCATACCGCCGGCCGGAGGATCGTGCATGCCAACTCTTGAAGCCCATCGCAAAACGCTGGGAACGCTCTGGGTAATCTATGGCGTCATTTGCATCGTCAGAGTCGTGTGGCTCGTNNGTTCTCACTCTCATGTGGGGCGCTCTTCTCAACCGCGTCCCCGATCCATTCACCTGGATGAGCCTGTTTCACTTCGCCATGTTCGGGATCATTATTCTGCTGATCGTCACCGCCATCGTTTCGTTCCTGGCTGCGGGATCGATGCTTATCAGTGCTAATCCGAATCGGACGCTCGCATTGATCGCTGGATTCCTGGGTATCGTCACTGGCCCGCTCGGCATCGCAATCGGCGTTTTTACCTGGATCATTTTTGCTTCGCGAGCTGCACAGGACGAGTACCGTCTTCCCTCCTCAAACTAACTGCATCGATGCCCAACGCGCATTGCCCCGCACAGCTTGGCAGCGTGTCCGAAGTAGTATGTCATCTCGCCACGAACCCTTGATTCGTTTGCATGTACTGCCAGCACTGCGGACAGCAGAGCGACGACAACTTGCGTTTTTGCGGAGGCTGCGGCAGACCTTTCTCCGGTCTGTCGCCAAGCGTATCCTCAGATCCGGTTCCGCAAACACTCGAGACGAATGTTCGGGTCATGGGCATTTTGTGGGCGGTTTACAACGGTTTCCGCATACTCATGGGCGCGTGGACGCTCGCACTCAGCCGCTACATGCTGCCGTTCATGAAAAACTTCATGTCTCGCGACACGACTCCCTTTCCTTCTCCGCAGATGTTTCATGTGATCTTTCTTTACGTTTTTATCTACGCCGCTGCGGAGGGGTTCCTGGGCGTCATCGCCGCCGTGGGTCTTCTGAAGCACGCACCTTGGGCGCGCATCGTGGCACTGATTGCCGCGTTCGTTTCCTTGATTAGCATTCCTTTCGGGACGGCCGTCGGCATATACACGCTCATCGTTCTGCTCCCTGCGGCGTCCGAGCGGAACTACAGACGCTTCTCGAGTCAAGCCTGAGCGCCTCTCCGTTCCCGGCCCTGGCCTTCGTCTCTCGCGGGCCAGTAGAGCATTGGGCACGTGTGTACCGTCTTCTTATTGCTCCTCCCTTCGCACTGCTTTAGCTTGAATCTACGGGGGACAGCTTATGTCGGAAAGCGAAGCGCCACTCATGTCGGAGGTGTTCCGGCCTTACGAAAAGCTCGTGGAAATCACGATCTTGGGCAAGACGTTTCTGGTGCCCGAGCGCAATTCGCTCCTCCGCGCGTTCCAGTTCATCAGCCCGGAAACGATTCCCTATGGGCGCTTCTGTTGGAACCAGGAATGCCAGTATTGCCGCGTAGACTGCAAGTTGTCCGACGATGACCAGCCCCGTCCTATCCTCAGCTGCAAATTCATCGTCTCCGAGGGCATGGAGATCTCGAATCTCGCGCCCGAACTCGTCGGCTGCCTGCGCACCAAGCTTGGTCAGGCCGCCGAGATCACCACGCCCGATCTGTCGGCCATCCCAACCCTTCCGGACAGTCCACCCAGCCAGTAGCACTACCAATCGCGTGGCGTGGGGACGCGTTCGACTTCGCGTTGTCGCCCGCCTCAATCCGCAAAACTAAGGCGCAGCGTCCCGCAACGCGATTAAACTGAGGCGCTACCAACTCTGAATACTCTTTCGGCCGCGCTCCGCCGTTGTGCTAACATTTAGCGTTCGGGTGACGTAGCACAGGGGGAGTACCGGTATGCAGGCTCGCAAGAAGTTCGTGATTGGTTCGGGCATCATCGTCGCCACCCTACTCGTGTTGGCTTACGTCGGTTACACGCAGAGCAAGACCTACTACCACACCATTTCCGAGATTCCGACGCTGCAACTCTCGGCGCTGCACCAGCGCATGCGCGTTTCCGGCAATGTCCGCGCCGGCTCGATCACCCACGTCGATGGTCGCACCGACTTCGTTCTCGAAGAGCAAGGCAAGAATCTGGCGGTCAGCTACGTCGGCCGGGACACTCTCCCCGACACTTTCAAGGATGGCGCGCAGGCCCTCGTCGAAGGCCGGCTGATGCCCGAAGGCGGCTTCGTCGCCGAGCAGGTCCAGGCGAAATGCGCATCGAAATATGAAGCCGTGCCCGGCGCAACGCCCGGTGCTGCTCCCAATCCGGCTCCAGGTTCGGCAACCCAGCCCGGCCCGTCGTCGGGACAATCGAATAACCAGTCGGTTGTGCCGGGCGGTCCAGGTCAGAGCTAGCATTTGGGCATCGACAAGAGTTAGTCAGGGCAGGGGGACTCGTTGGATATTTTCGGTTCGTTCGCGCTCCTTCTCGCATTTCTCGCCGCCGTCTACGCGCTGGTGGCGGGGATTATTGGAATTCTCACGCGTCGCGCGCTGGTCACCAAAAGCGCGCAACACGCCGGGATGGCCGTCTTCGGCCTGGTTACGCTGGCCGTCGCATCGCTCGAATTTTTCTTCTTCACCGACAATTTTTCGCTGCCCTACGTCGCCTCGCACAGCAACCGCGCACTTCCTCTCTACTATAAGTTTTCGGCGCTTTGGGCCGGGCAGGAAGGCTCGCTGCTTTTCTGGACGTGGCTGCTTTCGATCTACGCCTTCTTCGCGCTTTTCCTGAATCGCAAAAAACATCCGGAGCTGATGCCGTATGTCGGGGTGGCAATCGCAGGCGTGCAGATTTTTTTTCTCACGCTGAATAATTTTATCGCCAGCCCCTTCAAAATTCTCGGCGGCCTCGATGCCTCCGGCGTCATGCACGTTGCGAGGCTTTCGGAAGGCAATGGACTGAATCCGCTTCTGCAATACCCGGAGATGGTGATCCATCCGCCGATTCTCTATCTCGGCTACACCGGATTCACGATTCCGTTCGCGTTTGCTCTGGCGGCGCTGCTGGGCCGCTATCCCGGCGAAAAATGGATCAAGATTACGCGCCTCTGGACGATGGTGACATGGCTGTTTCTGACCATGGGCATCTTCCTGGGCATGCACTGGGCGTACGCGGTGCTCGGGTGGGGCGGCTACTGGGGCTGGGACCCGGTTGAAAACGCCAGCTTCATGCCGTGGTTGACCGGCACAGCCTTTCTGCACTCCGTGATGATGCAGGAAAAGCGCGGCATGATGAAGGTGTGGAACGTCTGGCTCGTCTTCATCACTTTCATGCTCTGCATTCTGGGAACATCGCTCACGCGCAGCGGCATTGTCAGCTCCGTGCACGCGTTCGCAGAGTCCTCGATAGGCCCTTGGTTCTTCGGCTTCCTGGCGATTATTTTGGCCGTCTGCCTCGTGGCCTGGTACAAAAATCGCGACTACCTGCGCAGCGACAACCAGCTCGACTCGCTCGTCTCACGCGAATCCAGCTTCCTGTTCAACAATCTGATCCTTCTCGCCGCCTGCTTCGCTGTCCTTTGGGGCACGCTCTTCCCGGTACTTTCCGAGTGGGTGACGGGCAACAAAATCAGCGTCGGGCCGCCGTTCTTCAACAAAGTGAACGTGCCCATCGCGCTGTTTCTGATGCTTCTCACGGGCGTCGGTCCCCTGCTCGCCTGGCACAAGACTTCCTATGACGCGCTCCGGCGTAATTTCGCATGGCCGCTGACGGGCGGAGTCGTCGCTGGCGCAATCGCGTTTGTTTTTGGATTCCGGCAATTGTATCCGCTCATCTGCCTGATTCTTTCTGTGTTCGTCACGCTGACGATCGCGGCCGAGTTTTATCGCGGCGCCCGCGTGATCGCTTCACGCGACGGCTCGAACATTCTATCGGCCGTTGGCGAGCTCACCATGCGCAACACGCGCCGCTATGGTGGCTACGTCGTCCACTTTGGCATGGTGCTGATCTTCATCGGCATTGCCGGCTCCGCGTTCAACCAGGACATTCAGAAAGAAATGTCCATCGGTGACAATATCTCGATCGGTCCTTACACCATCCTCTGCCAGAATTTCGATCAGGTATCGAACAGCAATTACCAGGCGGATCGCGCGACCCTGGAAGTCTTTCGTAACGGCAAATCGGAAATGATGCTCTATCCCGAGCATCGTCTCTACCTCGCGAGCCAGGTTCCGGAAACCATGGTCGCCGTCGAGAGCAAGCCTCTCCACGATCTCTATGTCGTTTATGCCGGCACCAGCCCGGAAACGGGCAAGCCCGTCATCCACGTTTATTTGAATCCTCTGGTGAAGTGGATTTGGTTCGGCGGCATCGTCGTCGTGCTCGGCACGGGTCTGGCGATGATTCCCGACCGCCGCGCCGCCCTCGTTCTCCGCGCTGCTAATGAAAGATCCTGGGGCGATGCGGTGGCCCAAACGGCAACCGGATCTCCTGTTGCCGGCCCAGTAAGACGTTCGGCGATTCCCCGCTCCGGCGCAGATGATTGACGTTTCGACACAATCAAGGTCTTGGATGTCGTCCGTCCCGAGCGCGGCGAGCGATCTCTCTTCTGTCCGCGCTCTGGATGCCGCGGGCGATAGATTCTTTGCACCAAGGCCCGCTTGCGCTCGCAGTTTGATTCGGCGTTAAATGGTGAGTGATGAATTTTATGTTCAAATTCGAAGGCTGCTTCGGTGGCTCCCCCATGGAGGAGCTGCCGAGGCATATCCCATTTTCTAATCGCAACATCCAGGANNTAATTCTGTCCTTCGCTCCTCCTTCACAGGCGCAAGCAACCGCTCGCGCCAAAGCCGTCGGCCAGAGAATGATGTGCGTATGCGGATGCAACGAGGTCCTCACCGCCTGCAATCACGTTGGTTGCACCTATTCCCACTCGATGCTCAAGGAAGTGGACGACCGCGTCGCTCGCGGCGATTCCGACGATTTAATCCTGCAGTCTTTCATACAGGAGTACGGCCTCACCGTTCTTGTCGATCCACCAAAGAAAGGCTTTACCGCCCTGGTCTGGATCGCTCCCATCGTGGCGCCTTTGCTCGCGCTCTTTCTGATTTGGGTGCTCGTGCGACGATGGCGCGGCCGCGCTGTTCTCGCGCCCGCCGGGGGACCCGCAGTATCTCCCGAGATGCTGGATCGCGCGCGCCGCGAATCCAATCGAGAATCCCATGAGTAATCTCGACATCGCCATCGCCTGTGCCTTGCTGACCCTGGCGACCTTGATTTTTGTTTTTGGCGTTCGCCGGGAAGCCTCCGACGACGCGCCTCATCGCACCAAGCTCGATCAGCTCATGGAACGGCGCGACGCGATTTACGACAACCTCCGCGACCTTCGTTTCGAGCATCGCGCCGGAAAATTCTCTGAGAAGGACTACGATGAAATCAAGCAGTCGCTCGAAATCGAAGCCGCACGAGTGCTGGCCAACATGGATCTCCTGACAGGCGGCACGCCCACGCCGGCAACGCGCCAAGCCGCCTCCGATAAAGGCAGGCGCTCATGATTTTCACGTCGTGTGATCCACTCAAATTCACTTTGCGCTATTTATCCATCTGCCTTTTTCTCGCGTTGATAGCGTCGTCGGCTTCTGCCGGCACAGTCTCCGGCACGGTCAGCAATGGCACCACGGGAAAACCCGCTTCCGGCGTCGAAGTCATCCTGATCCAGCTTCAAGGCGGCATGCAGCCCGTCGCAAACACCAAGACGGATTCCCAGGGCCACTACAGTTTCGATAATCCCACGCTCGGCACCGCGCCGATGCTTCTTCGCGCCGTCTATCGCGGCGTGAATTACCACGAGCCCATCACGCCGGGTAAAGCGACTGTCGACGTCCAGGTATTTGAGCCCACCGAAAAGCCGGGCTCGTTCGCAGTCACCGCCCACGCCATTATTTTCCAGCCCAACGGTTCCGACCTCGTCGTCGGCGAGGAATATAACGTTTCGAACAAGACCCAGCCTCCTCTAGCGTATTACCGCGCAAACGGCTCTTTCCTGTTCTCGATTCCCGATGGCGCGCAACTCACTGACGTCTCCGCCGTCGGCTCGGCCGGCATGCCTGTGGTTCAAACCGCGATTGAAAAAGGAAAGAACGAAGAAGCCATCGCCTATGCCTTCCGCCCCGGGGATAGCGGCGTGCGCGTCTCTTACAAAGTTCCTTATCCGAGCAACCAGGCGAACCTTCGCTTTGCCTCGCACTACGCCGTCGATCGCCTCGCGATTTTTGCGCCGCCCACGGTGCAAATATCGGGCGGAGGTTTCACTCCGGCCGGCCAGGAACAGGGATTCAATGTTTACTNNAATCCGTCGCCGCGAACACGCCCATAACCATCTCCGTTTCCGGCACGGCACCGGCTCCTCAGAGTGGCGCAGCAGCTGGCAACAATGGCGCTGCAGCCAACGCCCCATCGGGGGCCGATGATTCTCAGAATCCCGCGGTGAACTCACATGTCGATGGAGGCGCGGAAACTCCCGTCGCAAGCGTCACAACCTTGCCCGCGCGTCTCGACGGCCTGAAGTGGTACGTTGTCGCCGGGTTCGCCGCGCTCTTTGCTCTGGGCCTGGTCTATCTGTGGCGCCAGCCGCAAGTTGCTTTCGCGTCGGTGGGACCGTCGGAAGCGCCGAGAAAAACCGCGGTCGCCCCCGCGTCATCCGCAGNNAATTCTCAATCAACTCCGAGAATTCTCATCAGCGTACGGCTTCAGCCTTGCCGCCAGGGCCAAACGACGTTTCAGGGGCTTCAGACCCTGAGGCTTCCCCGCGTGCGTCCGGTGCCCGTGACTTAGACCGCGAAGTTCGCGGAAGCCTCGACGAATTGAAAGATTCTCTTTTCCGCCTCGAGTTGCGCCGCGAAGCCGGCACGATCAACGAAGGCGACTACATACGCGAACGCGATCGCGTTCAGAAAGTCCTGCGCGATCTGGTGAAAGGCTGAGTCATTTGGCCGGCACACAATTGTCCGGCGCACCGTCGGCATCCGTGCCCGCGGCCGCGACTCGGGCGCTCCGCCCCTCTGCGAGCCTGGGAATCTCTTTCGATCGCGTTGAAAAAAGATTCGGATCGCTCCTCGCTCTGCGCGGAGTCTCTCTCGAAATTCTTCCCGGAGAATTTGTAGTCCTGCTTGGTGCGAACGGCGCCGGAAAAACAACTCTGCTTCGCATCGCTGCACAACTCAGCAACACGACCAGCGGCAAGGTTAGCTTTTCGGGCGCAACTCCGGAAGCAGCCAAGCGCCTGGTTGGCATGGTCGGCCACAGCACGCTGCTGTACGACGAACTCACCGCCGCCGAGAATCTTTCTTTCTTCGCCCAGCTTTATGGTCTCAGCGAAATTCCCGCGCGCGTGGCCCGCCTGCTCGATTCGTGCGGACTGGCTTCGCGCGCACACAGCGTCGTTCGTACTTTTTCCCGTGGCATGCGCCAGCGCCTCGCTATCGCGCGCGCCCTGCTGCACGGCCCGCGGCTTCTGCTCCTTGACGAGCCCGCTGCCGGCCTTGACCGCCAGGGTCTCGCATGGCTCGGCAAAACTCTCGCGCTGCTCCGCAACGAAGGTTGCACCGTTCTGATGAGCACGCACGCGCGCAACGAATCGCTCGACCTCGCGACCCGCGCCGTTTCACTCGCGGGCGGCCGCGTCGATCGCGATAGCGGTTCCGGCGGAGACCCGCTTCCGCTTCTCGCCGCGTTGCGCGCCGAGGCATAGCGATGACCACCGCCCGCGCCGCCGCGATTCTGCTCACCAAGGAACTTCGCCTCGAGTTCCGCACGCGCGAACTTCTAAATGCGACGGTTGTTTTCGCGCTCATCGTGGTCGTGCTCTTCAGCTTTGCATTCAATCCCACGGCGGGCGAGTCGCGGCGTTATGGACCCGGGCTGCTCTGGATCGCTTTTCTGTTCGCCGGATCGCTGATGCTCCATCCGTCGTTTGGGCGCGAGCAGGAGAATCACACGCTGGACGCGTTGCGCATGGCACCGCTTTCGCCATTCGCAATTCTGCTGGGGAAAATGCTCGCGAATCTGCTGTTTCTTTCGCTGGCCGAGATCATCATCGTTCCAGTTTTCGCCGTCCTCTACAACGTTTCGCTTGTGGGCGTAATTGGCCGGCTGGCTCTCGTCTTATTCTTGGGAACGATCGGCCTGGTCGTTACGGGGACGGTTTTCTCCGCGGTCGCGGCGCACGCGCGGATGCGCGAATTGCTGCTGCCGCTTCTGCTGCTTCCCATTCTCGCGCCGCTGCTCATCGCGGCCGTGGAAGCGACAGCCTCGTTGTTTGCGGAACAGCCCGGTCTCGACCGGACGTGGCTCGCATTCCTGGGCGGATTTGATATTGTGTTTCTGACGGCTTCCTGGCTGCTGAGTGACTTTCTGTTGGAAGAGTGACGAACTCATGAAATCGGCCATCCAATGAAGACTCGATTCGCAGGGACGGCTCTCTCCGCCGCGCTACTTTTCTATGCGGGCTACGCCGCGCTTTTCATCGCGCCCGATGAGCGCACCATGCACCAGTTGATGCGCATTTTTTACTTTCATCTCGGATGCTGGATGGTCATGTTCGGTGCGCTGACGCTTGCGTTCGTCGCCAATATCGCGTGGCTTGCGACGCGCAAGCCAAAGTGGGATTGGCTTGGCGTGTCCGGTGTCGAAGTGGGCGTAGTCGCTTGCACCGCAGGGCTGGTCACGGGAGTTCTCTGGGGACGTCCCGCGTGGGGCATCTGGTGGACCTGGGATGCGCGACTCACGACGACATTCATCCTCTGGCTGCTCTATATTTCCTATCTTCTTCTGCGGGGATTAATTGAAGATCCGCAGCGCCGGGCGACGCTCTCCGCTGTCTTCGGAATATTTGCGTTTCTCGACGCACCGCTCGTGTACGCGTCAAACCGCCTCTGGCGGACCCAGCATCCGGCGCCGGTCATTTTAGGTGGCGAGAATTCAGGCCTCGATCCCATGATGGGGAAAGTTCTGCTGGTCTGCATCGTCGCCATGCTGGGTGTTGGACTCCTTGCACTGATCGACCGCTACCGGCTCGAGCGCCTGCGCCATGAACTCGATGAGTTGCGTCTGACTGTCGAAGATCGCAGCACTCGATCGAATGCTGTCCTCACACCTATCTCAACAAGGAACTCGCTATGAACAATTTCCATTTCTTATTCACGGCGTGGATGGCGGTCTGGGCCGTTTTCTTCGTGTACCAGGTGTCCATCGCGAGCCGCGTCTCCCGACTCCGCGATGAGATCAAACACCTGAAACAGCAGATTCGCGAGGACTAAGCTCGACTCGCCCCGGCCGCGGCGATTGTGCGGCAGTGGAGATAACTATTTGGGCAGTTGCGCCATCCAAGGCGTAGGGTTAAGGACTGCTGCTTAGGGGTGTATAATGCCGGCAGGTTCCTTCCGGAGGTTTCGATGAGAACATCATTCACGGCCCGATGGACAGCGATGCTCTTAGCAGCCTCGCTCGTGACCGTCCCGACCATCGCCGCCCCGCAGGTTCAGCAGCAAACGACTCCGCAGCAACAGCCAAGCACTCAATCGGCGCCATCCCAACAGCCAAGCGACCAACAGACAAGCACCCAGCCCACAGCGGATAAGCAGCCGGCCGATCCAAAGCCGGTCTCGCACCAGGATAATCCCAACGTGAAGGCCGGAAGCAAAGCTGACGTTGACGCAATCGGGAACCGAGGCGTGGGCAAAGGCCTGGATTTTTACTCAATTGAAAAGGAAATTGCGCTCGGCAAGCAGCTCGCGCAGGAAGTGGACAAGAGCGCGAAGTTCATCGATGACCCCGTGGTCAACGAATACGTAAATCGTGTGGCCCAGAATCTGGTGCGGAATTCCGACGCGCGAGTACCGTTTACGATCAAGGTAGTCGATTCCGATGTCGTCAACGCATTCGCACTGCCGGGAGGATTTTTCTACGTCAACAGCGGTCTGCTCCTGCATGCGGATGAGGAGTCGGAACTCGCCGGCGTGATGGCGCATGAAATCGCCCACGTTTGCGCTCGCCATGGGACAAAACAGGCGACCAAAAGCGACATCATCCAGCTGGCTTCGATTCCTGCGATGATTTTCATTCCCTATTCTTTGGCCGGATACGCGATTTATCAGGGCATGAATTTTGCGATACCGGTGACGTACCTAAAATTCTCGCGCGATGCCGAACGCGAAGCTGACTACCTGGGATTGCAATACATGTACAAAGCAGGTTACGACCCGAACTCGTTCGTGGCATTCTTCGAAAAAGTGCAAGCGGACGAAAAGAAACAGCCGGGAACGATCCCCAAGGTCTTCTCGACTCACCCACCTACGCCGGATCGCATCGAGGCAGTGCAGAAGGAAATCGCCACGATTTTGCCGGCACGCGATCAATATATTGTGACCACTTCCGAGTTCGATTCCGTGAAGCAGCGATTGCAGTTGATTGAATCGAACGTGAAAGTGAAGGACTCACCGAACAAGCCTACGTTGCGGAAGCGCACCGCTCAGAATAAGGGCGGCAACAACGATCCCGGCACCACGACCTCGGGCGGCAGCACAACAACGGCACCCGACCAAACTTCCGACGACGGCGACCGGCCCACGCTGAAACGGCGGCCGGACGACCAGCAGCCTTAACAAACACTGAGCAGAAAGGCTCCAGGATTTCACAGAGGCATTCGGCGCAAAGCCGAATGCCCCTGTGTTTTTTCTGAGCAAGGCTGAAATGCGCGCGCACAAAAGCGAACTTCACAGGGGGGATCGACGATGATTTCTTAGGGGATTCTTAACTCGCTAGTGGGCGTGGATTTCTGCGACACCGAGGCGCTTGAGGCCCTCTGCATAATACTTGCGGTACATGATGTCCCATTCCTCGCTGCCTTCGAGAATTTCCTTTTTCTGCGAGCCGATCTTCGCGCGAACTTCCGTGTCCACCTGCTCCTCGAGCTTCAGCAGCGAAGTCAGTATGGTGACAATTTCCTGGCGAATGGTGTCGCGATCCTCAATGAAATCCACGTTGGGAATGGAAGCCAGCAAGTCGACTGTGCGGTGAGAAAGGCGGACCGTTTTTTCGCGGCTCAAGCGCATTTTAGCGGAGGATTAATTTCCTTTCGCGGGCGAGCTGGCTTTTCACTTTCTTGTACATTTCCTGGTAAGAAGCGCCGGCGGTGCGCATTTCCTCCGAATACTTGGCCAGGATTTCGCGTGCCTCTTCATTCAGGCGATCTTCCACCGTAACCTCGTCCGCCATGACCTGGCGAACCTGCTGCGAGAGGTTTTCGACGTCCTTCGTTGCGATCATTTTTGCCGCCACAAGGCGCTTGACCACTTCCTTCGCCATGTAGCCGACAAAATCCCGAGATAGAAGCATTCCAATTAGCTCCGTTGCAGAAGTACCAACTCAGTCTAATGGTTGGTTGAGAAAAGTTCAAGGCGGCGGGACAAGACAAAATCGAGCGGCACGCTCAGAGCACGGACGACGCGAATCGAGCGATATTCAGGGCCGCAACCTCCGACTGGTCCGTAACGACGACGAAAGTGAGTTGTGGGGTTTCAAACGACGCAACGTGCTCATTGTTGAAGTCAGAAGCATGCAAAGACTTGCCGTTGGCGGTTTCCAGACTCTGGGCGGGGAGGGATTTCGAATCCCGATGCCGCAAGTACACCGAGAATTCCTGCCCGCCATCGGAGAAGACCAGATGCAAAAAAACGCGGCCATCCAACCGGCAGAGCCTTGCGCGATTGAGGTGATATTTCCCCGAGGCCAACGCAAAGACCGCGGACTCTGGAACTCCTTCTTCTTGAGCCAACGCCTTGATCTGCCCCGAATCGCCAACCCATTCTCTCGATTGCAGCTCGACGACCTCGATCCGATGATCGGCAGCGGCAGCGGCATACACGCCCGCGACGCGACGTCCAAACAAATCATAATAGCCCCAGCTAACGAGCAGCAATACCGCGGCAATCCCCATGGCGGCCGCTGTCCACCGTCGCCGAACTGGCCCCATCCGATTCGGATGGGCGTGTGTTCCGAAAACCTCCGCGATTTGCAGACGCACCCGACGATTGACCTGGGCCACATCGATATCATCAGAAAGAACGATCTCGCGCAAACGGGCGTCGAAGTAGGCCTGTCGCTCCATTTCGTCAGCGCACGAGGAACAGGTTTTGAGATGAGATTGAAATACAGCGGCTCCCGGCGCTTCCAACTCACCGCTGGAATAGAGCGGAGCCAACTCGGCAATGTCCCTGCAATTCACGATGCCTCTCTCTCGGTACACTGGGTTAGATGCGCTTGCAAACCACTAGATGCTGCGGGCGCGAGTCTGTTACGCAAAACCTGGCGTGCGCGGCTGATTCGGGACATGACCGTGCCTATCGGCAACGAGAGAATTTCGGCCATCTCCCGGCACGTGAAACCCTCGACGACAGCCAGCAAAAGCACAGTCCTGTGCTCGGGGGACAACTCCTCGAGCGCGCGTCCTACCGCGGTGGCATCGAGCACGGAAACGTCGGATCGGCTCTCCCGCTCAGCTTCGTGGCTCGTCTCCTGAAGCGAAACTAGAATCGGAGCCGACCGAATTTTGCGTCCCTGAGCGTAAAACGCGTTGAACAGGATTCGGAAAAGCCACGCCCGCGCGTTCGTGCCGGTTTGAAACTGGCCGAAGTTGCGCCACGCCCGCAACAGCGTTTCCTGAACCAGGTCTTCAGCGGTTGCGACGTCAGGAGCGATCCGGCGGGCCACTCGCAATAAACTCCCAGAGTGCGGTAACGCAACCCGCTCGAATTCGTCCTGCGGCGAAATCACAGTCGTGGCCGTCCGTTTAGGAAATGGGGCAGGCGCATCGCGCAACAAATCTGCCTGCCCCATAGATACCACGGCTAGCGGTTGTAACGCTACGTCGTTAGGCTACTTCCCTGCGCCCTTCTGGAGATCTGCAAGAGCCGCGAGAACTTCCGTGCTGTGCCCGGTTGGGTTGACCTTGATGAACTCCTTGACGATCTTCCCGCTGGGGTCGATGAGGAAGGTGTTTCGCGCGGCGACTGTGCCCAGCTGCGGCGCTTGGGGAATCGTCATGGTGGAACCGTACTTGGTCACGACGTCTTTGTTGGCGTCGGAGAGCATCTTGAAGCTCATTCCGTCCTTGGCGCACCATTCCTTGTGCGATTGCACCGTGTCAACACTCACGCCCAGAACGACGGCGTTCATCGCGCTGTACTGATCCTGGTCGCGTTGAAACGCGTGCGCTTCAATGGTGCAGCCGGGCGTCTGGTCCTTCGGGTAAAAATACAAGACCACCCACTTGCCACGGTAGCTATGGAGGCTGATCGGCGTGCCCTCTTGCGAATCCAGAGTAAAGTCCGGAGCGATGGTACCGACGGCGGGTACCTGCTGATCATCCGCATGGATTGCGGGGGCGTGCGTCATCGGATAGGCCATGACGAGCAGCGCGACCGCCAAAAGCAGGTAAGGAATCGTTCGAAGTGCGGTGGTTCTCGATATCTTCATTTCTTGATTCTCCTCAGAGTTAGCTGACCCGCCTTTGGCGAGCTCTACACTTACTAGAACGCTTGAGGCGCCTGGATTCATCCCTCACGGTAAGCGAACCTAGAGCCGCAACGACACTGTACAAAACTCGACCTACATCGCTCACAGACGGTCAAGAATCAATCTCAGACGAGACAGCACCTGCCCCAAGGCTTACGCACTTCTGCTATTCTGGATGCCTGCAGCGCCCCTGTAAAGCACTCCCGGGCAGGCAGAATCTCTAAGTAGAGGGATCCTCCATCGTGAGCACAACGAAGCTAGCCGAGCGCGGGACGAAGCGCGCTCTGAATTTTAACGCCGGTCCGGCAACACTACCTGTTCCAGTACTGGAACAGGTTCGAGCCGAGCTATTGGATTATCGCGGTACGGGCATGTCCGTGATGGAAATGAGCCACCGATCGCCTGAGTTCGAGGCCATAAGCGACAAGACAGAAAAGGACCTGCGCCGCATCCTCGAGATCCCAGACGACTACGCCGTGATTTTTCTGCAAGGCGGAGGCAGCCAGCAATTTGCAATGGTGCCGATGAATCTGTATCTCCCCGACAGGCCCATAGACGTGCTGCATACGGGAGCGTGGACGAGCAAAGCAATCGAAGAGCTGAAGAGACTCGCTACGTACCGCTTGGCGGCCTCGACCGAATCAGAAAAATTCACGCGCGTGCCCCGGCCTGATGAAATTACGCTCGCACCGGATGCCTCCTACGTGTATATGTGCACGAACAACACGATCGAAGGTTCGCAGTGGCACTCACTTCCGGCCACGGGCGCTGTGCCACTGGTAGCGGACATGTCATCGGATATCGCTTCGCAACCGATTGACGTGCGGCAGTTCGGACTGATCTTTGCGGGCGCGCAAAAAAATCTGGGACCGTCGGGGGCGACGATTGTGGTCGTGCGGCGCGACTTGACTGATCGCGCGAATGACAAGATGGCCAAGATTCTGCAATACCGCACGCATATCAAGGAACGCTCGCTCTATCACACGCCGCCGACGTTTGCGATCTACATGGTAGGACTCGTGCTGGAGTGGATCGAGGCCGAGGGCGGAGTCGCAGGCATGCAGAAGCGCAATGACGCCAAGGCGAAGCGTCTCTACTCCGCAATCGATGCGAGCACTTATTACAGTTGCCCCGTCGAGCGCGAATCGAGGTCGAAGATGAACGTTGTATTCCGCGTGGCTGGCGGCGATGACGCGGTGGAGAAAAAGTTCGTGAAGGAATCCGAAGCGGCAGGTATCGTCGGCGTGAAGGGACACCGGGCCGTCGGCGGAATGCGCGCCTCGATCTACAACGCCGTAACGCTTGAGGCCGTCGAAGCTCTGGTGAGCTTCATGCAGGAATTTGAGCGCAAGAACGGTTAAGGAAGCTATCTCTCTGCGCGGCCACGGCTAAAGCGGACGAGTCCCGCGCTTTCGCTGAGTGCGAATAAGAAGCCACAGTATGTGGCTTTGACGCAACAGTGCTGCTTGACTTAGCTCTACGGCGCCCTTATCGTGGTCATTCCATGGCATCCCTGCAGGAAACTGGACTAAATTCTGTGGCTACGGTGCCCATTACCGACGGCAATCGCTTGAAAGGCGCCATTCCAGCGGCGCGAAAAAATCGCGCCAGCGCAAGAACGTCTACGCAACTCGTATCGTCCGCTGAGAGTTACCCACCTCTGGACGAATACTATAATTCCTTATTCACGGCTCTCGGCCCGCAGCACTGGTGGCCTGGGAAAACGCCATTTGAAATCGTGGTTGGCGCGATCCTCACGCAGAACACATCCTGGCGAAATGTCGAGACAGCGATAACGAATCTGCGGAACGCGGGGCTTCTGTCCCCGGATGGGATAGAGAAAGTTTCTGCGCGGCGACTGGAAAGCTTGATTCGGTCGTCGGGTTATTTCCGGCAGAAGGCGCGAAAGCTGAAGGCGTTTTGCATTTTCCTGCGCACGGAATTTCGCGGCTCGCTCAAACGAATGTTCGAGACGTCGACGATCTTGCTGCGCGAAAAACTGCTGGGCGTTTTCGGCGTTGGCCCAGAGACGGCCGACTCCATCCTGCTCTATGCGGGCAACCACGCGGTGTTTGTTGTGGATGCGTACACGAAGCGGATTCTGATGCGGCACGGATGGGTCAGCGAGAAAACGAGATACGGCGACATTCGGTGGATGTTCGAGCGGCAATTCCCCGCGGACGCGCGACGTTTCAACGAATTCCACGCCCTGATCGTCAGCACCGGCAAGAATTTCTGCCGACCGCACGCGGCTCTGTGCGAGCGGTGCCCGCTGGGGCGGTATGTCGAGGAGGGCCGCTAACGTGAAAACGCCGCAGCGGAAGGGCCAGTGGTGGCCGATCGTGGGCGGCGTTGTTGTGGTACTGCTGGCAGCGGCCGTGATCACATTCGGATCTTTCACGGTACCGCTGAAGCCGAATCAGGGAAATGCATTCGCGATTTTTGCACTGATCGCGATCGCGTTTCTCATTTTCGCGCTAATTCTCGCGAGAAGCTTGTTCCGGCTATGGGTCGAGCGGCGCAGCGGGCAACTCGGCTCACGGTTCAAGGTCAAGATGGTGTTGGGTGCGATGGGCGTATCGCTTGGGCCCGTCGTCTTCATGTTCTTTTTTAGCTACGCAATTGTGAACCGGACGCTGATTCTGTGGTTCCCGCGACCTCTGGAAATTGCCAACGAGCAGAGCCAGACCCTTCTCAGACATTTTGAAACCGCCGAGTTCGATCGGCTGGCCCGGCTCGCCAATGCAGCAACAGCTCACGGGTCAGCCGACAAGGATTTTCTGTCGCGGAGCCAAGCCGTCGATCTGTTCTGGATAGTAGATGGGACCGGGAAAGTAATTTCGAGCGCCGATCTCACGAAGTCTGGAAGTACCGCCGGGAACGCCAACGCGTCGACTGCAACCGCAATCCCCCCCGAACCTGTCCAGATGACTCTAAGCGGAATGCAGGTCTGGAGGGTGAACGGACAGCTCTACGTCGCCGGCAGCTCTCCATGTAAAGACGGAACGCTCTACGTGGCGCGGCGACTGCCAGACGATTTTCCCGCTCTCTACGCCAACATTGAGACGCAAACGCAAACCTACATGCAACAGAGGCAGCAATATCGCGCTTACAAGCGCGAAATACTGCTGTTGTTGATGGGTATTACACTGCTGCTCCTGTTCGCCACAACTTGGATAGCGCTGTTTCTTTCGAAGCGGGTCACGGTGCCCATTCAGGCGATGGCGGAGGCCACGCGCGAAATTTCGCGCGGAAATTTCGATCATCGCATCGAAGCGCAGGCGCAGGACGAACTCGGGACTCTGGTTCGGTCGTTCAACCGCATGACGGAGCAGCTCGGCGAAGGCCGGCGACAGATCAATCAGTTCACGCAGAGCCTCGAGCAAGCGATCGAAGAGAGGGAGCGGCGGCGGAAACTGATGGAGGCGATTCTCGAAAACATTCCTACGGGAGTTATTTCGCTCGATGCATCGGGCGACGTCGGGCGCGTGAATTCGGCCGTGGTGACGATCCTGGGCGAATCCGCGCGGGGAGCGCACACGCTGACGGAGCTGGTAGGAGAAGAAGCCGGGCGAGCGGTGCTGCACTTGATGCGGCGTTCGCTGCGGATGGGCGCGGCTTCGCGCGAAATTGAGATCGCAACGGGCGGGCGGCTGGTGCGCACGGCGGTGACGGTGAGCTCGCTGGGACCGCGGCGGTCAAATCCAGGATTCGTCATTGTCATAGACGACTTGACCGATTTGCTGCAGGCGCAAAAAGCGGCGGCGTGGCAGGAGGTCGCTCAGCGAATCGCGCACGAAATCAAGAACCCTCTCACGCCGATCCAACTCTCAGCACAGCGACTGTTGCGATATCTGGACCGTGCGGCAAGCGCGAAGCCCGCAGCTCCGCGCACGGACCTTGAAAAGCTCGTGGCGGAATGCGCAGGGCTGATCGAGCGGGAAGTTCAGACACTGGAATCTCTGGTCGATGAGTTCTCGCAGTTCGCGCGCTTCCCTTCCGCGCGCCTCGCGCCGGCGAATCTAAACTCGATTGTCGAGAGCGCGCTGGAACTCTTTCAAGGGCGTCTGGAGGGTATCAGTGTTTCGACGGAACTATCGACGTCGCTCCCGCCCGTCAGGGCGGACTCGGAGCTCATGCGCCAGGTCGTCGCAAATTTAATTGATAACGCGGCCGAAGCGATGGAAGGGTCACCCATGCGCCGGTTGCGCGTGGCGACTCGCGCCGAAGGCGACGGCGACGCAGTGGAACTTGAGATTTGTGACAGCGGCCAAGGAATTTCTCCCGCGGACAAAGACAAGCTATTCCTGCCGCACTTTTCGACGAAGGGACGCGGAACGGGATTGGGCCTCGCGATTGCGAGCCGCATCGTCGCCGAGCACAACGGCACGATTCGCGTCGAGGACAATGTGCCGGCCGGAGCGAGATTTGTGATTCGCTTCCCGGCGGCCGAAGTCGCGGTGCCAACACAGGCGGGATGAACCCCAGGACAAAATGCCGGCCAGCATACTGATCGTTGACGACGAAAACGGCATCCGCGAATCGCTTGGAGCGATTCTGCGCGACGAAGGCTATGAAGTTGAGACTCTTGCGTCGGGAGAGGAATGCCTGGCGCGCCTCGAGCGGCATAAATTTGACCTGATCCTGCTGGACGTTTGGCTCCCCAAGATGGACGGGCTCGACACGCTGGAGCGTATCCAGTCGCAGGACGGTGCGCCGATGGTGGTGATGATCTCCGGCCACGGAAATATCGAATCGGCTGTGCGCGCAACGAAGCTTGGGGCGTTCGATTTCGTCGAAAAGCCGCTCTCGCTCGAAAAGATTGTGCTGGTTGTGCGGAACGCGCTGCAGAATCTTCGGCTCGAAGGCGAAAATCGGCGGCTGCGCGCCGAGCTCGAGGAACGGCATCAAATCCTCGGCGGGAGTGTGCCCATGAAGGCCCTTCGGCAACAGATCGCGCTCACTGCTCCGACGACCGGTCGCGTCCTGATTTATGGCGAAAGCGGAACGGGCAAAGAGCTGGTGGCGCGAGCGCTCCACGCAAATAGCACGCGCAATGAAATGCCGTTTGTCGAAGTGAACTGCGCGGCGATTCCGGAGGAGCTGATCGAATCGGAGATGTTCGGGCACCGCAAGGGGAGTTTTACGGGCGCGAGCGAAGACAAGGTCGGCAAGTTTCAGAAGGCGGACGGGGGTACGCTGTTCCTTGACGAAGTCGGCGACATGAGCCTGAAGACGCAATCCAAAGTGCTGCGTGTGCTCGAGGAGCAGCGCGTGGAGCCGCTCGGATCGGGAAAGCCCGTGACGGTGGACGTTCGCGTGATTGCGGCGACAAACAAGAAACTCGACGAAGAAATTGGCCGAAACGCATTTCGAGAAGATCTGTTTTACCGCCTCAACGTAATTCCCTTCTACGTGCCGGCGCTACGCGAGCGTACGGAAGACATTCCGATTCTGGCCGCACATTTTCTAAAGGAATTTTGCGACGCATACGGGAAGAAGCCCAAGGAGTTCAGCGGGCCGGCTATGGGGGTGCTGCTCGCCTATCCATGGCCGGGCAACGTNNCATCATGTGTCCGTCCCCGCGGATCGAGCCTCACCATCTGCCACCGGAGCTATTTCGCGGCGCATCCAAGAGCCCTCAGAAACCTTACGAAAGCTTGCAAGAAGCGCGGTCCGCGTACGAGCGCGAGTTTGTGTTGCGCAAGCTGGAAGAAAATCGCTGGAATATGACGAAGGCCGCCGCCGCGCTGGGACTCGAGCGCAGCCATCTCTATCGCAAGATGCGCACGCTTGGAATCGCGCCTTCGAAGGCCTCTTAGCCTGCGAACGTTTCGCTTGCGATTTCATCCGACCACAGATATCGTTTCCGTTTCGTGCAAATCCTGATACTGAAGTTGAAGCGCGAGATTCTTTCTTCCGGCATGGGCCGTTGCCTGCTGGTTTCGCTGCTTGCTGCGATCACGTGCATCTTGGGCGAATCGTTTAGGAACCAGGCACGCGCGCAAGATTCGCCGACTCGACGGCAAGGAAGTCTTCACGGTGTAATCAGCAAGGCACAACTGTCGCCTGCGCTTCACAGCCGTCTCCGGGCGCTGCGCTTTAGCCCCGATGGATCGCACATTCTGCTGCAGGACGAATCCACCGTCTACGTATTGAACCGGTCTCCGCTTGCGATTCAGATTTGGTTCCCGGCACGCATCGCTCTGCCAGTTCGCTTTTCAGCCGATTCCAGCGCGATCGTGGTGGCTTCGCGCGACATGCACGTACAGCGATGGAATATCGCGGAAAGAAAGATGGTAGATGCTCGAACTCTGGGCGCCGGAAAGGACTGCTTTNNCGCAGGGGGACTTCTACGCTTGCCTCGGCACGCAGTTTGATTTGCGCGTGTTTCGCGTGTCTTCCGGGGAAGAAATATTTGCAGGTCAAATCGGCGACACACCCGCTCCGACCTGCCTGCAATCTTGCCTTTCCATCTTGGTCTGCCGCATTCGGAACCGTTCGGATATTTTCTTAGCAGTACAATTCCTCCACCTGCCGTTGAACAGGTAGCGGCCGCGTCGAACATTCAGTTTTCCCCGGACGAGAAATATCTTCTTATGTCTACCCCGCGCCGCACGGTGATCGGAATCGACCTGCAAGAGCGAAGGAAGTTCAGCGTGGCCGGCTCGATCAGACACGCGTCTGAGCAGCAGATGGTTGAATTTCTCGGTCCTGATCGCGTTGTTTTCGTCGCGCCGGGAAAAGCGGATGATTCCGCCATTCTTTCGTTTCCAGGTGGGCAAACCCTGGGGAAACTCGGCATTGCAGGGCCCTCGTGGACCACGGGCGATCCGCGCTATCTGCTCCACATCGAGCGAGGCAGCAAGGATGCAGAAGTATTCGACCTACAAACGAACAAGTCTGTCGCGAGGGCATCGAAAGACGGAGGCGACGTGCTTGCAGGCGAAGTCGTTTCCTACGCGGCGGACTCCGGCCTTGTGCTCTCTCGTCTTGGCAACGATCGACCCGACATTCGGGCACGCCTGCAGCCGGGACCACTTCCGTTTCTGAAAACAGCAATCGCGTCTCCGCAGCTTGATGCGCTCGCGATTTCTGTGAACGGCGATGGCGGCGTATTCCGTGTTTCAAATGGGACGGAGATCGCGGCTGTTTCCGGTTTGCACGGGGCTTGGTTTGGGAGCGACCGGCAATGCTATCTCCGTGTTCCTGACGCCCCCGGGCTCGAAACCTCGACCGTGGAGAGCCTGGATCTCGCGACCGCTGCAACGGATTCTTCATGGCCTCGTGAAGATGTCATCGTGAAGAATGAAAGCGTCTTCTCTGGTCCGGTGATGTTATCCGAGCTGACTCAAGCCTTTTATTTCACGTTTGACGCGACTCGCGTGGGTTACGAGCTGCGCGCGCTCGACTTGAACACGGGAAGAACTCTATGGTCGCGAGACTACGGGGGGCATCCTCCTCGAACGGGATATCAGGATGAGCCGCCGGTGACGTTCACCGATCCTCAGGGAGAGCGAGTGGTGCTCGGCTGGTCGGCGAACAGTGACGAAGCGCACAAGGCCGCGAAATTCAGTTCGGTGACGAAGCTTGCCATGAAGAATGCCAAGATTGCGCCGCGCGACACCGTCTTCGAAGTTCGGGACGCACGCACCGGGAATACTCTTGGGGCCGCGTTTGTCCCGGGTGGTGCAGGGCCCCAAAGCTATACCGGCGCTTTCTCCGCAGGCGACTGGTTGATTCTTGTGAAGGATGGCGTACGAATTACGGCAGTTTCGCTCTCCTCCGGAACCGAAACTCTACATGCCACCGCACTGATTCCCGCTCTATCATCTGAAAGCGGGCTGCTGAGTGCGGTAGAAGATGGTGGGCGCTTGTTGTTCTACGACTTGAAGACGGGCGAAAGGCGCGATAACTATACTTTTCCTGAAAATGTGGCGTACACGCGCTTTTCTTCCGACGGCAAGCGGCTACTCGCCCTGACCGAATATCAAACCGTGTACGTTCTCGACGTCACGGCCGCTACTGCCGCGTCGCAGGCACTAACGCAGTGAGCCCGCGCAATACCGAGAACGCTCGCGACCGCCAGCCCAATACTTGCGCGACGCATCTCACGTGCCAATTATTACGATCTCGCGGCCTTGCGGCTGGCCAGCAGCGCATCGAGCGAATACGGATCGGCGTCCACAGAGAATATCCACGTAGGAATCAGCAGCAGAACTCGCGGAAGGATAATCGTGCTGATGTCAAACACGGGCTGCTTGAGCTCGTGCCCGTAGGTGACCAGTAATAATAGGAAACCCAGCACAATCGCAACGGGGCGCCGAAACAAGCCGACCACGAGCAGCCACCCGCAGGCAAGTTCGACAAACGGAATCACGAGCCCCGTGACGAGCAAGAGCCAGTGCGGCATCCAATTGTTGGCGTAAGGGCCCGTGAAAAACATTCGCGCATGCACAGGGGCCGTAAGAATAAAAACTTTGTAGTAGCCGGACATGCCGAACAGCAGGCCTACCATCACGCGCGTGAAAAGTGTCAGCCAACGAAGGGTGGGTTTCACAGGGGATGCCTCCAGGGCGGCGATTATATGCCACGGCAGGCTACCAATTGGAAGAGGCGGGTTGTAGACGGGTCGACGGCGGGTTACTCGTCGAGGGTCTCGGCCTCGGCGAGCTGTTCGAGCTGGCGGTGCCAATCCAGTTGACGGACCAGGACGGAATTCTGGCGCCAGTTTGGCTGCACTTTGACCGAGAGTTCGAGAAAAACGTGCGCGCCGAGGAAGGCTTCGATGTCCTTGCGCGCTTGCGTGCCGATTTTCTTCATGGTCTCGCCGCCCTTGCCGATCAGAATTCCCTTCTGTCCTTCGCGCTCCACGTAAACGGTGGCGCGAATTTTGGTGAGGGTGGTCTTTTCTTCGAAGCTGTCCACGAGCACGGCGATGGCGTGCGGAACTTCCTCGCGCGTTGCCAAGATCGCCTTCTCGCGAATCAATTCGGCAGCGAGAAATCGCTCCGGCTGGTCCGTGAACTGGTCCGGCGGAAAATGCGGAGGCCCTTCCGGCAATCTCGCGATCCAACTTTCAACCAGCTTTCCGCAGCCCTCCCCGTTGATTGCGGCGATGGGAAAAACCTCGGTGAAATCGTGCAGCTTCTGGTAACGCTCGATCAGAGGAAGCAAGAGATTCTTGCTGATGCGGTCCACTTTGTTCAGCAATAGATAGACCGGCCCGTGAAAACGCTGTACCCACTCGATCGAGAAGCGGTCGCCGGTGCCGAAATCGGACGTGGCGTCCACGATCAAGCAAAGAATGTCGATGCCCTCGATCGCGTGCTGGAGCTCGTCCATCATCTGGCGGCTGAGCACGTTTCTCGGATTGTGAATTCCGGGCGTGTCGACAAGCACAATTTGCGCGTCGTCGCGATTCACGATGCCCTGGATGCGGTTGCGGGTCGTCTGTGGCTTGGGCGAGACGATCGCGACCTTGCTCCCAACGAGCTGGTTCACGAGCGTGGACTTCCCTGCATTGGGGCGGCCCACAATTGCTACGAATCCGCACTTGAAAGGCATGCTGTGATGAATTGTACGCTAGCGGCGGAGGAACCGCCTCAGACAACTGTTTCAGGCAAGCGGGGCGGCGGATCGGGAACGATCTTGACGCGAAGCGTGCGCGTGCGCGGGCCATCAAATTCCGCGAAAAATATCGACTGCCAGCGTCCCAGTGAGAGGCGCCCGCCTTCGATCCACACGGTTTCCGACGAACCGATCAGGGCGGTTTTGATGTGCGAATCGGAGTTTCCCTCGGCGTGCGTGTAGACGTCGCTGTACAGCACCATGCGGTCGAGCGCGTTTTCGATATCGTGTGCCACCGCGGGATCATCGCCTTCGTTGACCAGCACGCCCGCTGTGGTATGTGGGACGTACAGGTGGCAAACTCCGTCCGCGCAGCCCGATTCGCGTACGACGGATCCAATCTCAGCAGTAACGTTTTTCAGTTCGGTGCGGCGCGAGGTCTTGATCGTCAGCGTACGGATCAAAGATGCATTCGAGCGGTGAGCTTTGGGTGCCATGGAAGCTAAACATGCCACCCATACCATCCTGATATCAATAGAAGATCGGGTGAGCGGCGACGCGCGCGCGCAGGCACTGGA
>PKUY01000109.1 GCA_003131705.1 Acidobacteriota bacterium | reverse complement strand
ATCAGCAAACAGATCGCCAAATTGCCCAGTTTCTCGCGTCAGCAGTTACTCGATCTCTGGCAGGAACTTCACGGGAGAGCCGCACCACCTGGAATCAGGCGCGAGCTAATGGTTCCCTTCCTGGCCTACAGAATTCAGGAGAAGGCCTATGGGGGCCTCAAAACATCTACACGAATCGAACTCCGCCGCATAGCACGAAGCCTCGAAAAGTCCGCAGCCTCACCTAAACTGAGAATTCAACCAAGAATCAAGCCGGGAACGCGCATCGTTCGGCAGTGGAAGGGAGCGACGCACGAGGTCCTCGTAACGGAGTCAGGTTACGAGTATGGCGGAGCGCGCTTCCGGAGCCTTTCAAGAATCGCGCGCAAGATCACTGGTACTCGCTGGTCCGGGCCGGCCTTCTTTGGTCTGAGAAACGGTGCCGCATCCGAGGGAAGTGCTGATGACTAAATCCCAAGTCCGCTGCGCTATCTACACCCGCAAATCCTCGGAAGAGGGACTCGCACAGTCGTTTAACTCTCTTGAAGCGCAACGCGAGGCTTGCATCGCATATATCCAGAGTCAAAAACACGAAGGGTGGATTGCAGTCAAAGATCGCTACGACGACGGCGGATTCTCGGGCGGCACCATGGAGCGCCCCGCTCTCAAACAATTGCTCGATCACATCTCGGCTGGCAAAATCGAAACGGTCATCGTTTATAAGATTGATCGCCTGACCCGTTCCCTCGCCGACTTCGCAAAAATCGTCGAGGTGTTTGATTCACGCGACGTAAGCTTCGTGTCCGTCACCCAACAATTCAACACAACCACGTCGATGGGTCGGCTGACTTTGAACGTGTTGCTCTCCTTCGCTCAGTTTGAGCGCGAGCTGACTGGGGAGAGGATTCGGGACAAAGTGGCCGCTTCTAAAAAGAGAGGCATGTGGATGGGAGGCATCGTCCCGCTAGGTTATGACTGCGTTGACCATCGGCTCATCGTCCACCGGTCGGAAGCCGAGACCGTGCGCGAAATCTTCCGGCAGTATGTGCGGCTTCGCTGCGTCAAAAAGCTCCGAGATGTTCTCCACCAAAGGCAGATCCGCAGCAAGGCTCGCACGAGTAAGGCCGGGCGCACATCTGGGAATGCTACTTACTCGCGGGGCGCCCTCTACCATCTCCTCAACAATCGTGTCTACATCGGCGAGATCATCCACCGCGACCAGTCCTATCCTGGACAGCACGAAGCGATTGTGCCGCAAAAGCTGTGGGGCCAAGTTGCAGAGCGGCTCGAAGCCAACAACCAGGCACATCGGAGCAGGAAATCCCCGTCGGCACCGAGTCTGCTCAGCGGAATAGTTTTTGACATCAACGGTGTCCGCTTCACCCCAACTCATGCCGTCAAGAACGGGAAACGGTATCGCTACTACACCTCGCAGGCTGCCATTCAAGGAACCGGCGATGGGCCAGTCGTCAGCCGATTCCCGGCTCAGGAGCTTGAGAATCTGGTCACTTCACAGATCTATCTGTTGCTCGGATCCCCCGACAAATGCACAGCCGGTCTGGAGAACGGTCCGGAGAAAGATTTCGCTGCCGAACGGGCTGTCGATCTAGCCAAGCATTGGTCCCGGCTTGAAATTTCCAAACAACGTGAGTTCGTCAGGAACGTATCGCGACGGGTCGTAGTAAGCCGGACTACTGCCTGCATAGAGGTTGACACGGCGAAACTGATAGACGCCCTTCTGGGGCACAGCCCCGAATCCACTGAGTCTGGCGCTGGACGTGGGGATAACACCATAAAGCTGACCGCCGATTTCCAACCTCTCCGCCGAGGAAGCGAACTCCGTCTGGTGGGACCGAAGGGCTCTTCTTACGAAGGAACCCCAGTTCCCTCTTTGGTGAAGGCGATCGCGCGCGCCCGCAATTGGTATGAGCAAATCGTTGCCGGTCAGGTCGTTACCGTGGGTCAGATAGCTCGCGAGACGGGGCTTTCCTCAACCTACGTCAAGCGTATTCTCGATTGCGCTAGGCTCTCACCGCACATCACCGAGATGGTTTTATCCGGGAAGCACCAGCCCAATCTGACACTTCAAGAACTTCTCCAGAACGTTCCAATGGACTGGCGAGAGCAGCAGAGTAGAGTGCCTCCTCTGACGTGAACGGCCAAGAAGACACACTGCCCTACTTTGGCGCACAGGATTCATTGCAACAACCATCCCGGTAGGTTAAGCACCAACATCGGATTCGGCCCGGGACCAAGGTTGTAAGCACCGTATCGCGTCCGACATATTTCCAATCGACACGAGACCGATGGCACGCCCATAACGATCCAGGATGGGCGAGCCCGACATTCCGGCTTCGGACAAATCGATTTGAAGACTTGCGCCTTCCATTCCGAAAATGGCGTTGGTCTCTGATCGCACCCATTGTCCAGCGATCGTTGCATACTGACCGGTGTCCTTCGCCAAAATTCTATCNNATCGCACCCATTGTCCAGCGATTGCAAGCACCCAACCACGAGACCGTCCGGAAACTGGTTCGGCGATCCGAACGAATGCCGCGTCATCGGTCAACGAAAAGTAGCCGTCGTACTCGTCCTCGTCTACCTGTTGACCGTCGGGTGCGCCGAGGATGGCAATGTCCGAAACGGGGGTCAACAAAGCGACAGTCGGCGCAGACATCTTTCTTGCTACCGTCCAGAGTTCCGAGCAAGCCTTTATATCGTGCTCGCGTGATCCCCATCGGCGACGGGCTCGGTCGTGTCCTAGCCGAGATCATCCGATACGTAAAACACTTCTACAACAGCGAGTCGGTCCCGGTTTGTGATCATTGGAACCTGCTGGAGAAGCGTCCTCGCCCTCCGGCGCCGTATTTGATCCAAGGTATTCGCCATCCCAGCA
>PKUY01000277.1 GCA_003131705.1 Acidobacteriota bacterium | reverse complement strand
GATAGTCCCTCGAACCCCGTTTGTGGCCAGCGACGGGTAATAGGCACAAAGCGTCTGGAGGCTAGAGGACAACGTTGAGGCGTAGCTGAGGCCATCCAGAGAGCGATTCAACCACTCCACCGTCTGGAGATTTCCCGCGCGGCTGCCTTCACGCACCGGATGGCATCCTCCGAACACTTCCAGATGGCGTGAACAGAAGGACCGGCTCCACTGACCGCCGCGCATACCTTTCCAAAACCGTCCACGATTGGCGCCGCTACGGCTCGACCGCCGGCAAACTCCTCTTCATTGGAACTCGCATATTCCCGTAGTCGCACGGTCTCGAGTTCCTGCAGTAACCCTACTTTGGAGGTAATCGTTCTGGCGGTCCGCCGCGGTAGGCCATGTTCTTTCACAAACTGGTTGAATTCGTCCAGGGTGCGGTACGCCAGCAGCACCTTGCCCAACGCGCTAGAATGGGCGTAGAGCGTATAGCCGAGATCTACATCGACTTTGATGGACTCTGGGCTTTCGACTTTGTCCACGACTACCGCCCGGCCCCGCACCCACACCGCGATGAGAGCGGTCAATCGAGTCTTCTCGACCAGCCTGTGCAGTGCGGGCTCGACAATGGGCCGATGGCCAATCGTGCGCAACGCGCCATACGCGAGCTCCACAAGTCTCAACCCGATCTGATAGCGGCCGGTTCCTTTGTCTCTCCGAACGTAGCCTTCTCGCTCGAGCCGGCTCAGTATGTACGAGCAGCTACTGGGCGCCATGCCCATGCGCCTGCTGATCTCGGCGTTCGTCAGCCCCTCGCCTTCCCGGGCGACGATATCGAGCAGCGTGAGTGCACGTTCGAGCGAATTCGTTGCAGCACGTGGTTCCATAGGTTGCAGAGATCCGTGGCGTCGATAGCCGGGATTATACTCACTTTCAAGTTGCTTATGGGCAACGGCTTAAGTCCTGCCTGCTGACGGAGCCTGCCTGGGGGCAACGCGGCAAGGCCTCCCGTAGTGTGTTGTCTCCCTTCGACAATTCTTCTTACGTCTTCAATATGCTGAACACCAATCTTGCGCCCTCGCGAGTCGCGTCGCACAATCCCCTCGACTGCCGTACCCGCGCTTGCACATCACCGGATGCCCGCGGCAGCCTCTCAATTCGATGGCGGAGGACTCCTGCTATGACGACCTGGAATGAATTCATTGACCAACATGGGACCCTGCCGGAATGGGCGTATCCCATACGTTACGACCAGGAGAGTGAGATAGCCGCTGACGTCCTCATCGTAGGTGGGGGCGTAGCAGGATGTCACGCCGCGATCAGCGCCGCCCGGCAGGGAGCCAAAGTCGTCATCGTCGAAACCGGTCATCTGAAGCGCAGCGGCTCGGGAGGCACAGGCGTTGACCACTGGCACGGCGCCTGCAAGAACCCTTGCTCGAAGGTAACGCCCTTGGACTACACCATGGCCGTCATGGAGAGTGCCCATGGCTACTCCAACGGAATTGCGCGCTACATCACGTGCACGGAAGGTTGGGAGACGCTGCTCGAGTGCGAGAAGATGGGCGTGCAGATTCGAGATCTACACGATGAGTTCAAGGGCGCGGACTTCCGGGACGACGAGACGAAGCTGATGTTTGGCTACGATTATCGGAACCGCCACATCGTACGGATCTGGGGCTTCAACTTGAAGCAGTGCCTCTTCTACGAAATGAAGCGTCTCCACATCGGGATGTACAACCGGACTGTCGTGACGAGCCTGCTCACGGAAGGGGCGCGACAGGGAGGCAGGGTTGTCGGGGCGACCGGTGTAAACATGCGGACCGGCGAATTCTATGTCTTCAAATCGAAGGCCACGATCATCGCCAGCGGAGGAGGCGGCCGGCTGTTTTCTTTCGCACCTGAGATGACCGCTGCCGGAGTCATGAGTACGATGAACAGCGCCGGAACCGGCCATGCCATCGGCTGGGATGCCGGTGCCGAATTCGTGCAGATGGAACAGACTGCACCGGGACGCCTGAGCGGGTATGGATACGCCCCTTACAGCATGGGCAATACCAGCAACACGTACCACGGCACGTCAATCGTTGATGCCAATGGAAAAGAGGTCCCGTGGTTCGATCCGTTTGGCCGAGAGCTGAAGACGGTCGATGAGCGGTTCCTTCCTTCTCCGGGACAGAGATTCCAGCTCGGCATCGGGATCGGTCTCCAAATGTACGCGGACCAGTACAAGTGGAACGACCTGCCGCGAGATCTGCCCGAGCGGATACGGAGAGGAGAGTTTCAACTGCCGCTCTACGCCGACTTGACGCGCCTATCGGAGATGGAGCGGCGCTGCATCTGGGGAATGATGATCGGAAACGAGGGTAAGAGTCGCATCCCGATCTACGACACGCTCACCAAGGCGGGGTTTGACCCGGATAAGGACCTGCTCCAGGCGCCTGTGATGTTGCCCGAGGGATACCAGCATTCCAATTTCTGGGGCGGCACGCCGATTCCTCATTTGCGAAGTCTCGCAGGAGGAGGCTTCCTCATCGACTGGGATTTGAGGACCTCGTTGGAAGGGCTGTATGCCGCCGGCACTTCACCCGTTTTCGGCGCGGGCTGTCACGGCGAGTCGCACACGATGGGCAGGTACGCAGCACGGAAAGCCGCGGCCTACGCGAGGGACGCTGCCGCGCCGGTGGTGGACCGCAAGCAGGTGGAAGCGGAAAAGGAGCGCGCCTACCGGCACGTCAAGCAGAACAAGAACGGCATCGGGTGGAAGGAGCTGAACGCGGCCATCGCCCGGGTAATGCAAGACTACTGCGGGAAATACAAGAATGAACGTACGTTGACGCGAGGGCTGAGCCTTTTGAAGGAACTCAAAGAAAACGAAGGCGCCACCGCCTACGCCGCCAATCCCCACGAATTGGGCCGCACGCTCGAGTGCTTCACGCTAATCACCGTGGGAGAAATGGTGATGCAGGCATCGCTGCTGCGAAAGTGCAGCACCGCCTATCTGGATTTCTACCGTCTCGATTATCCCCAGATGGACCCCCCGGAATGGGAGAAACATCTTCCCATGAGACAGGAAGACGGGAGAGTGAAGGCGCGAGAACTCCCTCTCGATTTCCATCTTCGGCCGCCTTACGCCTCTGGTTACGAAGAAAACTACGCGCGCCATGCTTCCTAGCTTCGCGAGACAAGGAGCCCAACGCTCATGAGCGAAAAAGTTTACATGACACCTAATCCCCCGACGCCCAACAAGGGGGTGCGATTCGACGACCACTTGTGCAACGGCTGCAATTTATGCGTGGACGTGTGTCCCACGGACGTGATGATGCCTCACCCGGAGAAACACAAGCCCCCTATTGTCCTCTATCCCGAAGAATGCTGGTTTTGTGGAGTATGCATCGAGGAGTGCAACCATGGCGCGCTGAGCATGCCCCATCCGGCAAGCCAAAACATTTCGGTGAACTGGAAGCGCGTGGAAACGGGTGAATACTTCCGGCTCGGGATGAAGAATCCTCCACCGCCGAATCTCCGGCCGCCATCCGGGGGAAGACGTTGAGGCTGCGACTTTGCGTCCCTGAGTGACGGCGGCATGGCTGCCGCGTTAAGCTGAGTGAGGAGAGCCTGCCCTCATGCACTCGAACGCCAGACATTCTTAGAGATTTAGAAGATGCGAACAATAT
>PKUY01000166.1 GCA_003131705.1 Acidobacteriota bacterium | reverse complement strand
ATTTGTAGAAGGCCCCGTAAAGCGACGCGCTAAGAACGGCGTTTATTGTCCAAGGCCGCGGACTCGCAGCGGCGGAGCTGTCGTTGCAATAATTCCCAGCGTCCGCATGCAAGAATGTAAATCGTCAAGCTCTAGCTTGTGACCCAATTCGTTCGCGCATAAGAGCAGGCCGCAAACGACATCGCCGGTGTTGATCGGCATTACGAAGTCGGACAGGGTCGACGGAGAAGTCTCGGTGTGTCCATCGGGAAATCCCTCACTAACGCGCGCCGACGGAAATTGCCGCAGGAGCTGCCATATTTCGGGCAAATAGCAGGAATAATTTGCGTGACCGATTAGATCGTCTGTTCTGAGCACGCCGCGCTCGCTCGCTAAACGGTCGTGCAACCCATCCGTAAGGCTTATGTCCTTGGGGATTGAGGTCGTGTAGCTTCGTCCTTGTAGGAGGTGATATACGCGATGCCCCGGTTCCACGTCCGCGCCCAGCATATAAAGTGCATACTCGTCACCGAAGGGAGTTATGGCTTGCTCTGCAAGATAGAGCGACCGTTCCTGATTCCCAGGCTTCTTGATCATATTCTCGACGAGCTCGGGTATTGACGAAACAAATCCTCGATATTGTTTGTTTGCAAAATGTTGCACGACTTCACTGAAGCGATCTCTGACCGGTTCAAGAATTAAAACCACCAGCAACACTTCCACAAGGAATTTAGATTCTGGAGGAAATAGCGACACGGCTTCTAAGCTATCTAGAAAGCGAGTACCGAAGGCGTGGAGGACCAACGGGACGAGCACGATCGCCGATATAGTGGCGAAAGTTTGCCCGCCGGCGAGATTCCACTCGTTTCGGATGACGATCAAATACAAGATTGCCATCACCAGACCGGCAGTCAGCATTCCGAGGACGAGGCTGGTAAGCCACAGAACATTTTCCCAATGGGCTTGGGATTCGAGACTGACCAGGGCAAGAACACCCGGGAGCAGGAATACAAGCAAATGAAACCAACGGGCGCCCATGGAAGCGCTGCCACACTTTTTGCGAACAGCGTGGATCGCTAGTCCGATGAAACATGCCAAAACAGGTGTCAGGGCGACTGCCAACCGAAACCATCGGGGACGATCGGCCAGGAACACCCAACCCCGAGATACGACGACCGCTGAAAGTCCAAGGAGCAACAATCTGGCAGCGCGAGAAGGGATTCCGAATGGGCGCGCGTCCCGAGTGTGAGACGGTTTGCGCCAGACCCAATAGACGGCAACTGGAATTGAGAGAATACCGAATATGGCCGCAAAGCCGAGCAAACTCGCAAGATCGGAAAGCGCCAAATGCATCAGTACTACCCATTTGTCCAGAGCGCTTTCGAAGGCATGGCCGGCCAGGCGAGATTGAAACGCGCGTAGTTGCAGCGGCTGTCCCGAGTAAGGGTCACGCATCAACAGCTGAATCGCGCAAGCGTAACCAAAGGCCCAGACGCCTACGGCGATCGCGGCCGGCCCTCGATCGGACGCCCGCCAAAAAACCAGGATCCCAAATATCAGAAGAACAATGCTTGCATACTTTGTGATCGTAAAAATTCGGATCAGGTTCCGAAGGTGTCGTTTCGTTGTCCCGACGAACACGGTCCTCACGAGTTCGTCCGGCTTTTTTCCGTCCCCGCCGACGAAACGCCACAGGACAACAATGTCGCCTGGCCCGAATGCATTCCGGCTGGTCGCATAGGAAATGAAATCGACTGAAGATCGCAGCCTCTCATTGTCCGGAAGGTCTTTGAACGTCCCGGACGGAGCGACCAGCGCGTCAGCGTCCTGCCGCATATAACTCTTACGAGCGCTTATTTCGGAAGAATCGAGCGCGTAGATCGTTTGTGATAGAAAGTCCTTTTCCTCAACCAGTCGTCCGAATTCTGAATACAACCAAAGGGTGGCGTCATCTGTCTTTGATCCGGCCTCCGCCTTCTGGGTGACAGTTGGCTCGTCGAATTCGAGCCGATCCTTCAAATAATAAGAGTTCACTATCAGTAGGATGGGCACCGCAGCGAGTGTGATTGCGCCCGCCCGGGCGAGTACCTGACGTCTCCAACGTGCTCTCGCGACCGCCAGAATCGCAATGCCAGGGACGGATAATTCCTTTAGCAGAGATCGTTGCTGAAAAGGGACAACGCCCCATAGCCAAGCGGCCATTGCGATGACCACCCAATTCGTATGTGTGCGCTCGGCCGCAACAACCAGAATGGTCATCGCGCTGGAGAAATAGAAAGCGATCCTCGCCCGCCCGGTGTCGTAGGGGATCGCACAACACGACAAGTCAAGATAATGGCCAAAAACCACGAATAAGGGTATGAGCACAACCGCATACACAGCGATCGTTTGCAGGGGAGCATTACCGGCGGCCAAAACGATCAGTCCCGTTGCTGCAACCAGAAAAATGCTTTCTCCCGTCGACGCGTTCCAAATGCTGGCAGAAACCAATGTGGACGCAATGGCGGCGGCGAGAAGACTTGTGCCCAAGAGCGTAGTTCTGGTTCCTCCCTTGGCCATGGCGAGAGTTACGAGCATCAAAAGTGTGAACAGCAGCACTGTTGTAAATGTTGCTATTCGCGCCCGTGCGAGTTTCCTGCTGATCAGATCGATTTCCTTCTGATCCAGAACAGCGATACCCGACGCAAGTTGCCGAATACCAGACGGGCCGGCATCGGAGAGATTCATCGTCTCGTGCCAAAGCATCCTCTCGTGCTTCGGGAGGGATCCAAGCGGATGCAGCCATAGAGCCGACATAATCGATATTCGCCTGACTCGTTCGCGAGTGAAGCGAAGAATCGACGCAAGCGAAGATCGCGATGCCTGGAACCAAGAATTCATGGCGAAACACTATAACGCAACAGCCACTCGTGGTGTTGCTGCAGCTCAGGCGTCAGAGATGGAGCCGTAAAAAACGAGGGACGAGAGCTTCAAATCATAGATTTGAATTCATAACCTGTTGTGCTGGACAATCCAGTTGACATTCGTGGAATTCGAGATAGGCTCTGGCTCCCGGGAGAGCGCACGTTTAGCTTGATGATTCCCGTTTTTCTTTAGNNTTTAGCGGCGTAGCTTTTGATTGGATACAACTGCCTCGATATTTCGGAGACAAGTGATGATGGCCCTTCCGACTTGGCGCGAGCTTTTGGATGCCGATGTTTTGTAATTATTGCGGCGCGCCCAATCCTGACGCTGCATCATTCTGCAACAAGTGTGGGAAGGCGATAGCGGGGACACCTGCTAGCGCGCCTGTTCAGGCACAATCGACAACTGCACAACCGATCGCTGACGCCATGGAAACAGCGGTTCCGGTACCGCCGCGCCAGCCATCTCCCGTTGTGCTCGCTTTGCCCACGAGGCGAGAAAGCTCTACTTCGATCGGCGGAACTCTGACCCCGGCAGCGAGAATCGAGTTCACGGATGGACTTACCGCCGAGGTTCGACATCAGATCGAGGAAAAGAGCATTCCCGGAGCAATTGTCGCCTGGATCGTCACGTTGATTGCCATCGCACGTTTCAGTATGACCATTGCTTTTGTGTTAGCTTTCGTGGTCGCAGGTATCGTCTTGAAGATACTGAATGGCATTTTGGAAGATAAGTACTTGCGTCCGATCGCAGATTTGAGCGATGAGATGCTGGTAACCCGGTACAACGAAGCGAAAGCGGACCGCAGGGCTGCTCGCACCAGAACCGCTATCAGTTGGGCCGTAATTGCAATCATCGTCGTCCTACTAGTAGTCGCGTGGCTGGCGGTCCGCCGCCAATGAGCGTCTCATCAACGGCGTGAGCGTCGGATGTTGCCGAGTACCGGACTTCCAGGCCGACGTTAACCACCTTCGGCGGCTAGGGCTGGTTGGGCGCGAAGTTTGTAAAGTCGCAGCCCTGGTCAGGCGTGCCGGTGGTGAAGTCCGGATCGAGGAGTGAACGAAAGGGCGCGGTGGGCTTCGGCGTCTGGAGCGTCACTTGCAAAACGACTTCAGCGTCGGCTTTGGAAAGCAATTCGCATGCTGTCTTATTCTGCGCATAACCGGGGAAACTCGAAAGCACGACCATTCCAAGCAGAAGAACCAAACGTGTCACAAGGTGTCGCATATTGCGCAGGATTATAACCCTTCGCACGTTGAACTCCATGCGCCCTATTCCTCCCTCATGGCGTGGACCCGAAACCTGCTCAACTACCTTCGCTTGATGGGGGCGTGAGCAAATCTGCTGAACCATTCTAGTGCTGGTACTTCGTTTCTCGAGACCGATTTCGCTTTTCGACCAGTTTGGTCGCGGCCGCGCACACGCTACTCGGAAATGTAATGCGGCTTTCGATCAGGGTGGCGGTTTTGTCGTCCTTGCCTTGCTCATAAGTAAAGATTGCGGCGCGGAGGACCTTGCCACCTTGTTCCGTCGCTACGATCCACCGGGTCCCGATATTCCAGACGAAGATGTAGCGGCGATGAGGATGCCCCTTGACGTACACGTCGGTTTCGTCAAACGGCTCGCCCGGCAAAGCGATGTTGCCCATCGCGTCGCGCAAAGCAGGCGGCAACCCGGAAGGAAGAGCTACCTCAACGGCTTCCGGCGGCGCAGGGCAGTCCGAAATCGCGGTTGCTTGCGCGGGCGTGGTAGATGCCACCATCGCCAACGCCAACGCGCCGGATATCGTGCAAATCCAGTTCATCGCTGTTCCTTCCGATTGCTCAAGCCGACCTGCCATGAACATGCACAGCAGAACATCAGGACTTGCTGCGTCCCTTCAATGAGGTCAGTTACATATTCACTTCGATGTTGGCTCGCCGTTTTATCGAACAGCCGTATGCGCTTAACCGGGTGAGCCAGACAGGGTGCCCAAACCAAACAGGAGAACTAAACAGGTCGCAGAGTTTCGCATAACGGTGAGATTGGATTATAAGTCAGATCCATCCAGTCCGCCCGCGCTGTGGTACCCGCGTCATTGTTCGCATCTTTGAAGTCAGATTACTCCCGTAAAGTCGCATTCTGGGAATACGGCCCTGGGCAACGAAAAGCCAGCTGCCGATATTGCCGGCGGATGGATTGAGTCCGCACCGTTTATCGGGAGTTGGGCTGTCTCGACAGTACGTTAGCCCGCGCAATCTGGGAGAACATGATGGAACGCGACGACTCAGCTGCGCCCGCGTGGTATGCTGGGGCGGTCTTCGTAGCTATTAGCCCCTATATGCTGGCACTCAAACTGCACAAGGGAAAGTATCCAAACACGAAACGGGGCTCGTTCTGGATACCGATCGTGGACTGGCGATCAGCTCCCACGCACTTGAGGAATTGGACGAGAACGCTGGCACCGGTCCACAACCTTACGCTGATTAGCATCCCGAATCGCCATCCCGTATTCGTCGGCGTGGATTGGACTGTTCGGACGGTCCTTCCATGGCCGCTGCCCTTCGTCCTATTACGCGATGTCGAGCAAACCCTGCTTGCAGCCTTGAAACCTCTGACTTCTAGAATCTCGGATGGCATGATCTGTGTTGGCCAAACTTTTTTCACCTTCGGTCCACGGGAGATTGGCTCGGTGCTGGCCACATATCCGGAGATGGTTCTGGGAGCTGACCTACCCAGGCACTGCATAAAATGGACAAAGAACATTCGGCTACTTATGCGCGGCAACACGCGCGAAAACCTGCGGGAAAAAGCAGACCGGCAAAAGGAGCACTAGCATGCGCAAACCAAGGGTCCAAGTCGGAAACTCCGATTCAAAAATAACGTGGACATCAATTGCGCTGTTGCTGCTTGTTGTCTTTCTAACAGCTTGCGCTTCTTATGCTCCTCCGGCACCAAAGACTATCGAAAGTGACGCAGCATCCAGCAACAAGCCTCCTATGGTTATTCATAACCCTGACGGGACATTTACAGTTCAAAAAGAACCCCCGAAAGGGGAAGCTGAAAACGCTAGAGCGAAAGAGGGATTGGTTATACCCCCTCAGGTTGTTGTTCCCATAACACCCACCCCTCAAAAACAAAATTAATATGTGACGCGGCGACCATGATTATTACCTCGTCGGGGATCTTGATTGCGTACCGTTTGCCATTGCGGTGTACATTCCATTGCGATATACATCCGGATCATCGCTTATCTACTGGAGTGTCATTCGAAGCCGGCGTTCGGCGCTGAAACGATGAAGTGTTCCGAAAGCGGACTTAGGTTGTAGGACACATTAGAGCATTGCCTCACGTATGGTTCACCGAGGAGGCGTTCTGCAAGATGGCATATGCAATCGATCCGGTTTCGCAGAAGGAAGACCGCCTTGGTGGCTTTTCGCTCATCTGTCTTGCACTCGGTATCATCGGACCGTTTTTTAGCGTGCTTCCTCTCGGCCCGAACCTGTCCCTACCAAAAACCTCATTCGTA
>PKUY01000206.1 GCA_003131705.1 Acidobacteriota bacterium | reverse complement strand
TGGAACTACCCGCTTCTGATGGCCGCGTGGAAACTTGCTCCCGCGCTCGCGGCGGGCTGCACCTGTGTCCTCAAGCCCGCGGAGCAAACGCCGCTTACCGCGCTCGAATTCGCCAATTGGTTCGAAGAAGTCGGCCTACCGGCCGGCGTAGTCAACGTGATCAACGGCATGGGGGAAACGACCGGCGCTGCACTCGTCGCGCATCCCGGCGTGGATAAGATCGCCTTCACCGGCAGCTCCACCGTCGGCAAGGCCATCGTGAAGAGTGCCGCAGATACCCTGAAGCGCGTCACGCTTGAGCTCGGTGGCAAGTCGCCGAACATCTTTTTCACCGATGCCGATTGGGNNGGCAGCCGCATCCTTGTCGAAAAGAAGATCTATTCGACATTCGTCGAGGCCATGACCGAAAAGGCCAAGCACATTAAGCTCGGCCCGCCGCTTGAGCGCGACACCAAGATGGGACCGCTGGTCAGCAAAGAGCAATACGACCGCGTCACCGCTTATCTCGAAATCGGCAAGAAAGAAGCTAAGGTCGCCATCGGTGGCGGCCGGGCGAAGCAGTTTGACAAGGGCTACTATGTCGAGCCGACTATTTTCTACGATGTGGATAACAGCGCGCGCATCGCTCGCGAAGAGATCTTCGGCCCGGTCGCGTCCGTAATTCCGTTCGACGGCGAAGCCGACGCCATCCGCATCGCCAACGACACGCCCTACGGGCTCGCCGGCGCTGTCTGGACGCGCGACATCTACAAAGCCTTCCGCGTGGTGAAATCGCTCCGCGCCGGCATCGTCTGGGTCAATCACATGCAGCCGACCTACGTCGAAGCGCCGTGGGGCGGCTACAAGCAGTCCGGCTATGGTCGCGAACTTGGTCCCTGGGGTCTCGAGGAATATCTCGAAACCAAACAGGTGTTCGTCAATCTCGACGAGGCGCCGATCGGTTGGTACTAGATTCCGAATGGGCGCTGCTTCGCAGCCGGTCGTAAAGAAAAGGGACGGGAAAATGAAGGCCATTCAGATTCGCACGGAACTCCCGGGGCCGAAGTCGCGCGCGTTGATGNNGCTGTGATCGAGGATGTTGACGGCAACCGTTTCCTTGATTTCGCGGGCGGAATTGGTTGTCTCAACGTTGGCCACTGTGCGCCGCATGTCGTTGCCGCGATTCGCGAGCAACTGGAAAAGTATCTCCATCTCTGCTTCATGGTGACACCGTATGAGAGTTACATCGCCCTGGCGGAAAGGCTGAATGCGCTGGCGCCCGGCGGATTCCTGAAGAAGACGCTCATCCTCAACACGGGCGCCGAAGCTGTCGAAAACGCTGTCAAGATTGCGCGTGCCTATACGAAGCGCCCTGCCATCGTCTGTTTCGAGGACGCTTTTCACGGCCGCACGCTGCTGACGATGTCACTGACCAGCAAAACTCATCCCTATAAAGCGGGGTTCGGTCCTTTCGTGAGTGATGTTTATCGGATTCCTTACGCTTATCCGTACCGTGGAGAAAAGGGCGCAACGGCGGAAAGTTTTGCGCATCACTTGGAAGACGCATTCAAACGGGTCGTGGCGCCGGAGTCGGTCGCCGCGGTCATTGCGGAACCAGTGCTCGGCGAAGGCGGTTTTGTCGTGCCGCCCCGGGACTACTTCCGACTGCTTCACCAAATCTGCCGGAAGCACGGCATCCTCCTTATTGTCGATGAAGTCCAGTCGGGAATTGCCCGCACGGGAAAGTGGTTTGCTTCGGAACACTTCGGTATCGAACCCGATTTGATTACGACGGCAAAATCGCTGGGTGGGGGCCTGCCCATCGCGGCGGTCACGGGCCGCGCGGAAATCATGAATGCTCCGGAAGTCGGAGGTCTCGGCAGCACGTTCGCGGGCAATCCACTTTCCTGCGTGGCTGCGCTTGCGGCCATCGAAATGATTGAGAAGGAAGGTTTGCTGGCGCGCTCCGCAGCCATCGGGAAGCGCTTCGAAGAGCGTGCGCGTGGATGGCAGAAGAAATGGTCGTTGGTTGGTGACGTGCGCAGCCTCGGTGGCATGTGCGCCATTGAACTCGTTCGGAGTGCTGAAACCCTTGAGCCCGCCGACACCGAAACCAAAGAGGTCGCGCACTATTGCTGGGAGCAAGGCCTCATCACCGTTACGGCAGGTACCTACAACAACGTCATACGAATTCTGACGCCGTTGGTCATCACCGATCCTCAGTTCGACGAAGGTCTCGGCGTCATCGAAGCCGCGCTTGCTTCCGTCACAGGGCGCAAGAACGGGGCGCTTTCTCACGGATCGTTATCCGCCTGAGCGTCACAGCACGTTCGGCAATGTCCGATCGCCCCTGAGATTTCGAATCACGAGGAGTTCGATCATGAAGAAGACAGTCGCAAATTCCCCGACCGCTGCCGTCGAGCTTAAAGATGCTCGACTGTTCCGTGAAGCATGCTACGTGGACGGGCAGTGGGTCCAGGCACATTCGACCGAGATGATCAACGTTGATAATCCAGCGACGAGTGAAGTTATTGGCAGAGTGCCAAGACTAGGTAGCGCCGAAACCAGACAGGCCATCGAAGCGGCGAATCGTGCATTTCCCGCCTGGAGTAAAAAGACGGCCAAGGAGCGAGCCGCGATTCTGCGGCGTTGGTTCGACTTGATGATGGAGAATCAGGAAGATCTTGCCCGGCTCATGACGCTCGAACAAGGCAAACCGTTGACCGAATCGCGAGGAGAGGTTGCTTACGCGGCGGCGTTTCTGGAATGGTTCGGTGAAGAATGCAAGCGGGTTTACGGTGACACGATTCCTCAGCACCAGGCGGACAAGAGGATTGTCGTCATCAAACAGCCGATCGGTGTGGTTGCCTGCATCACGCCTTGGAATTTTCCGCTCGCCATGATCACGCGAAAAGCAGGGCCTGCGATCGCCGCGGGCTGCACGGTTGTGCTTAAGCCAGCTTCGCAGACTCCATTTTCGGCGCTTGCGCTAGCGGAGTTGGCGGAACGAGCGGGTATGCCGAAGGGCGTATTCAACATCGTCACCGGATCGGCAAAGGAGATTGGCGGTGAGTTGACTTCAAACCCCCTGGTCCGGAAATTGTCGTTCACCGGTTCGACTGAAATCGGGAAAATCTTGATGGCTCAGTGCGCGGGCACGGTCAAGAAGCTTTCACTCGAGTTAGGAGGCAACGCGCCTTTCGTCGTTTTTGATGACGCCGATTTGGACGCAGCGGTCGAAGGTGCAATTGCTTCCAAGTTTCGCAACACTGGCCAGACATGCGTCTGCACGAATCGCATATTGGTTCATGACGTTGTGTATGATGCATTCGCGACGAAGCTTGCTGCTGCAGTAATGACGCTAAAGCCCGCCCACGGGTTGACAGCGGGGGCTACGCAGGGCCCGCTAATTGATGATGTCGCAGTGGAGAAGGTCGAAAGGCACATGCGGGACGCACAATCTAGGGGTGCGAAAATTCTGGTGGGCGGACACCGTCATGCGCTGGGAGGACGCTTTTTTGAACCGACGGTTCTTGTCGATGTTACGCCTCAAATGGCTGTCGCCCGGGAAGAGACATTCGGTCCTGTGGCACCGCTATTCCGGTTCAGGACTGAGGCGGAAGCGATCGGACTAGCCAATGACACGGAGTTCGGCCTTGCTGCGTATTTCTATGGACGCGACATTGCTCGTGTTTGGCGTGTAGCAGAAGCGCTGGAGTGCGGAATTGTAGGCATCAATACGGGTTTGATCTCAACCGAGGTTGCACCTTTCGGTGGCATGAAGGAATCCGGCCTAGGCCGCGAGGGCTCCAAGTACGGGATGGATGAGTTCATTGAAATCAAGTATTTGTGCTTCGGTGGTATCACTTGAGCAGGAAGGTAGCGCAGCAGATCTAAGGTGCTACACATTCTCAATCGCACGGGGAAGGTGGCGATTGGACCCACAGTTCTTTCGTACCAAGAGCATCGACCAGCTCAT
>PKUY01000020.1 GCA_003131705.1 Acidobacteriota bacterium | reverse complement strand
GCTAGAGCCTAAGACTCTACGGTGTTGACCCTATGACGGTTTCATACCCCTTCACCAAGTGACCGCTACTTTCAGAGGAGGAACCGCAGGCCGGTAGCATAGATTCTGGGTTGGGTTGGATACCGCGGACGCTGACCGCTCAATCGATCTTGGATTCGTCGCGGTACATGACTTTGTGCCGCGTGGTTTTGACCCATTCATCGATCTGCTCCACCGTCATGGTGCTTTCCGGGTTAAACCGATCCCAGCTCATGATCTGATTCAGCGGCTTCTTCCACCGTTTGTAGGATGGCTTTGCCGGTGGGCCAAAGCACATGACATCAATGATCGACAGTTCTTCCGGAACGCCGAGAAGCGGCTTGATCTGGCGCTGGATATCCTCCTGCCCAATGGCCGTGATCCACCAAACGGCATAGCCCAGGGCTGCAGCGGCAAGGTGAGCCGACATCGTCGAAGCAGCGACGGACTGAAGTAGGATCCGTTCGGCATTCTGGTGATACAGACGGTCGAGTTCCGAACCGTCGTTCAAGACCGGAAAAGCCCGCACGAAGCGGAAATCCGCTAACACCACGATCAAACCGGGAGCGGTCTTGACACCGTTGTAATTGGGAGTGGGAAAACCCATGTGCAGCCGGGCGCGGTGCTGTTGTTCATCCACGAAGCATTGTCCGATGGTCTGCTTCACGACCGGATCGGTGACGACAATGTAGTGCCAGGGCTGGGCATTGGCGCCCGAAGGAGCATGGCGAGCCGCTTCGACGATCATCTCGAAGTGCTCGCGCGGCACGCTGTAAGGGGCGAACGCGCGGTTCGTCATGCGATTGCGCACGACATCCATTAAGGCAGCGTAACGATCCGTTTGATTAAATCGGGCTATATCCTGTGCCGGCTCACCCATGGCACGCTCCTTAACCGAGACTTCCTTTTTGACTTCGACAACGGCGAGCATTGTATGCCGGAATCGCCTGCCCCGACATTGGTGGGACGATTTTTCACCTAGCGGTTGCGGTAGGGACGACCATCGCTGATCGCGCCCGCACGGAACCGTACGAGCGGCATTACCGCATACGGCTCCCACCTTGGATGATTGGCGAGGAGTGCTGCTACTCGCACACCGCTCAATCCGTGGAACACTCCATCCATCCCCGCACTGTGTCGGGTTGGTGTTGGGTTGAACGATGTTCTCCTTGGCCCGCGCCCTTCTCTCCCCAGTCTCCGCCGAAGATCGCTCTTCTTTGTTCGTTGAGCAAATTCCGAAACGATACTGCGTTACGTAAGCACCTCCACAGGGTATTCGTAAGTCTCGGAGTTCGGTATGCAAAATACAAGACAGAGTTGGAAAGAATTGAAGGACTGAGGAAATCGCTACAGTTTTACGGAAATAAAGGGAGTCGGGATACGCTGATTGAGTTGAGATTGGCGGAAAATTGCATGGCTTTGGACGTAAGAATTTTCGGAGTGCTTGAAGGAGTCGGAGTAAAAGTTAGTCCTGATGACATCTTCAGATATGTGGAAGAGGAACTCATTCGAAAAGTGGCTCGACCATTGGGGATTACGGGAGGACAACTAGATCGAATACTCTTCAAGAATTACAACGAACTTCTTCAGGACCTGAAAGCAAAGAAGATCTAGCTCCCTCCTCTTTCAACTAGAATCCAGATAACCAATTCTGTTTTTTCGCTTTAATATTATTTAGCCCCTGGCCGAATCCGCATGTCGAGTAAGACTCAAAAACCATCAAAACCTCAAAACCAAATCGCGTGAAGACCCGGTGTCGGCAAAGATTCCTGCGTTCTCGCCCTAGAGTATCGACCGGAGCGATTCGGGTAGAAAAACCGGCTTTTGGCGGTTTAGCCGCCTTTCATGCGGAGCGACTCGTACGTCACCGCTACGCAGACCGTACTACCGGCGACGCATGGCGTACGACGGTGGCTAGACCGGATTTTTGAGGTTTTGAACCGTTCCGGACGACTGCTGCTAACAATAGAATAAGGCATCCCGAAGATACCGCATTGGCGCATGCCGATCTCTCCGGTAGTATTGTTGCCGGAGGATACATGAGCATATTGGCGGCAATCAGACGTGAACAAAAGAAGGTACGGAAGCAATTATCCAAGTTACAGGGTGATTTGATTGGCCTGGAATCAGCGGCAAAAGCTCTGGGCAGGTCGACCAGCCGTGATCTGACGAAGGTCAAGAAGCGCGTGTTATCAGTCGCCGCAAGAGCGAAGATTTCAAAAGCTGCCAAGAGACGCTGGGCCAAGGTCAAAGCGCAGGCGAAGAAGGCTGTAGCCTGAACATCCACCGAACTCGGTAAGCGCGTGAAGAAAACTACATCCGGCGGGACATTGACTGCCCTCTATTGGTACGACACCAGTGGCAATGTGCTGGACGAAACCGACGGCGGCGGCAGCACCTCAAACACCAGCTTCAACGGGTATGTCTTCTTTGACGGAAGCCGCATCGCCCGGCGCGATTCGTCCAGTAACGTGTCCTACTATTTTGACGATCATCTGGGCACCTCTCGGGAAATCGTGCAATCGGGCTCGACAACTCCATGTTACGACGCCGACTTCTACCCCTTCGGCTGGCCTTATCTCACAGGCAGTTCCTCCAACCACTTCTGCAATAATATCTGCTGCGCTCCTTTCATGCTGCCAAAACTGAACCCAAACCCCATCGACGGCTCAGAACGAGCTACCGCTCCGCTAGCTATAAGGATTGTTCCTTCGTACTTGACCTGAAGTTGGATCTCAGTTCCCAGCGGAAGCGAATAGGTCGTATTCATGAAGCAACCGGCGAGACTCACATCAGACGTTCTTGCTTTCAGGAATCCAGGGAACAAAGGGCTCACTATCTCGGCATCGGCGACGAGATGGTAGCGAGGGGCACGGCGTCGTTCACTACTCATGGACGCTCTCCTTTGAGGCTCAATCGGCAGTTTCGGCGCCTGCTTATTGTCTTGGTCGTGTGGGTGCTCGGCGGGTTGCGTTGACTTCCGTTTAGGATAATTTTCGAACATCAATACCTTCAGGCGGGAACATCCTCTTCGTGGCAGCGCATCATTGTGCTTAGCTGTTAAGCGCTTGCCTTCCACTGGAACAGCGCGGCAATTTTCCTAAGTGCCTGAGTGTGGTGCCCGCCAAGAAGCTCTTGCGCTTCCGATTCGAGCATGCTGGGGGTGAGTGAGCGCTGGCCGAGAACCCTTTCGCCCCGTTCGACGACTGGGAGCCACAACGAGGTTTCCGAAAGTGGAACGCCCACCAGCAGGGTTCCCAGCTGCCGCGCGACACTATTCGAAACATCATAACACCGCCCGCTGGGTAGAAGTTCCGGAGCCAAGACGAGATCGAACTTGAACGTCTGTAGCAGGTCCCTGGCTTCACGCAAAGTTTCGACAATGCGCGATCCCCAACCGAGTTTCTGGAGTCGCCCAAGCATCGCTTTCGTACCCACCGAACACGTACCTATTACCAGAATTCGCGACCCTATTCCGGGCATAAGTCCTCTTCTTGCAAGGCCAACGACCCTAAATCTGCTGCATCGGATTGCAGGCGAGGAGTCGTGCGTTAGGAACGTGGACGCGATTGTTACCTGGCCCATAGCTAGTCTGCTCCGCGTTCCCGAAGATGTTTATCGGCAAACCTAAGAGCTAACATTAGACATTTTCGGGGTGCCAAACGACACCGGATTGGTTCTTGATCCCACGCGGCCGCGCCTGAGGCGAGCCACAATCAGGCCAATGTAATGTGGCGAATCCAATGGAGAGACATGTCTCTTGACATTCGCTTTTATAGGACTTATCAGAACTAGACTGCCGCGACAACGGCCTGCTTCTTCTGCAACTGTGCGAAACGGTACTGCATGGCCACTATCACGATGTCATGATGGGTGCATGCCGTATAAGAAACGTAAGAAAGAACCCCGCAACGCAACACGTGCTAGCGTCAGGAAGGAAATGGCGAAGCCGCGTATGGCCAGGTCCGCAAGAATCGCCGAACTGAACCTCGATACTGTGCGAATTTCAGAACATCCAAGTGTCACGATGCCCGGAACCGTTGCTAAAATCATCCCGCCTCCACGTTCCAGCCAACCGGAAAAGGCACAGATTGGGGTTGATGGGGCCGACCGCAAGCATCGAAACATCCGTATCGAAAATACGTTGACTGACGAACATGGCGACGATGTGAGACTCAAGCAGGGTGCTCACGTTGAGCTTACCATCGCGGCCGAACCAGAGAACAAGTGAAGGCCTTGCTTGTATTGATTCGAGCCGCGATTAAGTCTGTGTCGAGCCGACAACAGGAACTCGCCAGAGGTTGTTGAATTGGTGTTTAAGAAGTGGCAGCTGCCTTTCGGTCGGTGCGAACTGCCCCCAATTATTTGTCTTGGGTTGACCCTCAGGATCTTGATAATCTCGCTATGAGAACGGCGGTGTTATGCGAAACACCGCAAATTCGGGCGGGATTAGTTCGAAAATAAAATCCACGAAGAAACACGCTTCCGATCCCCAAGCTTTCCTCGACTCGGCCGGTGTATCCAGAAGAATTGTGGAGTATCGAAGGTCAGAGAATATCTATTCTCAAGGCGATCCCGCTGCGAGTGTCATGTACGTTCAAAAAGGCGGTGTTAAGCTTTCCGTTGTGAATCGGGTCGGCAAAGAAGCAGTTGTGGCGATTCTGGGACCGGGGGATTTTTGGGGCGATGGTGCCATGGCAGGCCAGTCCNNCTGGGCACAGCGACCGCGACCATGCCCACGGCTTTGCTTGTTATTCAGAAAAACGAAATGATTCGTGTGCTCCACGCAGAACACGCTTTCTCAGATCGCTTTGTTTCTTACATGCTTTTGCGGAATATCCGAATCGAAGCGGATTTAGTCGATCAGCTTTTCAATTCGATTGAAAAACGGCTGACTCGAACTCTCCTGCTGCTCGCCCAATATGGCAAAGAATCCAAAGAGCAAGGCACGCTTCCCAAGATATCGCAAGAGATGCTGGCGGAGATGGTTGGCACAACGCGGTCGCGGGTGAATCTATTTATGAACAAATTTAGGAAACTGGGCTTCATCCAATACGACGGCGAGATCCACGTAAACCCTTCCCTCCTGAGTGTTGTCTTGCACGAGTAACGAACAACGTTCGCGCGACGCAACGTGGCTGTGCTTAGATCCGCGCCCAATACTAGCACGAGCAACCTGAGCGCGACGAAAAAAAACAAACAAAACGCACAAGTGTCTCGAATTGCACAGA
>PKUY01000192.1:690-4938 GCA_003131705.1 Acidobacteriota bacterium | reverse complement strand
GTTCCGGCCGCCGGTGAACCCGGGGTCGAAAGCTGGTCCGGCGACAGTTGGAAACGTGGCGGGGGCACGACGTGGAACGCCGGCTCCTACGATCCCGAATCGAACACGCTCTATTGGGGTACCGGGAATCCGGCGCCGAACTATAACGGCGAGGGCCGCCTAGGCGACAACCTGTACTCCTGCTCCGTGCTGGCCATCGGTGCCGATACTGGAAAGATGAAATGGTATTTTCAGTTTTCTCCACACGAGCTCCACGATTGGGACTCGGCTGAGCCGCCGGTCCTCTTCGATGCCATGCTCAACGGCAAGCCGCGCAAGCTTGTAGCGCTAGCCAATCGCAATGCTTTCTACTACGTCCTCGACCGTGTGACTGGCGAATTCCTCGTGGGCGTCCCCTTCGCCAAGCAGACTTGGGCGAAGGGGCTGACTGCGAAGGGCCGCCCGATCCTGGAGGACAACATCGAGCCCTTGGCCCAGGGCACGCTCGTCTACCCCGCCATCACCGGGGCAGTGAACTGGAGCAGTCCGTCGTATAGCCCGCTGACAGGGCTCTTCTACGTCAACACGCGCGAGATGGGCGCGTACTACTTCAAAGGCCATCCGACCATCGAGCCCGCCAACCCCGCGGACGCCGCCGGAGGCGGCGGGCAGCGCACTCTCGCCGGAGACGACGCCTACAATGCCATTCGCGCTCTCGAAGCCACCACCGGAAAGCTGAAATGGCAGTTCAAGATGTCGGGAGGAGATACCTGGACCGGCGTGAANNACTTCAACTTCGGCGCGATGGCACGCGCCAACCCGGTCACCTACGCGGTGGACGGCAAGCAGTACGTCGCCGTCTCCGCCGGCAATTCAATGTTCGTGTTTGCCTTGCCCTAAGAGCGGTACAATTCCCGCGCCACGAACCACGCGTCGAGATTCGCTTCCATCGCTGGACTCTTGCTGGTCCTCGCGGGTAGCTCTCGCGTGCAAGCGAAACCTGCGGGGAGCGTACAGCAGTTCGTCAGGCCAGGGTTCGAGCTACCGCCAAACTGTTCNNGTGTCCGGCTTTCGAAACGGCGATCTTGGGACGCCAAATGGCACGCAATTTCCGTTATGACAGGTTCAGTTAGAAGCGCGCTTCGCGTTCTGAGGGACGTGAAAGGAGAAAGGTCATGGCTGCTGGTACGAACGGGAGGGATGCAGTTGCCCAAGGCGTTGAGGTCCAAACAGACCGTCGAAATTTCATGAAGAGTGCCGCTGCGGCCGGGTTGCTTGGCGCTGCCGGAGCGGTGTCGGCACTCGGGCAGCCGGCTCAAGCGGCGCAGCAGGCGGAGACGGCAGAGCCAAATCTGATGCCGCCCCCCGGCATGTCGCCTCGTGGTATTCCCGACCTCCGGTTTTCGATGTGCTACAAGGAGTCAATACCAGCGGCCGTGGGAGTGATGACGCAGTACTTTGCCGCGTTGGGCCAGAGGGACTTAAAAGGCATGGCCGAGATGCTGCACTTTCCGTTCGGCACGTTTGAACGGACCCAAGCGGTTGTGGTCCGCAGCCCAGACGAACTCATGGCCCACGCGCCAGCATCGATGAACATGACCGAACACCCGGAACGGTTCACGGATCACGACGGCTACTTGAAGCCCGGCTGCTACGACGTCCTGGACGGCATCGAGATATTCAACTCCAACCCGGTGGCCGTGAACCTGTCGCTGAATTACAACCGCTACAGCGCCGAGGGCTACAAACTCCTGAGATGCCAAGGAATCTATTGCGTCACCAACAATGACGGGAAGTGGGCCATCCAGGCGATGTCTACGATTTTCACGCCCGCTCACATGGTTCACGTTGTCTACAACGACAGCATCACGGTGGCAAAACGCTTACGTCAGGATCATTGCTTAGCCTATATGAACAATGACCAGCAGGGCGTATGGGGTCCCATCCGCCAACTGGGTCTGAACCTAGCTGTTGGCGCCGGTGGACCGTCTTGGGAGCTTGCTCCACAGGGACGCTACAAAGCGCTCGAAGGGTTCCGAGTCAAAGGCGTCAAAACGCGGCTATCCACCACGAGCTATACGCAGGAGATGCTGGACAACACTCACATCGACTTCGCAGCGTATCGAGCCGTCTGGCCGCAACTCGGTCTAGGCAACTGGGGATCGGATTTTGCTGATGCACCGCCGGGGGGCCGCGTTATCCACGCCACCGTAGACAAGGTGCACGCATTCCAAGGTGCAAGCCGGTACACGGCATGCGGCGAGTACATCAACGACAGCGTGGAAATGGACGTTATCACGTACACAAAGGGACGCTGGGGCGTGGCTGGCTTGTTCGGTTATATAACAACCCACGATCGCGCGAACGATATCCGCGACTGATTTGTTGGAGACTGTATTTTTCCCGAGGCGAGATCTGTGTCGACGATTGCATCGGTGTCGGTGAGTGTAGCTCGCGTATCTCTGGACCGCGTAATATCATTTGCAACCTGCGATGTAAGTCGTCATCGAATCGCCGACCAATGTTTGACTGTGACGTAGACTCTCTCATTCGCCCGGTACAAGGTCTCGGTCCGGTCAACTCTATTATTCGAAAACACGTGACCGTGCGCTTTGTTACCAAAAGGAGATGCATGTGATGAAGAAGGTCCTTGCTGGCGTCGTTGCGCTTTTGTTTGTGGCATTGCTGGGCTACCGTGCCGCGGCGGGGGGAAACGATTCACAACGAGAAGCTCAAGACCGCGCGCAGATCGAGAAGGTGATGTGGCAGTACATTCGTGCCCTGGACACGGAGAACGCGGATGCTTACGCCGCCGCATTTACGCTGGATGGGCAATTCGGCAGCGGCGCCAACGCGATCAAGGGACACGAGGCGCTCAAGAAGATGATTGCGGACCTTCGGCAACGCGCCGCTGACGCCGAAGCCAAGAGTGGAGAAAGAAGGCCGCCCATGTACCACGTGATCGCGAACAGCTACCTTGAATTTGTCGACAAGGATCACGCGCACTTGGAAGCTTACTGGATGACAGTGTTCGCTCAGGCAGGCCCGAGTGTGCCTGTTCGCGTAGCTGCTGCTGGGCGGGAAGTCGACGAACTCGTGCGCGTGAATGGGCAGTGGCTTATCAAGGCGCGTGACGTCGCACCAAAGGACTAGCCCGGTCATTCGTTCGATAGATACAGAACGAATGTCGACAACCCAGAGGTCATTTGACAACGTCGCAGCAGCGCATTGCCTTGCTTGCTGATGTGTCCCAACCGTTGCCGGCCAGCACTGGAAGCCTCGCAAGAGATGAGCCCCACGTAACTGCCGATCTGCTTACCGCAACGGAACCGCTCCGGAGTCCCAATGATCAGCACGAAGGCCAGCGCCGTAAGTGGGCCCACGCCGGGGTGCGTCATCAGCCGCAGCACTTCGGGCCGTCTTTTGGCTTCCTGCTCGACGGCTGCGGTTAACTCCTCGATGGTCGGATTCATCCGGTCCAGCAGTTCCAGCAACTCTTGCCGGCGCCGACTGGCCCAGGGAGCCAACGCGAGCTTCTCTAACAGCGCTCGCCCCTGTTCGCTGAACAGTTTTTTCTTCCAGCGATAGCCCTCGTTCAGGGCCAACGCCTGCAGCTGATTCATGATCCGCGTGCGCATCTGCACCAGTCGATGCCGATGCCACAGCAGTTGCCGTAGATCTCGATTCTCGGGACTTGGTATCCAGATCTGCGGGAAGTTATTTTCCAGCATCAACCTGCGTAGCAGTCGGGTATCCTCGCGGTCGAACTTCTGCTTCTTCACTCGCTTGGCCTGGATCTGTGCCGGATCGCCGATCCATAGCTCGAAACCTAATTCAGCCAGCAGCCGCGCTCGAACCAGCGTGAATATCCGGTAGCCTCCATTCCTACCCGCACGCGGATTCCTCGCTGCTTCAAGTCTCGATAGAATCTCTCGGCTTCTCCATCACTATGGTTCAGTTCCTGTTCACCGCACTCACCAGTTTCTTCTACAAGAAATGCAATCGCTTGAAAGCTCGGGTGGTAATNNTTCGGCTCCTTTCTCCCGAGCCCTATGGTCGTCGACAAACCAAAGTCTACTCGGGCCTAAGGAGCCGACTTTGTTATGCAATCAAGTGCCCGCCAGTGTCCCTTGATTCCGAACGTGGATGCCGCCACGCGGGATCCATGCGGGACAAATCCACGTCGCCATGTTGGTGTAGATGCCCCCTAGAGTGGCCGAAGAGGGCACAGAAACGGCATTTTCCGGCCCTCAACGGGGGCGGGGTGGG
>PKUY01000192.1:0-685 GCA_003131705.1 Acidobacteriota bacterium | reverse complement strand
AGGAGTCGAACCTCCGACCTTCTGGTTCGTAGACCGAAACACATTTTGCGTGCCGCGTATTTTCAAGAGGATGGGATACCGCTGTGAGGGTGAAATCATGGTGTTTGGGCAGGTGTGGGCGAGTTCCGTGCAATCGATTGTGCAGCAAATAATCGCCGCGTTCGATTTTTTCGTTGAGCTTCTGGCTGAACATCTGTCACTCCCTCAGTTCGGCACCGCGTTCGTGGACTTCTGAAACAACGCATCCATTTTTTCGACGGCGCGAAGTGCGTCCTCGGGAACGCTCTTGATGTAAAACTGCTGAGTCGTCTGGACGCTCGAGTGTCGCAAGAGCGACTTCGCTGCGAGTTGCGAGTCGATTGAAGTTGCGAGCGTCGCCAGTCCTCGCCGCAGAGCGTACCAGCCGTGCCACTCGGGAAGTTTCTTGAATTCGTGGCCGTCGGGTCCATGCTCCTTTTTCGCTTTGCGGCATTCCGCACAGACAGCGAGCGCCGGAGTCACCACGCGCGACGCAAGGTTGTGCAGGTCGACCGGCTTTCCGAGTGGTGACGCCAGGATGTACCCGGACTCGCGCCGTGACTCCCGAAGGATCTCGGCGAGAGTTTCCCCGATAGGCACGGGCGCGACGCTCTCCGCTGTTTTCGGCAACGTCGTGTGTGTTCGCCACATGCTCGCGCGGATGCGA
>PKUY01000208.1 GCA_003131705.1 Acidobacteriota bacterium | reverse complement strand
TTTAACTTGCTAACGACACGATTGCCATTACATGTTCACCGTGAAAGGGTTGCCCTCTGATTCGATGAGCGCGTTATCGATCAGCCGTGTGGTGCCAACGCGTGCGGCGATCAGGACGTAACAATTGTTTCGCAAGCTCACGGCTCGGTCGAATGTCTCTGCGTCCACGATCTCCGCGTAATCGAGCAACACACCCGGCTCGGCGTCGATCACACACTTTAGAGCAGCGAGAAGCCGCGTGGGATTGCGTTCGCCGCCGCCGACTTCGCGACGCACGGCGTCGAGCGAGCGATACAGCGCGGTGGCTGCGCGGCGATCGTTCTCTGCCAGGTAGGCGTTGCGTGAAGAGAGCGCGAGGCCGTCCGGCTCGCGCACGATGGGGCAAACAACTATTTCCGCGCCGAGGTCCAGATCACGCGTCATTTGTCGAATGATGCGGAGCTGCTGCGCGTCCTTGCGGCCGAAAAAAGCGAAACATGGCTGCGTGATTTCGAAGAGCTTCAGGACAACGGTGGTGACGCCGGTAAAATGTCCGGGACGCGAGCGGCCTTCGAGGCGGTCGCCGAGCCCTTCGACGGAGACTGCGGTGCGGAATCCGGGAGGATACATCTCATCGGGGAGCGGCGCGAACACGTAATCGACGCCGATGCGTTCGAGCGCAGCGAGGTCGACGTCAAGCGTGCGTGGATATTTCTTGAAATCCTCGGAGGGCCCAAACTGTTTCGGGTTCACGAAGATCGAGACGACCACCGGGAAGCATTGCGTCTGCGCCCGTCGAACGAGCGAGAGATGGCCCTCGTGCAGCGCGCCCATCGTGGGCACGAGGCCGAGGACGCGGTCGTTTCTGCGCGCCTCGCTTGCCACTTGTTTCATCCAAGCGACCGTATGAATTAATTCCATCGACGTTTACGCGCCGGCTCGCGCCGCTCGCTCACGGTAGAAGGTCATTAAGTCAGTGCCGATAGCTTTCGCTCCCAACTGCCTGAGCAGAGTTGTTATCTGTCCGCGATGGTAGGTGCTGTGGTTCGCGAGGTGCTGCAGACAGTGGCCGAGCGGCTGCTCGTTTGGGGCTCCGGCCATGGTCTTGAACTGAACGACGCGCTGCACATCTTCGGGGCCGAGTGAGGCGACGAAGCCGAGAAGAGCGCGCTCGACCTCAGCCCAGCGGTTGCGCACTGATTCGAAGTCCGGAAATTCATTCGCACGAGGAAATACCGAGTGCGACCGCCCGAGCCAGCGCTCCCGCCATATCCAGTCGGCGCCACATAGATGGACGAGCGTGTCGCGCACGGAGCCGAAGCTCGAGCCGAGATCGCGCGTGAACTGCTCGGGCGTCAGCTCCGCGCAGGCATCGAGCGTGCGATGGTTCGCCCACGAGTTGTAATCGTACAGCGTGCGAAAATCTTCGGCATTCATGCGTACAAACTCCTTTCGGATTGGGTATTCATGCGCTGCGGCTACCCAATTCGGTCAGGTACGCTCGCGTGTCGGCAGGTGCTCGTGGAGTTCGGCGGGCGAATGGTAAGATTCCGCGTCCGATGGAAACTTGCCGCCGCGCACGTCGGCGCAAAAGTTCGAGACGGCGCGAGAAATTTCCGAGGAGAGATCCGCGTATCGCCGGACGAATTTAGGCGCATGTCCGGCAGTGAGTCCTACGAGGTCGTGGAGCACGAGCACCTGTCCATCGCAATCGGGGCCGGCGCCGATACCGATCGTGGGAATGCGAAGCGTTTCCGTGATGCGTGCTGCAACTTCGCGAGGCATGGATTCGAGCACTACCGCAAAGGCACCCGCGGCTTCCACGGCTCGCGCGTCCCGCTCGACTTGCCGGGCGGCGTCTTCTGTTTTTCCCTGCACATGAAATCCGCCGAGTGCGTTCACCGATTGCGGCGTCAGGCCGACGTGTCCCACAACAGGGATTTCGGCTTCGACAAGGCGCGCGATCAGCTCGATGCGGCGTTCGCCCCCCTCGACCTTCACGGCTTCCGCGCCGCCCTCTTTCACCAGCCGCAGGGCGTTGCGAACTGAATCATCAAGCGAGACGTGAAAGCTTCCGAACGGCATGTCGGCAAGCAGAAGAGCGTGCCGCGTGGCGCGCCGAACAGCCCGCGTGTGATATAGGATGTCGTCGATGGTGACAGGCAGAGTGTTGTCGTAACCGAGAACGACCATGCCGAGCGAATCGCCGACGAGGATGATGTCCACGCCCGCTTCGTCGACCAAACGCGCAGTGGGATAGTCGTACGCGGTGAGGCAGGTGATCTTTTGCTTCGCTTCTGGAAAACCAGAAAGGTGCTTCGTTTCAGAAAAACCAGACCGGGAGTAAGACTTTCGAGAGAGAATTTCGGGCACGGTAACCTTCCCGCTGCCCGCACGAGGTACAACGCTCATTGTTGCCTCCGGTGCCGCCCCCAAGAATCGGGGTGCAACCCTTCAACACGCTGATGCTATCAGAAGCCGATGAGCGGTGGCAAAAGGATTATAGTGATCGCCGCCCCAAGGTTAGTTGTAAGACACCGAAGGGTCACGCGATAAGTTTTCAGACCTGCGCGACGGTCGCAGGCGGTACGGGCAGCTGTGGCTCGACGCCGTGCCATCCCACGGGACGTCCCCTCACCGCTTCCCTGATCGCCCTGAAAAGCACCACGTACATCATCTGGCGATAATAGAAGCGCTGGAGGATCAGGGGCGCGAGCAGCGTCCAGTCTTCGCCTCTTTCGAGCGAGAAGGCCACGACGCAGGTGAAGAGGTCGATCAGCATGAACAGCGCGAAGAAAATCAGCGAACGCTCGACGTCCTGCGACGTCCAGAGCTGTGGCAATCGCGCGATTTGGAGCTGCGCGAGCCCCCACAGCGCGAGCGAAAGCAAGAACAGAAGGTCGATGACTGGCGAAATCAGCGGAAGAATAATCTGGAACAGAAAAATATTCGGAATGGCGATCCAGCCAAGCGTGCCATAACGGGGATTTCCGGCGGTATCGCGATGCTTCCAGACGGCCTGCAGCGTGCCGAACGTCCAACGGAATCGCTGGCGGACCAAGGCATCGACGGTTTCCGGCACTTCGGTGCGTCCGATGGCCTCTTCGTCGTAAAGAATTTTCCAGCCGTCGCGCCGGATGGTCAGAGTCAGGTCCGTATCTTCGGCTACGGTATCGCCGGAAAATCCATTGTGTGTGCGGAGGAGTTCGGTCCGCCACGCGCCGACGGCTCCCGGCACCACGGGAATGCAATTGAGCAGGTCGAACGCGCGTTTTTCGAGATTCTGGCTGGTGATGTACTCGAGCGCCTGCCAGCGCGTGATCCAGCGATTGCGGTTGATCACTTTCACGTTGCCTGCGACGGCCCCAACTTTAGGATCGACGAAATGGCGGACGAGGCGCGGAATCGCTTCCGCGTCGACGATGGTGTCGCCATCGATCGAGATGATGACTTCACCAATAGCTTCGCTCAGCGCGTGATTCAGCGCCGAGGGCTTGCCGTGATTGGTTTGCAGGAGGAGCCGGACGCCGCGGTCGCGCCCGAAGTTCGTGCGAACGAGCTCGGCCGTGCGATCCGTGGAGCCATCGTCAACGACAAGTATTTCAAGCTTGGGATAGTTGGACGCAAGCGCGGAGCGAACCGTCTGGACGATCGCCGCTTCTTCGTTGTACGCCGGGATCAGGACGCTGACTTCAGGCAGGTAGTCCGGATGATCCACGGGCGCTGGTCGCAGCTTTTCGATCAGGGCGAGGACTCCAACGATGAGCGCGCGTCCGCTGACCAGGAGAATTCCCGCGACGAAAATAAAAGCGATGCCGGCACGCAGCCAGCGGAACATGTCGAAGATAAAGGCGTCGGCTCGCACCAGCAGCCATTCCCGATAGCTGAGCGACGGCATCACCTGGGTGCGGTCCTGGCCGAGAAGATCCGAAACCGATACAAACTCGTAACCCTTGGCGCGCAGGCCGTCAATGATCTGCGGCAACGCCGCTACGGTGTGGCTGCGGTCGCCGCCGCCGTCATGCAACAGGATGATGTTTCCCTTGTTCGTCTGGGTGTCGGCGAGGACTCGCTCGACGATCGTGTCTGCAGGAGCGGGCGGTTTGCCATTGGGCTCGCCCCAATCGTGCGGATCAATTCGCGCGCCGATGATGGCGTAACCCATCGACTGCGGTATCGGGAGCAACTGAACCTCGTTCGCCGATTCCGGCTGGTGGTCGATGCCGTACGGCGGGCAGAAGAGCGTCGTCTTCACGCCGAGATAGCTTTCCAATAGCAGCTCGGTGAGATTCAGCTGAACCTGCAGCTCTGTCTTCGAAAGGCGCTCAAGGTCAAATTCAGGATGGGTGAAAGTGTGATTCCCGATTTCATTGCCCAGCTCAAACTCGCGCTTCACGATGCTGCTTTCCTGGTTCGCCGATTCACCAATTACAAAAAATGTGGCCGGAGCTCGCTTCTCTTTCAAAATATCCAGAATTTTCGGAGTCCATTCAGGATCGGGCCCGTCGTCGAACGTCAGCGCGACTTTATGGGGCGCCGCGCCCATCTGCTGAATGCGCCAGGACATCGGGTAACTCTGAAAACTTTCGTCATCGAAGGTATCGGAATCCGCATCATATTCGAACGCTCTGCGCCCGCTCTGGGGCGTCGCCGTGATGCGCCAGATGTCGCCATCACCTTCGAGGATTAAATCGTAGCCCGGCGGAAGATCTTCCAGCTTGCTGCGGACCGCGTCGTCCGCGTGCGTCGCGTCCCAGATGAACCAAAGTGAGGGGTCTTCCATCCCCAGGCGCCAGAGGGCCGTGCCAGAAACGCCGGCGCGCTCCGCAGCACGAATCTGGTTGTAGGCCGTGACGCCGTCAAGCATCCACACGTTGTGGACCTGATTGTTCTCATCTTCGTAAGAATAGTGAGGATTGAGCGAATCGGAGTCGAATGTGATGTCCGACTCGGATTCCACGGCCGTCATCACGCCCTGTTGGAACGTGATCGCTTGCGCCATGGGATGCGGCACCTTCTTTGTTTTTGCCGGCCAGTCGTACCCGTAATTCGCGATTCCCATTACCAATTTTTCCGGTGGTACAAGCTTCACCATGTTATCGATATCGCGGACGAACCAGTCCTGAGGAGCGATGGGGCCGGCGTCCGACGTGGCCCAGTGAAAATCGTAGTTCATCAAAATAATGGCGTCGACTTGGGAGGCGAAGTACTTGTAGTCGTAGTTCCAATCCCCTGCAGGCAGCGCGACCATCAGCTTCAGATTTTTCGCGTGCAAACTCACGGACAAGTCGTGAATAAAATGCTGAAAGTCCTGCTGGCTCGATTTTGGCAGCGACTCGAAATCGACAACAACGCCCGGCTGGTGCTCGGCATCTGCAAACATCTCGAGCTGCGATGCGAGATTCTGACGAGCGGCTGGATTCGCCAGCATCTGCAGCATTTCCGGAGGACACCAACCTTTCTTCTTGGCGTCGTAGTTGTTGACCATGGACATCACAGGCAGGTCAACGGCGGGTGTGCGCGCCTGGAGCGACTGCAGAAAGGCAGTGAGCTTCGGATCCTGGTCGGCGTCAAGTTTGCCGCCGGCTGAAACAGCGTGCAGCGCCTCGGGAATTAGCAAGTCGAGATCGTGGTAGTGCAATTCGAGCGAAGCGATGCTCGTGTAATCATCGCTCACATAGAAGGCGGCGCGCAGCGGATCGTAGTTTTGCGGGACCTTACCGAGGGCGGCCACTTTGCGCTTGCGGCCCTGCCGCGAAGGTTTCGCCTTCTGTTTCGTGCGGATCGCATGCAGCCCTTCGTGGGTGTCCGGCCGCAAAATTTCGGGCAATTCGGGATTGCGGCCCACATTGAGCAGGAAAATAATGAGTACGAGAGTGAAAAAACCGCCCGTCACTTCCAGCGCGAGCTGAGTTCGGCGCCAGCGATGGTGTTGCTCATCATAGAAAATGGGCTTGCGTTCAGGCATCAGGACATTCCAAGCTAGGACCGGTCCAGCCTAAGAGCCTATTCATAAGCTTTGGAATTTGCAAGGCGTACCCGGCCGGACCCTTTCAAGACCGCAGCAAATCCACTGATAGTTAGGACGGCCTTATCCGCCGCGTAAGAAGCTGTCAATGACCTCCAAAGGTATGACGCGCTTAAACGTGGCTCTCGCTGCCCTGGCGGGGCTCGCGCTGAGGTTATTTTTCGTCTTAAATTTCCCCGCAACAGGATCAGGCGATTCCCCATTTTACATCGAGCTGGCCTGGAACTGGCTGAAGAATGGTGTCTATGGTGCCCTGGTTGACGGAAAACTCATGCTGCTGGACGCGCGCGCGCCGGGTTATCCCGCATTTCTGGCCGCGATTTTCACCGTGGCTGGAAACTCGTCGCGGGCGGTGATGTTGGCGCAAGTGGTGGTGGACCTCGCCACGTGTTTTCTAATCGCGATGATCGCGGCGCGGCTGGCTCCGGAATCTGCGCGCCGCCGGGTGGCGCTCGCCGGTTTGTGGCTCGCCGCGCTCTGCCCGTTTACAGCAAATTACACAGCTGTTGTGCTGACGGAGACGCTGGTCACGCTCCTGACGGCGCTGGCGATTGTTCTGCTACTTGAGGCCGAGCGGAACGCGAGTCAAAGGACGGACGCGTCTCCCGGCGCGACGCGCGCATTCAGTCCATGGTTTCTGGCTGGGCTCGTGGGAGGATTCGGCGCTTTGGTTCGCCCAGAAACGCCGCTGCTGCTTGTCGCTGCTGGTTTGGTTCTGGCGGCGAAATGGTGCCGGCCAGTCGATTGGGTTAAGCTCTCGCGCGCCAGCCTGCTGATGGGAGTCGGTTTGCTGCTGCCGCTGCTGCCCTGGGCCGCGCGGAATTGGAAGACGCTCCATGAAGTGCAATTCCTCGCGCCCCGCTACGCAGAGTTGCCCGGCGAGTTTGCGCCGCTCGGATTCAACGCATGGACCAGAACGTGGCTCTGGCGGTACGGAGACGTGTACGTGACTTTGTGGAATCTCGACGATGACGAGATTTCCATCGACCAAATCCGCGCACGGGCGTTTGATTCTCCGCAGGAGCGAGCGCGCGTCTCGCATTTACTCGATGCATATAACGACGAGTTGACGCTTTCGCCGGAGCAGGACCGTGAATTCGGAGAAATCGCGCGGGAGCGGACGGCCCGGCATCCCCTGAGAACCTATTTACAGATTCCCGTGCTTCGCTCGATCGCGATGTGGTTTACGCCGCGCGTGGAATTACTTCCTTATTCCGGACATTTGTGGCCGCTGCAAAACAAATGGGAAGATGACCGCCAGGATTTCCTCGTCACCCTAGGTCTTTTCCTGCTGAACTGCATTTATGTCGCACTGGCGCTGGCCGGAGCTTGGTTGGCGCGCCGCCGTGCGGGCTGGGCGATATTGATGACATTTATTCTCGTGCGCACCGTGTTCTTCGTGAACCTTATTGAAGCGCCCGAACCTCGCTACATGGTGGAATGTTTTCCGGTGGTGATCGCTTTCGCGGCGCAAGTGTTCCGCGGCCGCGCTCAGCTCTCTTCGAGCGGCTCGGGGTGAATCGTCAGGCGGAGGATTTCAGGGAAACGCTCCTTAACCCGGTTTTCGAGCACGGCCGTAATGTCATGAACCGCCGCCACCGGCAGATTGCCGTCCATCGCGCAATGGCACGAGACGAGAATTTTGTGTTCCACGCTGCGGACGTGAACCTCATGGCAATCTACCAGCTCGTGATATTCGGACGGAAGGGAGTTCAGAAAAGCCTGCACGGAACGCGAAAGCTCTTTCATCTCTTCCGCGCCGCCGATACGCACGCCCAACGGCTCGATGTGAATGTTGACCCGCGTCCCCGGATCGGTCACACCCAGGATGTCTTCCTCCAGCTCGGTGGC
>PKUY01000319.1 GCA_003131705.1 Acidobacteriota bacterium | reverse complement strand
CATCCCGCCCGCCTGATGCCCTATCAGTATGGGTGATCGCGGAAAATTACGACCTGGGGAGGTTCTTATCCGGCTCCTGTTGGTAGAAAAGATGATGTGGCTATCCAGGGGGTTCCTCAAACGGGCATTGGGGGAGTCCGGATACCGGGGGATGCAGCCGACCACCCAGGCAAGTTGGCCTTGGAAGTATTCGAGTTAGAAGAGTTCCGCCCAAGTACGCAGAATCGTAAAGAATGGCTCCCCGGGCTAGATTCGNNTCGGTTAACAGCCGAATGCTCTACCATTGAGCTACCGGGGAGCAGCAGACACGCTTTGTGGCAGGCCAACCGAAAAAGTGTAGTTGAGGGACATGCCTGAGTCAACGAGCGCTCGGGCAAGAAACAACTATATTCGGTGCAAAAAGTTCGGAGAAAAACCCAGAGGCAAGCTGCCGGAAAATTCGCGGATAGCTATTGAAGTTTCTGCGTCGAAGCGTCGTGCGCGACCAAGTTCTCGAAAATTGCCAAAACGTGCTGACGGTATCGCACCACGCGTTCGAGCAGCGGCCGTAACTGAGGCTGACGCTCAGATTCGCGATCCCACTTGGCGAGTACAGCTCCGGGGACCTCAATATCCCGGCGCAACTCTTCGGCCGTGTGGCCGCGCAGGAACAGGCCGTAGAAAAAGGCCGCCTCTCGTTGCGGGAACTGGAAGTCCTGCAACGCGTCCTCTAGCGGATTGGGCTGTGTCGCCATTGTCAAAATCGCAGTTTACAGATTTCGGCTCAGGCGTCAAGAGTCTAATCCGCGTACGGGAAACTAATTTTAGTGCGGCGGGTACCAAATAAGCATCGTACAAATGCAAGCCAACCCACTACTGGCTTGCAACTTTGTTTCTGTTCAGGTGTTAGATCAATATGGCTGGCGGCACGACGGGTCGGGACACTCGCCGGACCGCCGGTGAAGTAACCTCCCCGGACACACCCCAACAGGAGGCTTGGCCCACCGAGCCTCCTGGTTCGCCTATACATGAATCGCGTTCGACTTGTCGCCGCAGTTCGCAGCGGACCCCAAAAAACTCCGCGCTCGCAGCAGCCAACCGTCGACGTCCCGACGGCCCTTGGCTGCGTCTCCAAGCGCGGAGTGAAATCGCTCCTCGGATCCGCTAAAGGGCGCAGATCCGATTAAACGAAACGTCTATTTCTTTGCGTGGGCGTAGTTCTCAGCTACCTGCGACCAGTTAATGACGTTCCACCAGGCCTCGATATATTCCGGCCGGCGGTTCTGATATTTCAAATAGTAGGCGTGCTCCCAAACGTCGAGCCCGAAAAATGCCTTGCCTCCGTCCATGATTGGGTTGTCCTGGTTGGGGGTGGACTCAACGACGACCTTGCCGTCGCGAACCAGCAGCCACGCCCAGCCGGAGCCGAAGCGCGTCGTAGCCGCCTGATTAAACTTTGTTTTGAATTCGGCGAAAGTCCCGAACGCAGTTTTGATCGCGTCGCCCACATCGCCCGAGGGCTCGCCACCGCCGCCCTTTTTCATGATCTTCCAGAACATGGAGTGATTCATGTGGCCGCCGCCGTTGTTGCGAACCGCCGTGCGGATGTTGTCGGGAACTTTGTTGATCTGCGTGAGCAGTTCTTCCACCGTCAGCTTTTGAAGCTCGGCATTGCCTTCCAGAGCTTTGTTGAGATTCGTGACATAGGCGGCGTGATGTTTGTCATGATGGATTTCCATCGTCTTTGCGTCGATGTGGGGCTCGAGCGCGTCGAAAGAATACGGAAGTGATGGTAAAGTGTGGCTCATTTCGGGAGCGGCTCCTTTAATGAAGATGTCGCAGAAGATCTCATTATCTACCTACAGAATTCCAGTTCCTACTCCATAATTATACTCGCATGGCCGAGAGTCCTGGAACGGTCACGGGAAGCTCTCAAGGGCGCTGAGGAGGTTTTCTATGCCATCCGTCGAACACGTGGAAAAGCATTTTACGGCGACTGCAGCCGTTCGCGACATCGTCATTGGAATGTCCGACGGCCTTACGGTTCCGTTCGCGCTCGCGGCGGGTCTCACCAGCGCGGCGGCTGCGTTGTCGAAAGGTAACGGAATTATTGTGACCGCAGGTTTTGCGGAAATCGCGGCGGGCTCGATTGCCATGGGCCTGGGTGGATACCTGGCTGCGAAGACGGACATGGAGCACTACGCATCCGAACTCGATCGCGAATATCGCGAGACCGTAGAGCTGCCGGAAATCGAAATCGAGGAAGTCGCCAAGGTGTTCCGCGACTATGGCCTTTCAGAAACACAGATGGAACCCATCGTTACCGCGATTACTTCGGACCAAAAGAAATGGGTCGACTTCATGATGCGTTTCGAGTTGGGACTCGAGCCGCCTGATCCCGCTCGCGCCAGCCGGAGCGCTGCCACTATCGCCGTGTCATATATAGTCGGTGGCCTCGTGCCTCTCGCACCGTACATCATCATGCGAGAAATCATTCCCGCTCTGTGGGTCTCGGTCAGCGTCACGCTCCTTGCACTGTTTGTCTTCGGCGCGATCAAGGGACACTACACAGGCGTCAAACCTTTCCGCGGAGGGCTCCAGACAGTTCTCGTGGGTGGGCTCGCCGCCGCTACTGCATTTTTCATCGCACGCCTGATCAGCTAGGAATAGAGTCAGGGTTCTTCAGCTTTTTCGTGTGTACCAACTATTTCAGGCGAAAGAATCTTTGGCGAAACTTGTGTCTCCTGCCGAGCGATTCTGAAGCCTGCGTGCTCATGATTTTCTTGGCGCTCTCTGCCGAACTTCTCTTGAATCAGCACTATCGCGCGAAACCCGAGACCTCTCAATCGCTCTCGCCAGCCCGCCGCCTGAACTTAAACCGCACAGATATTTATTGCGGCGACGCGCAGGACCGATTCTGCATCTATAATAAGGAGGGTGGGGTGCGCCGCCGGCATCTTATCCGAATTTTCATACTCGTATTCTTAGAGGCATATCACAAATTGTAGCAAAGCGCGTCTAATGCACTCATAGGCCCCAACGCTGCTCGCGGATGGGGGGAACGAAAGGGAGAGACAGATATGAAAAGCAGCGATTTGCACATTCCTCGGTGGGTGGCCATGGTAGCGGTTGGCGCGGCACTTATAGGCGGAGGCGTGCTGGCAGTAGGTTTGAGAAATTGGACCGGAAGCGCTGTACTAGGTGCGCCGAATCTCGATGTTACCATGGCGCGAAGTTCAGCTCCCGTACCGCTTGGCAATTTCAGCAACGGTTTTGCATCGGTTCTAAAGCCGGCTCTGCCGGCAGTCGTGAATATTCACACCTCGAAAGTCGTCAAAGCAAAACCGCAATCTCAGATGCCGTTTTTTAACNNGAGCAGCCCCGCGACGAGCGTGAGCAGAGTCTCGGCTCGGGCGTGATCATTACGTCCGACGGGACGATCGTCACGAACAACCACGTCATCGAAGGCGCCACCGATATCAAGGTTGATCTCAGCGACAAGCGCGAGTTTCAAGCCAAGCTTATTGGCACGGATGCGAAGAGCGATATCGCCGTCCTCAAAATCGACGCTACTGGCCTGCCAACACTTGCGA
>PKUY01000196.1 GCA_003131705.1 Acidobacteriota bacterium | reverse complement strand
ACCTGATTTTTCAACAGACTCGGATGATTCTGGGCCAAGCCCGTATCATCTGTCACCTGTTCGTCTGGAACCCGCTGATCAAAAGACCGTCCAAAGAGAACTGAGATGGAGGGCAATGTGTCAGCTACTGTATTGATTTTCCTACTCCAGTAAAAACGCCACGACAGCGTCGAGACTGGGTTCATTTTCATTCGTCGTGGCGATTCTTGCGCCAGAACTCCTCAATCTCCTCCAAGGTGCGGCCTTTGGTTTCGGGCGCTAGATAGTAGGAGAAAACCCAGGCTCCAATCGCGAGCAGTCCGTACAACCAGAACGTCCAGCTCGGCCCAATTGCCTGCAGCAGTGTAAGAAAAGTTAAAGAGACGACGAGGTTCGATACCCAGTTGAATGTGGCGGAAAGACCTTCCGCCGAGCTGCGCACCGTTAGCGGATAGATTTCTGAAATCAGGAGCCAGAAAATTGGTCCCAAGCTGATCGCAAACGACGCGACGTATAGCATCATGCAGATCACGGCCACCGAACTAAGCCAGCCCGCCTGAATCGACATGTGGAAAGCCAAACCCAGCATCACCAGCGTGACCACCATCCCGGCAATGCCGGTAAGCAGCAGGGGTCGGCGCCCGACGCGATCGATCAGCCACATCGAAACGATGGTCATCAGCACGTTAACGATGCCGATGCCGGCGGTGGCAAGAATCGCTCCCGAAGCTGACGAAATACCCGCCGACTGGATGATCAGCGGGGCATAGTAGATCACGGTATTGATGCCCGTCACTTGCTGGAAGACGGCCAGACCGATGCCGACCACAAGAGCTGATCGAAGCGATGGCTGGAGAAGATCGGAGAGCCGGCCGCGCTCCTTAGCCTGTGCGATGCTCCGCTCGATTTCGAGCATCTCGTCTTCTACGTCGGCAGATCCTCGAATTCGCGCGAGCACAGCTCGCGCGGCGTCGCGATGTCCCTTTCTCGCAAGCCACCGCGGGCTTTCGGGCAGGAACAGCATACCCAAAGCGAACACCGCAGCGGGTACAACCGCCAGGCCAAACATCCAGCGCCACCCCTGAATTGCCGCAAAGGCATAGTCGACTACGTACGCAAGCAAGATTCCGACAGTGATGGAGAGCTGGAAGAGCGAAACGGTCCATCCACGCGCGGCCGGCGGAGAGACTTCGGAGATGTAGACAGGAACGGCGCCCGAGGAAAGGCCGATACCCAAGCCCACAATGAGGCGGCCGATGATCAGAATAGTTGTCGACGATGCGGCGGCGCACACGATTGCGCCCGTGGCAAAAATCGCAGCCGTCACAATTAGCAAGGCCCGCCGCCCAAACAGATCTGCCAGACGTCCGCCGATAAGAGCGCCGAACGCGGCGCCCACCAGCACACCGCTGACGATTACTTCGAGCGTAAAAACGGAAAGCGTGAAGTCATTTTTGAGGAAGAGCTGGGCGCCGGAAATGACACCTGTGTCGTAACCGAAAAGCAAGCCGCCGAGGCCTGCGAAGACCGCCGCGACGTACACAAGTCTCCCGGTTCCCTTCCATGTTGCGGCGATGGTGTTCACCGGTCTCTATTCCTTCCTCAGCCGCGCGGCTATTTCCGGTGGTGATTCATGCAATAGTTCCAGGAATACTCCATTCGTCCATCCGAATCCGGTGACGTTTTGACTGTAGCCAGCCACGATATGCGTGACGGAGGACTGCGTGACGACGTTATATTTTTCCCGGATCGTCTGATCGCGACGAAAATTGCCGAGAATCATGGCCAGAAACTTAGACGTGATTCGGTCTGCATCGGTGGCGTATCCGTAGCGGCGCAGCCCCTCGACGGCGAGCAGATGGATCGGAGCCCATCCGTACGGATAGTCCCACTGAGCCTGGCTCTCGAAGCGGCTCATGGACAGGCCGCCGGTTTGTTCAAACAATGGCAAATTGCGCGCGACGGCGCGCGCCTCCTCCTTCGAGGCTAACCCGGCCCACAGAGGGTAGAAGGTCGTGGCGTACTCGTACGTGGATTGCATATGAGTCGCGAAGTTGTAATCGAAGAAGAGACCTCGCTGGTTGTCCCAGAGATACTTGACGATTCTTGCGCGCCGTACGGCCGCCCCGTGTGCCCATTGGCGGGCTTCATCTTTACGGCCAAGCAGCAGGCTCATCTGCTCGAGATCAGTCTCGGTCTTATAAAGTAGGCTGTTTAGACATACCGGGGCGAAGCGATGGGTATCGGCTCCGTAAGGACCGAAGCGAAAGGTGACATCGAATCCAGATTCGCGCATGCTGCGATCGCCCTTGTAGAAATCAGCGGTGAGGGAAACTCGATCTTCCCGCGAGCAATCTTCCTTTTGGGTTTGCTTCGATTCCGGACCACAGACCGGAAGTTCGAAGACAGGGCCTGCGGCTCGGGAGGTAGGCTGGCCCGTACTATATCTGACTAGATGCGGGCTATTTTCGCCTTCGTGAGTCAGGAAAAACCGTGCGACGCTCCTGTAGTAGTCGCTGGGATCACCCATGATCTCAGGAACCGGGCCTTCTCCCTCATCGAAGTAGCGAGATAAGCCCGTGTCTCCCGCAAGGTGAGGCTCCCGATTCCATTGTTTGTAATCCTTGGCGGCGAACCCGTAAGCTTTCTCAAGCCACTGAAGGTCCGGGTGCCCGGCGGCTTTGTCTGCTTCGTACAGGGCCAGAATCATGGAACTGAGAAGGGGCGGCTGAGAACGGCCGAGATAGTATGTCCGGTTGGCATTCAGGACGCCGCCGTAGTGCTGAATCTCGTAAAAGAAATTCTCGACTATTCCCTTTGCCAGATCCCTGCGATGGTCTCGAAGCAGACCGCGGATGATGAAGTAGCTGTCCCAACCGTACATTTCGTTGAATTGGCCGCCCGGGACTACGTACGGATTTCCGAGATAAAGCAACCCGTGCCTTTGAATCTTGCTGACGGTTTGCTCCGAAATCGTGACCGGGAGATGTTCGACATCAACACGGCAGCGCTTCTGCATTTCGCTTAAGCCGAAAGGAGTGACGACATCAGCGGGAAGATACAAAATCGGCTCGCCTTCGGTCTTGGCGTCTTCGAATGTTTTGCAATCCGTCAGCGAGCGTTTTAGATTCCCCCAGTCATCGGAGATGTATTGGAGGATATCATCGAGCGACTGAAAAGATTCCTGGGTGTGCGAAGGCGGGGATTGCGGGTCGCTAGAGGGTTTGCTGGGACGGCTTGGCATGATCAGCAGGCCCGCAGAGAGCAGAAAGCCCAAGAGATAGCCATGCCCGATTCCTCGGCTCATGGTCGTACCACTAGCTCCCTATTCAACAATAGACCCGTTTTGGCGCGAGCGGAAGGTCACTTGTCTCGACTTCAGTTCCTCGATTGTCAGCGAACGAGTCGCCAAAAGGTGTCCCGCTGTGCTCGGATCGCCTTGGCTGATCGCCTGCGTGTTACGAAGCGCAAGCCGAGCGAGTACGTGAAGGACAATTTCATGATTACGACCAGCGGCGTGAATTTTCACCCCACCCTCGAGTACTGCCACAAGGTCCTCGGCGCGGACAACATCATGTTCGCGATCGATTATCCCTATCAGGATACCGAGGGAGCGGTGACATTCATGAACAGCGCTCCGCTGCCCAAGGCGGACCTCGAGAAAATCACCCACGGCAACGCGGAAAGGATCTTCCACATCCCGCCTGCCTAATGCACTACAACTCGCGACGGCAACTCGAGGTTCATCGCGTTTATCCAAACTGGCCATGCCGTGTATAATTCACTTAAGCATCCAGAACGAGACTTCGGTCTCTAGCAACCGAGTGAAATCTCCCGATTTCATCGCGGTGCTCAATCAATGATGCGGCTCAAAGGAGCAAAAATCATGATTTCAGACGATACCAAGAGACAAAAGATAGATGTAATCCTCGACGTCGTCCTGAATGTACCCGCTGCGTAGATTCTCACTGCGTATCACAGGTTTTCTCCTGGCTTCAGCGCGTGGATCGTGAGC
>PKUY01000351.1 GCA_003131705.1 Acidobacteriota bacterium | reverse complement strand
CGGCTCCGGCAAGTCCACCACGCTTGCCGCCATGCTGGACAAAATTAACAGCGAGCGCGAAGAGCACATGATCACGATCGAGGATCCTATCGAGTTTCTCCACAATCACAAGAAGTGCCTGGTCAACCNNAAATGCGCGACCTGGAAACGATTGAGTCCGCTCTGCGCATTGCAGAAACGGGCCACTTAACCTTCGCCACCCTACACACGAATTCGGCCATCTCGACCATCAATCGTATCGTGGATGTTTTTCCCGCTCACCAGCAACCGCAGGTGCGCGCGCAGCTCTCGATGGTGCTGGAAGGAATTCTCTGCCAATCGCTGCTGCCTCGCATCGACGGTCGTGGCCGCGCCATGGTGATGGAGATCCTGATTCCCACCGCTGCGATTCGCAACTTGATTCGCGAAGACAAAATTCACCAGATCTATTCCGCGATGCAGACGGGTACCGGAGCAAGCGGAATGCAGACTTTTAACCAGAGCCTTGCGAACGCGTACTTCCAGAAGTTAATCACTTTGGAAACGGCGATCGCGAGATCCTCGAATCCAGACGAATTACAGGATTTAATTAACCGTGGGGTAACCTCGGCGCCTTTGACGGGCCGGGTCCCTGTCCGGCGGTAATCGAAGAGGGAGGTAACAGATCATGCCGGTTTTTACGTATCGCGGAATCAACCGTTCGGGTGCCAGCGTAACAGGTGAGCGCCAGTCGGAAACCAAAGACCAAGCAAAGGCGGCCCTGCGCCGGGAGCAGATCACCGTCAGCAAGATTTCCGAAAAGGGGAAGGAGTTTAATATCCCCACATTCGGAACCGGCGTGACCTCCAAGGAGTTGGCGGTGTTCACGCGCCAGTTCTCCGTAATGATCGATGCCGGCTTGCCTCTCGTTCAGTGCCTCGAGATTCTAGGGGGGCAGCAGGAGAATAAGACTTTCCAAAAGATTCTCACCAGCGTGCGCAGCTCGGTGGAGGGCGGCGCGACTCTTTCGGCCTCGATGAAGGCGCACGAGAAAGTCTTCGACCCTCTCTACTACAACATGGTGGAGGCGGGCGAGACGGGCGGTATCCTCGACACGATTCTTCAGCGCCTTTCGACCTACATCGAAAAGAACGTGAAATTGAAACGGGCCGTTCGGTCCGCGATGATTTACCCCGTTGCCGTCTTGAGCATCGCGGCCGGGGTGATCGTCCTATTGCTGTGGAAGGTCGTGCCGATTTTCGTCACGCTTTTCAATGGTCTGGATGCGGTCCTGCCGCTCCCTACTCGAATTGTCATTGGGATGAGCACCTTTATCGGCAGCTACTATGGGCTGGTACTGTTGGTTTTCGTCGTCGCGGCGGGTTTTGCGATCAAGTTTTGGTACGGTACTCCGCAAGGCCGGTTCGCACTCGATACCGTCGTACTCAAGCTCCCGGTCATCGGCATGGTCATGCGCAAGATTGCCGTTGCACGATTCACGCGAACGCTCGGCACGTTGATTTCGAGCGGCGTGCCCATTCTTGAGGGGTTGGACATCACCGCTCGCACTTCGGGCAACGCCGTTGTGGAAAGAGCTATTTCGCAGACGCGTAAGGCCGTCGAAGCCGGACGCTCGCTGGTAGACCCACTCAAGGAAACAGACGTATTCCCGGGCATGGTGACGCAGATGATCGGCGTCGGCGAACAGACCGGCGCGATGGACGCCATGCTTCAGAAAATCGCGGATTTTTATGAGGATGAAGTGGACGCGGCGGTGAAAGACCTACTGACGGCGATCGAACCCATTATGATCGTAGTTTTGGGCGTGGTTGTCGGTGGCGTGGTTATTTCTATGTATTTGCCGTTGTTCTCGTTGATCGGCAAGCTGGCTGGACACTAAAATGGCAGCCCCGGAGGCAGATGCCTGCGGATATCGAACTAAGAGAGCCGCCGGATGGGACTCCAGTGGGGAGTCTAGGGTGCCGCAGGATGCGGAGCAAGAGAAGAGTCAGAAATCAGCGGTGGGTTCCAGATGAAGTCCACACTTAGCACGAATGAATGGTTGCCCTGGCTGAGCCGCGTTCGTTTTCTAATCATAACTTTTCTATTGGCGGTCGTTATAGCCGTGCGCCAGTGGACCCCTATTCCTCTTCCAGTTAGAACGCTGATTCTGCTGGCCGCTTTCTGGTACGCGCTAGCGACCGTTTATCTGGTTTTGCAGCGCAGTGTTCCCGGCGGTCGCTGGCAGGCTCCTCTTCAGATTGCTTTGGACATGGCGATTATCACCGGTGTTGTGTATGCAAGTGGCGCCCACGACAGTTACTTTATCTCTCTCTATGTTCTCGTGATCTTGATGGCGAGCATTCTGTTCTCTCGCCGCGGCACGTTTGTGGTGGCGGGCTTCAGTTTCGTACTGCTAGGTTTCATCATCGAGCTGGCCTATTTNNACGTAATTCCGCGGACCTCGATTTCGACGCCGAGTGCGCGAGCGCTGGAATCCTGGTTAGGAAGCAATCTTTTCGCGTTTCTCGCGGTCGCGTATCTGGGGAGCCTACTCTCGCAGACAATTCACAAGAAGGGCGTCGAACTCGAGGAAAAAAGCGAAGCCTTGAAGGATCTTCAGGCTTTCAACCGCGACATNNTCCATGCGCGGAGGCTTGCTGACGACCGATCTCGATGGGCGAATCCTGCTGGTCAACCGGGCCGGAGCGGAAATCACAGGCCACGGCTTCGGTGTGCTGCGGGGCGAAAATATCGCGGAAGTGTTTCCCGATTTCTGGCCCGTCGATATCGACGAAACTGGGACCCCTGTGGCGCTACGCAAGGAAATCGAATTTTGTACTCCGGATGGAGTCATTCGATTCCTCGGACTCTCGATCTCGCCTCTGCGCACGGGTCAAAACCAAGCCAGCGGATTCGTTTTCAACTTTCAGGACTTGACCGAACTGAAGCGGTTGGAGCACGAAGTATTCACCAAGGAGCGCATGGCCGCTCTTGGACGTCTTTCGGCGGCTATCGCCCACGAGATTCGCCAGCCTCTCACGGCTATGACGGGTGCGCTCAAAGAACTGGCGCGTCTCGCGCCACTCGAAGATGACGACAAGAAACTCGTCCAGATTGTGAGCCGCGAATCGCAACGGCTGAATCAGATCATTACCGAGTTTTTGGACTACTCTCGCGAGAAATCCTACGCCTTCGCGGACGTGGACATTGCGGTTCTGATCGAGGAAACGCTGCTGCTCATCGAACGGCAGGGAGGCGCCTCGGGCAAGGTTCGAATCGAGCGGACGTACGCGGAGAAAAACCTTCGTGCGCGCGCCGATCGCGATGCGATCAAACAGGTCCTCTGGAATCTTTGCAACAACGCATTGCGCGCGATGCCCGGTGGAGGAGTGCTCTCGGCTCGCTTGGAACCTGGCCCCGACTGCGTGCGGATTTCGATTCGCGACACGGGCATTGGCATGGATGCTCGCTCGGTGGCTCGTGTTTTTGAGCCGTTTCAATCAGGTTTTGTGGGAGGAACCGGCTTGGGACTTGCCATCGTGTACCAGATTCTGCAGGCACACCGCGGCAGAATCCGCGTGGAGACAGAACCGGGGCACGGGTCCGAGTTCATCGTGGAGCTCCCGATGGCAACACGCGCTCGACCCGCAATCCGCCAGGATTCGCGCGAGAAAGTCCCGCGCCCGGTAGGGAAGACATAAGCCATGGCTCACCTATTAATTGTCGATGACGAGCCTTCGATTTGCGAATTGCTCGAGATCAGCTTCCGTAAGGAAGGCCACAAGGTCGAGGTCGCTACGAACGGCGAAGCGGCGAAACGGCTGCTTGCGTCGCGGATTTTCGATATCGTCGTTTCCGATATCTGCATGCCCGATATGGATGGTGTCGAACTGCTGCGTTACTGCAAGGAAGTGTCCCCTTCTACAACCTTTATTTTGGTGACGGGCGTTCCCACAATCGACACGGCCATCCACGCGGTGAACTTCGGCGCGGACCGCTACGTGATAAAAGGCGACCGTCTGCTTGATGAACTGCGCCCGGCAGTGCAGCAAGTCGCTGAAAACCTCGCTCTCAAGAAAGAGGCGGGCTATCTTCGCCGCGAAGTTCGCCGCCTCACAGGACTCGATCACATGATCGGGACCAGCCCGAAGATGCGCGAGATTTTTGAAATGATCGAGACCATCGCTCCGCAGACGAGCCGAGTTTTGATCACCGGGGAAAGCGGGACGGGAAAAGAGCTTGTCGCGCGCGCCATTCACGAAAACAGCCCTCGGGCGAAGAATCCATTCATCACGATCAATTGCGGCGCGTTTCCGGAAACGCTACTGGAATCCGAGCTGTTCGGTTATGTGAAGGGAGCTTTCACAGGCGCGAACGATAACCGGCGCGGTTTGTTCCATGCTGCCCATGGCGGCACGCTTTTCATGGACGAAGTCGGCAATATGAGCGTCACGATGCAGGTGAAGCTCTACCGCGTACTGCAGGAGGGCAAGGTGCGCCCTATCGGAAGCACCGAAGAAACCGATGTGGACGTCCGCGTGATCACCGCAACAAACAAGGACCTTGAGAAAGAAATCGCAGAGGGCCGATTCCGCGAAGATTTGTTCTATCGCCTGAACGTGATCCCCATTCATCTTCCGCCGCTACGCGAGCGCCGCGAGGACATTCCTCTGCTCGCACGGGAATTTCTCGGCCGCTTCGCGAAGTCGATGGCCAAAAAGATCGACGGCATCACCCCTGAAGCAATGCGCCGCCTCGAGGTGTATGACTGGCCGGGAAACGTGCGTGAGCTTGAAAACACCATCGAGCGCGCCATTGCGCTGGAAAGCGGCAATCGCATCTCGGACGAGGCTTTACCTGACCGGATTCGCAATCATTTCCAAGAATTGATTCCTCACGCGTCGCACAACGGGAACGGCAATGCGCTGCCGGCGGAGGGCCTGAATCTGGAAGAGCATATTCAGGCGCTGGAGCGCTCCTATCTGCTTGCGGCGCTCGAACGGACCGGCGGTGTCCGGACGCAGGCCGCCGGCATTCTGAAAATGTCGTACCGTTCCTTCCGCCATTACGCCAAGAAATACGGCGTTTGATCCCCTCACGGCGTGACTAAACCTTCATCGACTGGGCAAAATTCTCGTTAGGTTGGTCCTTCCGGCATAGGGGACCTTCCTGCGTGTGATCGGATTTTCGCTTCTTAGCAGCATGACATACTGATCCACGGTGGCTCGGCCGTTTCGGTCACTCGGGGCCGCCATAAAATGTCACGTTCGCGGTCATCATGGCCGGGTGCGGGTTGCTTCTATGGCATGTCTCCGGGAAAATCTCCTGCATCGCATTGAAAGTAAGGGGTATAATGGTGGTGTGTCGCGAGAGTCAACCCCCGGCACGACACTGGCATCTCCCTTGCGATGTATCAAGGCGTACCCCGCCAGGGAGTACAAAAACAGAGATTATGGAGCAATCGCTCCTAGGAGACACAATGGACAAGAAACAGAAGGGCTTTTCTTTAATCGAGTTGTTGATCGTCGTCGCGATCATCCTGATCATTGCGGCGATTGCGATTCCGAACCTGCTTCGCGCCCGCATGGCAGCCAATGAGGCTTCCGCTGTCGGCACGATGCGCACGATCACCACGGCGGAAGTGACTTACCAGAGTACCTATCTACTTGGATTTGCCCCGTTGGCGAATCTGGGCGGCACGGCGGCTGCTTGCGCCGTAGCCGGTGGTGCAACTTCAGCTCAGGCTTGCCTGGTTGACAATGCGATCGTTGGCGGCACGAAGAGTGGCTACAAAATCGCGACACCTGTGCCAGCGGCGATTGGTACGCCAGCAGCTCCGAACAACACGTTCCTCGCTACCGCAGCGCCCGTTGCTGCGGGCCAAACTGGTACCAGCACATTCTGCACCGACCAATCTGGTGTTGTCCGCAAGGATCCTACCGGCGTTGTAATCGCGACTGCCGTAGCTTGCCAAGCACTTAATCCTTTGCAGTAGTTTCGAAGTCTCGAGGTGGGGAGGACCACAAGTCCTCCCCGCTTTGGGATTCGTTGCGAGAAAGCTACGGTCTAATAACGGATAGTGGGTCACGACTTCATAAGGGCGAAACGTCGGGAAGCTAGGACCAAACAAGGAACAAAACCATGGGTAAGATGATCCTGAGAAATAGGTCCGCCGAGAGACACCGGGGTTTCTCACTTATCGAGTTGCTGATCGTGGTTGCAATCATTTTGATCATTGCGGCGATTGCAATTCCGAACCTGCTTCGCGCCC
>PKUY01000424.1 GCA_003131705.1 Acidobacteriota bacterium | reverse complement strand
CACATCGTGTGCTAACGACACAGAAAACCGGAACCACTTGTGAACCAAAGGTTCGAGGACTATCCTTGGGGCGCATAAAATCCACCGGAGGCGAATTCATGAAACGAATCATGCTGGCCGTTCTAGCGCTGGCACTTGCACCGATCGCGGCGCGCGCGCAGGCGCCCGAAGCGAATCCCGTCTCGAACGCAATGAGAAACATGCTGGCGCGCGAGTCAAAAATTATCGTGGCTGGCGCCGAAGAAATGCCGGCGGACAAATACGACTACCATCCAACTCCGGCGCAGATGACTTTCGCCCACTTGATCGCTCACCTTGCGCAATCGAATAATTTCTTGTGCTCCAAGATTTCCGGCGTCGCGCCTCCCGCCGATCCCAAGCTGGCGGACACGGATCCGAAGGACAAACTGACTGGCGCGCTGAAGGCGTCCTTCGATTACTGCACGCAGGTTCTCGCAAACGTGGACGATTCCAAACTGGGCCAGCAGATCACGTTGTTCGGCAATCGGACTACTTCGCAGGCTGGCGCAATGTTTACGCTCGCCAACGATTTTTTCGATCACTACAGCACGGAGGCGATGTACCTGCGAATGAACGGGCTGCTTCCACCCTCGGCGCAGCCTCCGCCAGCGGCCGCCGCGCCGAAACCTTAAGCGTTCTGCTCGATCAAATTCGCTATCCGGAGATCAGGAAGGCTTTACCGGATAGCGGCCGAGCAGCCAATTCCAGCGGATGTAGCCGAGATCACCAAACATCAACAGGCTGTCGCGCAGCACGTGGACCTTCGTGCCCGGATCGTGGGCCCAACGCACCGGAACCTCGGCGGTTCGGAGGCCGTGGCGGCGGACCAGAAAAAGAATCTCAGGATCGAAACCGAATCCTTCAATTCGCTGCTGTTCGAACACAATTCTGCACCGCTCCCGCACAAAAGCCTTAAAGCCGCACTGCGTATCGTGAAACGGAAGGCCGGTAGCTATTCTCACAAAACCGTTAAAGATCATGCCGGCGACTTCCCGAAGACGCGACTGATGCCTGAAGATGAGAGAACGATCCAGGGCGCGCGATCCGATGGCTGCGTCATTGCCCGCATGAATCGCGGCAAGCAGTTTTTCCGATTCCTCGATCGGGGCGGAGAGATCAGCATCCGTGAAAAGAGCGATGCGGCCGCGGGCTCCGAGCATTCCTTGGCGCACGCTGTAGCCCTTGCCGCGGTTCTCCCCATTGGACAAAAGACGTAACGATGGGATCTCGCGCGTCCAATCCCGCGCAACACGCGCGGTGCCGTCGGTCGAGCCGTCGTCCACGACAACAATCTCAATTCCCGCCATGCCTGCCGGTTTGCTCGCAAAGTATTCGCGAATTCGCGAGAGAGCGCGGCCGAGCCGTGGTTCTTCGTTGTAAGCGGGGATGACAATGGAAAGTTCGGGCGCGTCCGAGATCATCCGCGATTTGCTTCCCGCATGAAAGGCTGGGAGATCGCCTGATCTTCCCCGATCGGAAGCAGCGCATCGGTGTAGGCTTCCTGAACTCGTCCAGACGGCACGAACAGATGACACTCCACCGTCTGCGCCGCATCGAGCACATGGACGGAGCGAATACCGCGGTCGCGAATCTGATGAGCAACCATGTCGCGACGCGCCGCCTCAAAGTCTGCGTCGATGCTTACGATCCGATCTTTATTGCCGTTCATTGTGAGCGTGACCTTCTTTGATGACGCTGAAGCGAAAATATCACAGGCGAGTCGGGCGCTGCTACCGAAAGAGTCTCTCGAATCCAGAAATCGGTCCGTGATACTGTGCTCTGGCTTCGCTATGATAGTTTCCGCACTTTCAATATCAACTTCCAGGAGATTTGAATGAAATTCGCCTTCGCAATCGTAGCGTCAGTTTGCCTCACAATTCCCGCGCTGGCGCAAGCACCCGCGGCAGGGACGCCCCCCAAACCTCCAACCGCGCAGCATCAACCAGGCACCCCCGCTCCAGTGCATCCACCGAGTCAGGCAGCAGCGCCAAAGACTGCGCCCACGGAGAAGGCAGGCTCCTCCGATAAGGTCGATCCCGCAAAAGAGGCGGCCATACGGCATCTGATGGAGATCACGCAAACCTCGAAGCTGGGCGACAACATCGCCACCTATCTCTCCGGCCAGGTGCGCTCCGGCGTCAGCCACGGGATCGCGCCCGACGCTCTGCCAAAGTTCATGGATGCGTTTAATCAGAAATTTGCCGCTACGGGCGCTTCGAGCGCCGTCACCAACGCAATGGTTCCGATCTACGCGCGCGCTTTCTCCATGGAGGATATTCAAGGGCTGATTCAATTCTACGAGTCGCCGCTCGGACAGCGGGTCGTAAAAGGGCTTCCGGACGTCGTTCAGGAATCACAGGTGACCGGAGTCCAGCTCGAACAGTCTGCAGCACTCAACGTCCTCAAAGGGATGTCGGACCAATATCCCGAACTCAAACAGATTCTCCCGGCAGATAATGCCCAGCCTGGCCCAGGAGCTGATGCGGCGCCCTCAAAGACACCTGCACCTGCACCCGCGCCTGCGCCCGCACCCGCACCCGAGCCGAAACCAACGCCCGCCACGCCTAAACCATGAGGAGCGGTTCAATCGGATCCTCCCTGAAAACGATGCAGCCGCTTCTTTCCCGGAGCCGGCACCTGCTCGGCCCGAATAATGAAGAGGAGTTGATTCCCATCACGAAATCTCTTCTCGGCGTAAAGGGCGAACGCGATCCGAGCACCGCCGGTTGAACGCGCCGGAAAAACAAGCCGAAAGGAACTGATCCAGCTACAATTCTGTGCCGATGGCTCTCATCGCCCCCACCGACTGGTCTCCGCTGCAGATATCCATTGAAACGAGTGTTACGGCGACGCTCATAACACTTGTCGCCGGACTCGCGGCTGCTGCATGGCGCGAGCGGCGCAGCGGACCCGCGATGGCAATCCTGGACGGGATTTTTCTGCTTCCGCTCGTGCTGCCGCCGACCGTCGTGGGTTTCTTTCTCTTGCTATTGTTCGGGCGCAACGGGCCGCTGGGGAAATTGCTGCTCGCGCTGGGCACCACCGTAGTTTTCTCCTGGCCCGCGACGGTGATCGCGGCGGCGGTTGTGGCGTTCCCGCTGATGTACCTTACCGCCCGCGCCGCGCTCGAACAGGTTGACTCGCGTTATCTGGAAGCCGCACGAACGCTGGGAGCGTCGGAATGGCGCGTCTTCAGCGCGATCGCTCTGCCTCTCGCATGGCCCGGCGTGCTGGCGGGCACGATCCTCTCGTTTGCGCGTGCTCTCGGAGAATTCGGAGCCACGCTCATGCTTGCCGGCAACATACCCGGAAGGACGGCGACGATCCCTATCGCGATCTACTTTGCAGTCGAAGCGAACGACGTGCAATCCGCCGTGGCTTGGTGCCTCGTTGACGTAGTGATTTCGCTCGCGTTGCTCAGCGGCCTTTACTACTGGACTCGCACGCAGGGCCCGGGACGGTCGCGGTGGGTGCGAAGCTGACATGGCCCTCGAAATCCAAATCGCGAAAAGGCTTCCGGACTTCGCACTGGACGTGTCCTTCACGGCAAGCGACACACCGCTGGGAATTCTAGGGCCTTCCGGCGCGGGCAAGACAATGCTGCTGCGCTGCATTGCGGGGCTCGAGCGACCCGATCGAGGCCGCGTCGTACTGGATCATCGCGTGCTACTGGACACCGAGCAAGGCATTCACGTCCCAGCACGCGAGCGCCGCCTGGGAATGCTGTTTCAACACTACGCGCTGTTTCCGCACCGCACCGTCGCTGAAAACGTCGCTTTCGGCCTGCGCCACTTGCCGCGCGAGGAGCAGACACAGCGAGTGAGTGCTCTTCTCCGGCGCGCGCATGTGACTGGACTCGAGCGGCGCTATCCGCGGCAACTTTCCGGCGGCGAACAGCAGCGAGTGGCACTGGCGCGCGCGCTCGCCACTGAGCCGGAAGCGCTTCTGCTCGATGAGCCGCTTTCCGCTCTCGACACACACCTGCGAAGCCAGATGGAAGCTCAGCTTCAGGAGACGTTCGCGAGCTACCGGAGGCCGACTCTGTTGGTGACACACAATATTGAAGAAGCCTACCGGCTGGGCGGAAAGTTACTGGTGTTATCGCGCGGACGCGTGGCAGCGCTTGGAGCCAAGGAGGAAATCTTTCGCCGCCCTCCGAGCATGGAAGTAGCGCGGCTTACTGTCTGCAAGAATTTTTCCCGCGTGCGGTCGATATCGGAAAATCTGGTGGAGGCGCTGGACTGGGGATGCACGCTTGGCGTCGGGCATACATTGTCGCGGCCCGCGGCGTACATTGGCATTCGGGCGCATCATATCGATTTCGTGGAATCTTCTGGCACGGGCGGCACCGCTTCCGCTGATGAAAACGTGTTTCCGTGCTGGCTGGCGCGTTCGTCCGAAACGCCCTTCCGTATCACTCTGTATCTCCGCGTGGGTGATTCGCAGCAAGCGGCAGCGGATCGGCGTTCGGAAGCAGGTAATCCCGCCGAACCTCTTGGTGAAATTCGCGCTGAGCTTCAGGCGGAAGTTTTCAAGGAGAAGTGGCGGACGTTTCGCGACCGTCCCATGCCATGGCACGTGCGGCTTTCGCCGGAGTCGCTATTCCTTCTGCCGGAGTAACTCGTCGGGCGTCTACTTGAAGTGTTTTACAAATCTTACGTCGAGGCCGTACGTGCCGTTGATATCCCGCAGGAAAACGACGGAGAGACCGCGCTTCACGGTGTATTCCACCTGAATCAACTGATACTGGTTCGAGGTTGCAGCGTTCGTTGAGTATGTGATCGTCAGATCGCTTCGAACATGCTCCTGAATCGTGACTCGCGCGGCTGCGTTTGATTCCGTCGCGGTGCCCGCGACGAACGGGTCCACGCGGAAAGAGCTGATGCCGAACAAGTGCTCGATCCGCCCCCCGATCCCGCTGGAGATAGCTTCGCTAAGCAGCGCCGTTGCGCCATAGTTTTGCGCCGCTCCGGGCTGCGAGGCGAGTCCAGTTCCCTCCCCCGGACTTCCCAGCGCGAGCAGGGACACAATGTCAGAATCAGGAAGCGGAGGATCGGAACGATAATTTAGTGCAAGGTGACTCGCAGGCCCGGAAAAATCGATCGTCACCTGATATTGGCTGATGGTCGAAGTCGCTTCCACGTTGAGAATCGGATCCAGGCGGAACGGATTCGAAAAGTCGATGTCCCCGCGCGTGAGTTCATAATTATTTCCGCGGAACGGCATTTCGCCACCGAGAAGATGGATGTGCCCAAGCAAGACAGGGCGGTCCCACGTGCCGCGAAGGCGGACATTGCCGTCCATTTCGATGTGCGCCCCGCCCCATTCGATGCGCGCTCCGGGAGTGGTCTGCCCTTCGATATCGAACGAAAGATTTCGAAGGAATGGAGACGTAGAAGTTGGTCCCGGCGTCGCGTCGGACGCCGAGGCGAAGAACGATGCCAAGTCCACTCCCTGCGCAAACAGAAGCCGCTGGATCTCGATGTGACCGCTGATGAGCGCAGCCTGGCTAGTTCCGGAAAGCTGAATCGTGCCGCGGGCGAGCCAGCTCATCCCAGCCGGATACCGAATGCGAACGGTCGACGTCGCAGCCGTTACCTGGTAGCGCATGGGTCCATCGCCGTAGCCGATGTTGCCACTCAAAGCCAGTTGTCCGCCGCCGGACTCCGCCGTAATTTTGTCAAAGATCAAACGGCTCTGGTCAAAAACAAGATCGCCATTCATTTTGCTGAGGCCGGCCGGAAAATCCGCGTAGTGCGCGGAGGCGTCGCGAACGCTGGCGCGTCCCGTAAGCCTCGGCTGCAACATCGTGCCCTGCACGGAGACGTTTACGTCGGCGCGCCCTTGCGCATCGAGGTCCGGCAGCACGCCTCCCAGCAGGCGCAGATTCACTCCCCCCGAAAGATTGAAATCGAGGCGGCGGTCGCGGTCGAACCGCGCCGATCCACCGATCTGCACGTCCGTGTCGGTCCCATGCAGGTGTGCTTGCTCGATGCGAATCTCATTGCGGCGGTACGCCAGCCGGATATTTCCTTCGTTTGCAAGCTGCACGAATTCGTAGGTGAGAGAAATCCTGGAGATATCGGCCTCCAGTTGAATCGAGTCTGGCTGGCGGACCGCTCCGGAAAATGTGAACACTCCATCGGCGTCACTGTGGCCCGTCAGTTGTGCCATGTGGAGCCCGGCGACGATGAACGGATCGAGGTCGAAATGTTTTACAGAGAGCCGGCCGGAAACGGACTCATCTCCGGTCAGTCCCACCGTAATCTGGCCATCAAGTTTTTCGTGGTTCGGTTCGGACGCGACGCTGAGCCGAGCGGCCTTGCCGTCCGACTCCAATTGACCGCTGAAGTCACCCTGGGCCTCTGTCCCGAGCCTCAGATTGGTGATCTTGAGATCACCCTGCGCAACGGGAGCTCGCACCGGCCCATTGCCACGCAGAGTGAAAGCGACCTGTCCATCAACGGGCAGCTTCGGATTTTGCAGCTTNNAGTGCCCGTGATGTTGAATTCCGCCTGCTGTTCTTCTGGCCGGTACAGGATGTCGCCCGCGACGACCGCGACATTCTCGCGCAGCTCCGCGTGGGACAATTGCAGTTGGTCATGCTGCCAGTGGAGTTGTCCACTGAAGCGATCTGCGTGCCAGCCTCTGGCATCGATATTCTCGGCGACGAAGTCCGCGTCGAGAAGCGGTTCCGCACGCGTGCCGCTGCCGTGCACACTCCCGGTTAAATGCGCGGTGACCGGATAATTCGTGCCTGACAGCGCCTGCAGGTCATCAGCGGAGGCCTTTGTAACCCGCGCGTCGAGCTTCCATGAATTCGAGGGCAAGAAATTCCAGGCGCCGTCAAATTGAAGCGAAGCGTTCATCGTGGCTGAGGTGCCGCCGCGCCGGATGACTGTGTCCTTCAGGAGGAATGCATCCGGCGAGTACTCCATATCGCCTTCCAAATCATCCCACGCAAGAGTGTCGTACTGCGCGGCGGTGGCGATCAGATGACCGACGAACGACGGACCGGTTAGCGGCCCCAAAATTCGGCCGCGCCATGCCGCTTTTCCTCCTACGCGGTGCACGCCCGCGTCCGCCCCGCGAATTGCGCCGATGAAGTCGTCCCAATCGGCAAGTTCGTCCGCGTGGAATCCCACTTCGAGTTCGGAATCAACCGCGCCGAGCGTTCCGTCAAGGTCGAATCGCGCGGTCGGAGTTTCGATGTCACTTTGAGAGATGGCGACAATTTCTTTATCGTTGCGATAGTCATAGTCGACTCGCGCCGTGGCGGGGATCTCGCCAGCACCGAGCACGTTGGGCGGCGCCCAACGCATTTCGCCCGCCGTGCGGAAGTTCTTGAAATTCGAGTTCCAGGTATTTTCCGAGTCCACTTCCACCGTGCCGTTCCAGTGCAAGGAACGCACGGGCAAATCGTGGTTGTCGAGCGCATCGAATAGCTCGGCGAGGCTCACGCCGCGCAAACGCGTTTCCGTGCGAAACGCCAGACCTTTGAAATCCATGTCGAGCCGCCCATCGACGGTGCCTCCGAGAGCGAGAACGTGAACGTTCGGAACCACGAGATGTTTGTGCGCGATCTCGAAATTACCCGATGTTTCCATGTCTTTCTCGTGGAAGTATTGGTAGGGCATGCGCATGTCGCGACTCGAGTAGTAGCCGCCCCCGGTCCATTCGCCTTCAGTTCCAGCGCCTGCGACCCCGAGGGGCGCTGTATAACGCGCGTGTCCGGAGAAATCCGCGTCGCCATATGGTGTGGTTGGCGCACGGAAGATCGTTCGAACATCAGCCAGTGATAGCCTTCCACGATATTTCAAATCCCAATCGGAGCGAGCGAATGTCGGCAGCTCAGCGCTGAGATTGAGCTCGGAATGGACNNGAATGGAGCGCCTTGATAATCAGCTCATCGGCCTCGAAAGAATCGCGATGCAGCAGGAATTTTGACGACACGTCGAACCGGAACGGCACATCTTTCCCCGCCGACAATTTCACTTGCTCCCCGCTGAGATTTCCGATGTACGAATCCGCACCGGCTGCCGGTGCATCGTAGTGCAGCGCAAAATTAAAGTTCCTCCCGTCGACAGCCAGCGGCGTTCGCCGATCATTGTAGAGCACGCTCCCATCCCGCAATGCGAGCTGACCGATGCGCAGCTCGAAAAGCGTCGCGCGCCATGGATTCTTGCCGGCGGTGCCTTTCGGAGTGGGCAAGTTGCTCATGCCGTGGCTATCGATTCCGACGGCCACCTGTGGCCGCTCGACGATCAGCTCATCGAGTGAGATCTGCCGGCCGAAGAACGAAATAATACGAATCGTGATATTGACCCGGTCCGCATGAAAGAGCGCAGGCTGGCTAGCAGCCTCGGTGCCGTGCAACGTCAGATCGTCGATCTCAATCCGCAAGCGCCAGGCGTGCAGATGGAAGCCGCCGATTTCAGCGCGCGCTCCCGTACTGCGTTCAATCCGGCTGACGACGGCATCACGAAGCCATTTCTCCGCGATTCCGGCCTCAAAAACGATGAACACAATCAGCACGAGCGCCGCAGCCAGAGCCAGCACGCGGCGTGTCCATCGCTTCCAGCGCACCTTCACGTCCGGTCTCCCTCCGACACGATATCGATCTTCAGTTGCCCGCGCGCCTCGTCGAGCCATTGTGTGGCACGGTCATTAATCGCGCGCAGGACGAGCACTTCCCGGATCGTGTCCGCGACGTCATCGAGCGACGGGACAGCCTGCCCGCGCGCTTTCAGCTGCGGCGCGAATTCATCCTTGAAATACGCCTCAATCTGTTTGTCGTCCACCTGCGCCGCCGGACGGAATCGGTAATCGAGGAATCGCGAAAGATAGAGCTGCTGGGCGAGCAATCGACGGACAGCGGCTTCGGTGAGTCCCGCCTTGGCGTAGCGGTTCTTGAATTCTTGTATTGAGGGAAACTGCCCCGCCAGCTTCGCGTAGGCGTTCTGAATGTCGTCCGGAGATGGCTGCGGATATTTTGCAGCGTCGGCCTCACCGCGAACGATCCACTGGTCGGACAGCTCGCGAATGATTTCGTCTCGCGATTTGGCATGCCCATCCACCGACTGCTGAAATGCGGACAGCTCGCGCACTTCGCTTTCCGTCAATATATCGCCCTCAATGCGCGCGGCCACGCCGTCTACTGTTTGCGGGCTGCCCGCCGGAGCCTGGGCGATCGTATGCGCCGCTCCCGGTCCAGCGAGCCAAGCGGTCCACACGCAAATGAAAAGGGCGTAGCGCATCAGAAAATGGGTCCAATGTTGAAGAAAAATCCGAAGTGTGGGAGCCGGAGAGTCTCGGGAACCGTGCTCGTGGAAGGTATCGAACGATACGACGCCGGATTGAGCTGATAGCCAAAGTCCACGCGCACCGGCCCGACCGGCGTTGGGTAGCGCAGGCCAAACCCGATCGTGTGCGAAAAGTAATTCAGATTCGTAATTGAGGGCGACTTCCATGCGAACGAGATGTGGTTCACGTCCGTGTACACGTTGCCGCCGTCGTAAAAAAGCGTTCCGCCCAGCCGAGTTCCAACGATGGGCAATCTCATGGGAAAGCGCAGCTCTTGATTGAGCACGAGCATGCTGAGCCCGCCGATGGGAAAACCCGTGCAGGGATCGCGCGGGCCAGCTTGGTTCAGGGAAAAACCTCGCAGGGAAGTCCCACCGCCCGCGAAGAATCGCTCAGGGAGCGGGATCACCTGGGGCGTGACGGGAGGCGGTAGCGCGGTGCACTGCGCTGGATTGAACGGCGGATTATCGGAAACCGTTTTGCCCAAAGGCACCTCAACGCCGAAACGCACCGAACGGGCAAACACAAACGCGCGGCCGAAGGAATAGAATGAGGAATTCTGAAAATAACCTCGGAAGAAACTGGCGCTTGACCCGATCGATTTACTCGCGTCGCTGATATCAATGGTATTAAAAGTCCCGCGGGTCGCGTCGGCGGGATTGTTCCGGCGGTCACGCGCGTACGTTAATCCGAACCCGGAAACCAGCGTCGGCTGGCTCAACAAAGGAATCTGCTCCGGGTTAATGGTGTTGACGATATTCTGCGCCTCGACTCGGCGATAGAAATAGCGATAAAGCAAGGAGCTCGAAGGCGAAAGCTTTTGCACCAACTGCAAGCCACCTTCAAAACGCGTCGAAGTGAATGTGGCGATGTCCTGCGTCTTGTCGGCGAACCCCGTGAGCTCGAGGCTGAGGCTGCGTTTCGTGAGAAAGTCTTCCGCGGCATATCCGGCAGCCACGCGATATTCCAGCGTGCTGACGCGCGCTTTGAACGAAAGAGTCTGCGCGCGGCCAAACATATTGGCCCGCGCAATTTCAAAAATGCCTCGCGGGCTCGCCCCAATTGTCGTCCCTCCGGGATCCGTACTGCTGCCCGCGATCCGCTGAACTTCAAATCCGAAGCCATAGCCGATCGTGTAGCGATTGCCTTCTTGCGCCTCGACAACTACTGCCTTTTCCGGGTCGGTGCCGTCCGGGTTCTGCGGGGCGATCTGGACGCGATTGAAGACGCCCAGGTTGTAAAGCTGTCGCTGGGTTTTTGCGATGTCGCTTTCACTCAGTGGACCGCCAGGCTGGATGGCCACTTGGCGAGCGATGATTCCCGGGCGGGTGAACTGATAGCCAGTCAACAAAACCTTGGAGACTTCGACCGGGCTCCCTTCCGTGATGTGATAAACAAGACGAACTTCGTTCGGGGTATCACCGGGCATTACCTCCTCATGGAATCCAGCCCCAGGGAAACCCTCGTTGTAATACAGCGCCAGAATGTTATTGCGGTCGCTGGACACATCCGATTCCGAATACGGCTCACCTCGGGTCGACCCGATGACGCTCAGCAGATCTGCCGTTGTGATGGCCCTATTGCCGTCGATCTGCAGGCTGGCAATGTGACTCTGGGTACCTTCGACGACGTGAAATGAGACGAAAAGATTGTTCTTCTTCTCCTGATGGTGATCGTCCACTGTTGAGGTGACTTGCGAGTCGCGAAAACCGTTCGAGAGATACACAGCGCGGATCGAATCCGTGTCCGCCCTGAGCAATTGCTGGCTGAACCGGCCGCTGGATGCAAACGAAGCGGTCTGAAGCTGGAGCCGGCGGGAGAGCAATGCGCTGCCAAAATATTTATTTCCGTCGAACGAGATGCCTGCAAGCCTAAATCGATCGCCGCGCGTGATGTTATAGGTGATCACGCGCTCGCCGCGCTGATCGCCCTGCTGCGACTCGACCTGAACGTCCGCATTGAAATAGCCCTGGCTCTGAAGGTAATCGCGGATATTGCGTTTACCCTCCTGCAGCAAATCATCATCGACGGCGCCCTCGGCGAAGATGGGCAGAAGCTTGCGCCTTTTGCTGGTGCTCAATCGCGCACCGTTGATTTCGACGCGAACGCGAGGTCCGGCAGTCACCGAAAACTTCATTGGCACACGATTGGAGACCGGGTCATACGTTCCAGGTGTGACTACGACGCCCGCGCCCAGATATCCCTGATTCACCAGGAATTTTCTGAGTTTTTCCGAACCGCGAGACAATCGGGCTGCCGTGATTTCCTTGCCGCTCGGAATTTTCGATCGCTTCAGTAACTCCTGATCCGGGTACGGAGTCTGATTTGCAATAGTCCGGTCGCCCGCTACCGCGCGCGGTCCTGAATTGATGGTAAGCGTGATGTCCATTTGGCGCGTGTCGGAACGCGGTCCCAGCGTCCACGTGATTTTAGATTGATACAGTCCGTCGTCGCGGAGCGCCGCCTGCAGCCGTTCGACCGCCGCGCGAAGGGCGCTTTCGCGAAACGGCGCTCCGAGGCCGAGCCGCAATGAGGCGAGCGCCGCGGGCTCACTGGGAGGTGACCGGAGGCCTTCAATCCGAATCACGTTGTCGTAGAAATTTGGCCGGACGATGAAATCTACCAGTAAGCCGTCCGCCGTCGATACGGTGGTGACACGGATATCGGAATAATCGCCCATGCGGTAGAGCTGTCGCAGGCTTTCGCGTTCCGCGGCGAAATCAAATGGCTTCCCCGCCTCGAGTGGAAGAGGGGCAATCTTTTCGGCCGCTACCTGGCCCGATTGGTCCACCACGCGAACTTCCGCCACGCGCTCACCTTCGACCCCAGCTGTCTGCGCGCGAATCGGACTGATCGCGCACAAAAAACACGCAAGAGTGCTGGCGATACAGCCCACTGCTCTGAGGCGAAGACGCGATGATTTGGGAGGGATTGTCATTCGACAGAGATAAGAACAAAGGTTAGCACAGCCGAGTTGCCTGCCCGGCGCGAAAAGGCAGTATCATGAGTTTCGTACAGGGAATACTCCATGAAACCCGAGCAGCACGAAAAATACTCTCGGCAGATTCTATTCGCCGGCATCGGCGAAGCGGGGCAGGAAAAGCTACTGGTTGCGACCGCTGCACTGGTTGGCTGTGGCGCCCTTGGTACCGTCGTCGCGAATCTTCTAGTTCGCGCAGGCGTGGGCCGGCTGCGCATTATCGACCGCGATTTCGTCGAGCCTTCGAATCTGCAGCGACAAACGCTTTTCAACGAAGCCGATGCGCGGGAAGCTCTCCCAAAGGCCATTGCCGCGGAGCGCCACCTTCGGGCCATCAACGGCGGCGTGGAAATCGAAGGGATCGTCGCCGATCTCACACCGAAAAATGCTGTGGAGCTTCTCTCCGAATTCGACCTGATCCTGGATGGCACGGATAATTTTGAGACGCGCCTGTTGCTGAACGACGCAGCGATTTCGCTGCGCACTCCCTGGATTTACGCAGCTGCGGTCGGAAGTTACGGCGTAACCATGACGGTTCAGCCATCTGAAACGCCCTGCCTCGCGTGCCTGCTCGAGGGCGGCGAAGAAAATGGAGTTGGCAACGTCGCGCTCGGAAATGAAGCCACTTGCGACACAGCCGGAGTTCTGAGCGCTGCTGCTGGCGTCATCGCGTCAATCGAGGCGACCGAAGCGATGAAACTGCTGGCGGGCAAGGCCGAAGCACTGCACGGGCGTCTGGTTTCCTGCGATGTGTGGACCGGAAAGTTTCAATCGATTCGGGTCGCCCGCAATCCAACTTGCCGCGCGTGCGTGCGCCGTGAGTTCCGTTTTCTCTCGGGTGACGCCCAGCCACACATCACCATGTGCGGGCGGGATTCCGTGCAGATCCACGAGCGAGGCCGCCGGCTGGACCTCGGCGATCTGGGCCGGCGCCTTACCGCGACCGCCGCAGACGAAGTCCGCAACAACGATTTTCTGCTGCGTTTCAAGATTGCCCCGTACGAAATGACCGTCTTCGCCGATGGGCGCGCCATTGTGAAGGGCACGAAAGACCCCGCCGTCGCGCGTTCGCTCTATGCGCGCTACATCGGCGCGTAATTCAATCTGAAAACTGCATGTAAGGAAATCAGCCTGCGAAACGGCGGAGGGCGGACTGGCGCATGGCTGCGCGGTCCATGTTTTCGCGGCAATTCATCAACGTGAGAAGGGTGCTGAGGACCCGCGCTTTTATTTCGTCGGTCATCGGAAAACCGCTAGTGGCCGTATGCACGAGCGATTCTCCACGCAGTGCAATTTTCTGCATGAATTCCCTCTGGCGCTCGTGATCGGCTTTACCGAGCGACGTCTCGCGGCGCATCTCGGCGCATTCCTGCTCGATGAAAAGCGTGAAGTGCAAAACACACATTCGATCTGCAGCGAGACCCGCTGGCACAGTGGCCTTGCAATCTTTTGCGGAGCAATTGTCTGTCACGGACCCACCCGGGTAAGCTCTTGATATGTAGCATCTTCGAGGTGTGATTTCCAGTTCGCGACGGAGCCGTGCTGCTTATCGGATAGCAGCGGACCCGGCACATTCCAGCCGTGGCATACAGGGATTACGGTATGTCGGCGGAGAGCTACTTGTTCCCTCCACGTTGCATCTAACCCTTAGGAGTCGGGCTCATGTTGAGAAGAGTGCGATGAAGAATGGAGGATCTCATGCGACAGTTCACGAAAAGGTCATTCAAAGGTCTCGTTCTCATGCCCCTTGCGCTTCTAACTGCGTTCGTGACGACAAATGGAGCATCGGCTGCGCCAGCACCCGCGGCGAATCAGGACCGGGGTTCGGCCAGTCTGGAATCTCGGGTGGCGAAGGAGGTGCGTCACGAATTGGTGATGCTTCCCTTTTACTCGGTGTTCGACAATCTGGAATACAAGGTTCAGGGCGGCAAAGTAACGCTGATGGGCCAAGTCGTCAGGCCAGTTTTGAAGGATGATGCTGGAAACGCGGTCAAGCACATCGAGGGAGTGGAGTCGGTAGATAATCAAATCCAAGTTCTTCCGACATCCCCTATGGACGACCAGATCCGGCGAGCGGAGTTTCACGCCATTTATTCGTTCGCGGGCCTGCAAAGGTATGGAGAACAAAGCGTGCCGCCGATTCACATCATTGTGAATAACGGGCACGTCACGCTGGAAGGCGTGGTAGCGACACAAGCGGACAAGGACTCCGCGAACGTGGTGGCGAATGGCGTTCCGAATGTTTTTTCCGTGACGAATAATCTCCGCATCGACAACGGGAAGTAACGCGGAGAGCGGCGAAAATTAACGCTCCGGTTGCGCGGCATGCTGGCCGGTACGAAATTCAGTCCAGGGACCGGCAGCCATGTCGCGCAGCACCGGCGATTCCCACGAAAAGTCCGGGTGTTGGCTCAAGAATTTTGCCGCGTCGAAATTAATTCCGCAGGGATGTCCGATTCGCACGATGAAATCCATGTTACCGGCCATGCGGCTATCCATCACCTTTCCCTGAACCGAGCCGTAGGGATCGTAGGGCGGCGTGCTTCCCCCCGGCAGAGTCTCCGTTTGGAGGTCGCCGTGACCGCATAGCGTGCGACGATTGGCGCCTTCCTTTTTCGCGAACGTATCGTAGTGATCCGCGAGGAATATTTCCCCAAGGCTCGTGTCAATCTTCCCCTTGTTTCCGTTCAAGAGCTGATCCCAGCGAACGCGGCGGCCATTCGGGCCACTGGCGAGGTTATTCGGATCGAAGCTGGTTTCGTCCTTGATGAGATCGGGATCGCTGGGAAAATTCGCGCCGGAAAAGTAGCCGTCCGCAGTGCGCCAGACTTTCGTGTGCCGCAGGCCGAGCTCGAACCGGGCGATTTCACCGGTCTTACGGTCGCCGAGCAGCCAGTCGTTCGCGTAGCCACCGTTATTCCCATCAAGCATGATTTTCACGTACTCGTCGATGGAGCCAGCATATTGCATGGCCTTGCGGGCACGTACGAACTCAGGCTTGCCGTTGGTGTTCCAACCAGTGAAATTTGCGATGGTCGTCTCGGTGATCATCATGCCATTCGAATTGACGCCGAAATCGTCGTCGCTGGCGATCACCCCGGGAAAACCATCCATCAATATGCGATAGCCGGTTTGCGGGACGATATCGAAAATGATTTTCCAACGCGCCCCCTCCATGTAGGAGGTCCAATTACTGTGGGCCATCACAATCTGATGGTCCTTGGTCCAACTGCCGGTGGCCACAAACGCGCTGCAATGTTCGAAAGGTTCGCGATTCATGGCAGTTGCACTTTGCGTTTGCCTGTTGAGCCAGGGCACGTAGTAGTCGGGAAGCTCGGAGAATGCATTGAACGCGACCACATCGAACAGATCGAGCTTCACCTTTTTGGCGTCCAGGCCATCGGTGATCCCTTGCAGCTCGGCTTGATATTCGGGATCGATTTTGGGCCACAACATCGTGCGTGCCGCGCGGCGGAAAAACTCCCAGTCGCGCCCGCTGTAGTGGGTCATTTCCAGCCGAGTGACGGCGAAGGCATCGGCGATTTCCGGCGCGAGGAGATATCCGTGTTGGTAGCCAACATCGTGCGGCGAGCCTTCCAGGTGCACGTATGTCCAACCGCCGCGTTCGAAACGGTAGCCCTTGCCCTGAGTCAATTCGTAGGAGCTATCCGGAGCCAGGGACGGCTGCGGCGCAGCGGAGGCGAGTTTCGGCGATGCGGCTTCAGCGGACGGCGCGCCTGCAATTGCGATGCACTGTGACGCGAGGAGTGAAATTACGATCGCGAGTATGAAAACGCGCGACGATGAGACACCGCATTTCTTGGCGATCCAGTTAGACTGCCCGCCTCTGATTTCGATCCCTCGGCTCATTTTCTATTCTCACGATCTAGCGGTTGGAGTTTCCACGATCCGACGTCTGAATTCATTGGCCGCGCGATGCGGACGGCATGACAAGTTGCTCGACGACCGGGACGGGCAACGGCCCCTGGTCCAGCACTGCGTCGTGGAATTTCAGCATGTCAAAATTTTTCCCAGCTGCCGTCTGATACTTCGCACGAAAAGCGAGCCACTCGGTGAGGCCAACGTAGTAGGTCGGCAACTGGGTTGAGCTGAGCTTGGCGCGGACGAGCTTTCCTTCGGCTTCGGATTGCGTTTGGAAAGCGTCCTTGGTCATCAGATCCATTGCCTTTTCGTCCGTCATTCCCATCGTCTGCATTTTTACATCGAGGATTGCGTTGGCGAGGAGACGGAGGCGAATTTTTCGCATTTCCAAACGGAAACGCGGATCGTTGTTGAGAAAGCCTTCGTCCATCATGACCTGCGCGATGTACTCCGCCCAACCTTCGACGTAGGCGCCATTGGAGAAAAGGGAGCGCAACAGGCGACGGCGCGGCGGCTGGNNTGAATGTAGTGACCGGGCAGGGCTTCGTGAATGGAGAGCCATTTCAAGACGAAGGTGTTGTACTCGCGCAGCTTCGATTCGGCTTTGTCATCGGGCATCTTGGGATCAATGGGCGTGACCCAGTATTGGGCCTCCGCTTGCGGCTCGAGAGGAGGCGCGCTCTGGAAGCCGGCGACTGAATAGATTCCGCGCATGAAGGGGGGTGTGGGAATCACTTTCAGATTTTCTCTGTCGCTCAGCGACACGATCTTTTTCTCGCGAATGAACCGCTTGATGCTTTCGAGGTCGGCTTCAATGGCTTGTTGCAGGTGGTCGCGCTGCGGATGATCGTCCGAGATTTTTTCGAGAACTTCGCCGATGATCTTATTCTCGCGGTCGCGACCGGACAAATCGGAATGATCGCCATGATCCGGGTACATGCGCGCGTGCATGGGGCGCGAAAGCTGGAGCATTTCGGCGCGAACGGACTTGAGATCGCTCTGGGCATTGGCGAGGACCTGCTCGGGAGTGACCGATGTTTCCATCACGAGCTTGAATTTCCGATCGTAGAAATTCTTTCCGAGGCGCCAGTCCATGTTCGACTTGCGCTNNCCTTGCGCTTGCCGAGGTCATCCTGCAGCCAGCTGGAAAAGTCTTTTAACGCTGCGATCGCCGGGGGCGCGACTTTATCGTATCGGGCTTTCAACGGCGAACCGGGCGTTATTTCACCCGCAACCGTGGTTTGGATGAGGTCGATGTTGCCGTCGTTCTCCTCGATCGCGGTTTTCACGAAGATAGGATCCGCGTCGGTAAGATAGGTCCTTACCTGGGCGAGCAGGCGCGGGATCTGCTCCATTCTGGAAAGCACGTGGCCGACGCGCACCTCCTTCGATGCATAGGTTTGCGAGAGAGGCGTAAATAGCGCGTTGCCGATCAACTCAACCGGCACGGTGGGGTGGTGGCGATAGCTCTGAATGCTGTCGAAGTCGAGCAGGTTGAGGCCGATCTGGTCATCAATAAGCTGCCAGTCGGCGGCGTCCTGCGGATCGAGCGATGCAAGCGGCGTCTCTTTACGAAAGCGCTCGCGCCACTCGGCGTAGAAGGCACGCTGCTGAGCGATGGCATCGAGGCTCATATCATCGAGCAGGGCGTCGAGCTCGATGGTCTTGCCGGTCTTGGGATCAACATGCTTGTGATATCCGGCAACGGAGGCGCTGGTCGGCGATAGCGCGAGCGAGTCTTTCAGGAACCGGTCGCTCAGTTCAGCGAACTGCTGAGCGAACTTCTGCGATGCAGAAGGCGCGGACATGTTGTTGTTCTCCGAGGCGAGCAGGCGACTGAGCGGGGGCGCGACCGCGACGAGAAAAAGGAAAGCGGTTATGGCCAAAAGACGCACTGCATCGCGTGCTCTGGTCGGGACGGAGGGGTCCTTCGGCTCCCGTTGGTCGCTCGGGACGACGCCCCTCACCGGGTCGTCGTTTTCAACGACTGGAGTCGCATTTTGTTCGACATTTTGTGACGAGTCGTGCGCGTTCGGCAAGCGGCCTCCAGGAACTTTAGGTCCCTTGTTCAGACGCGATTTAAGTATAAAAGTCACACGGTCATCTTAGGCAGAGGGGTTGTCAAGCGCAAGCGGTGCTTCGTGTGGACTTCTTTCCGGGTCGCCGGAGGGCGGATTCGCCACTGCGCCGCCCGGTTCGGGGATTTGCTCACACGTTGAGCCAGGGAACAACCGGGTTCGATTTGTTGCTGCAAAAATTTCTGATTTGAGAGATATTGTAGAGCGTCCGCCGGGACGTTCCACCGCAGCCAGCCGGAAACCCAACAAACAATCCAAGTGTCTGCACGTCTAGGCGCCTTTCTTACAAGGCATGAGAGAGGACTATGAATATCGGCAGCAATACACGTATTGGTCCGTTTGAGGTGTTCTACCCGGTGGAACCGGTCGCCCGGCAAGTCCGGCACGGCGACTACCGCAACTTTCCGGGGAAACTATTCGTCGTCGAGGGGATCGACGGCTCGGGCAAATCGACGCAGCTCAGTCTTCTGCACAAGTGGCTCGAATCGAAAGGCTACGGGGTGGTGTTCAGCCAGTGGAATTCATCACCAATGGTGAAAGACACAACAAAACTGGGCAAGAAAAAGAAGATGCTGACCCCGGCAACGTTCTCGCTGATTCATGCGACGGACTTCGCGGACCGCATCGAGCGAAATATACTTCCGCTCCTGAAAGCGGGCGCGGTAGTGCTTTGCGATCGATATATCTACACGGCTTTTGCACGCGATGTGGCGCGCGAGATGGACCGGAACTGGGTCCGTGATCTCTACGGCTTCGCGGTGAAGCCGACGGTTGCATTTTACTTCCGGGTGCCTCTGGAGGCGGCTATCGGGCGGCTCGTGGGCGCTCGCGACGGATTCAAGTTTTACGAGGCTGGGATGGATTTGGGCCTGAGCGACAACTCAGAGCAGAGTTTCCGGATTTTCCAGGGGCGGATTATCGAAGAATACGAAAAGATGATCCCGGAGTTCGGCTTGACCGTTGTCGATGCAACGTTGCCTGTGGAAGTACAACAGGCGCAGGTGCGGGATATCGCGCGCATACATCTTGAAAGGGCGAAGAATCTTAGGGTGCGACCATGAGACAGACGTACGGGAAGATTTTGCCGGGGATGAAACCGACGGAGCTTACCGGAAAGCTGATCGTTCTGGAAGGGACGGACGGAGCCGGGCGCACGACACAAATCGATCTGCTGAAGCCGTGGCTCGAGGAGTTGGGACATGCCGTGCTTGATACGGGTATGGCCCGATCATCTCTTGCGGGCGACGGCATCCGCCGGGCCAAGGAGGGCAACAATCTAGGCCGGGTGACCCAGAGTTTATTTTACGCAACGGATTTCGTGGACCGGCTCGAGAACGAGATTATTCCCGCGCTGCGGGCCGGATTCGTAGTGCTGACCGACCGCTATATCTATTCACTGATGGCCAGAGCGATCGTGCGCGGCATGGACGCGGCATGGATTCGCAGCATTTACAACGTGGCACTGGTGCCCGATGCAGTGTTCTATCTGCGGCTGAATGTGGAACAACTGATTCCGCGAGTGATTTTCTCCCGGGGATTCGACTACTGGGAATCCGGGATGGATATATTCCCCGGCCACGACATGTACGAAAACTTTCGGAGCTACCAAACGGCATTGCTCGCCGAGTTCGACAGGCTCGGCGTAGAGTTTCATTTTGAGGCGGTGGATGCGTCGGCGGACGTAAAGATCGTGTTCGCGCAACTCCAGAACAGAATTCTGGGAGTTCTCGAACGCGATTCGCGTAAGGCCTACATCTCCACGGTGAACGGGCGTTCGGTGGAGTCCTCGGCTCAAAGAATTGAAAAGCGACTGATGACGGTATCNNACTTGGATTTGGTGTTTCGCCGCGCGGCTGCCCAAATGTCGACAGGAAACGGCCGAGGAGCGATTCAACACAAGTAGCGACCGAGCGATCGGCCAAAGTAGGCCACCCACCCGAAAGCTTGCGGGTTTGGGTTCTTTCGTTTTGTCGGATATTTTCGCGACCAACCGTGCAGGCGACTTCAGATACAATTGCACGTACCCGGGGACTCCGACCGCGAGTCCAACCTGAACCGCACATTACCAGGGACAATTGGTGTCGAGGAAATCGACGATCAGTTCGTCACTTGAGCATGGTCGGGGCGCAGCGTTATCGAAGGAGCAGGAAACCATCGTAATGAAGCGCGGCACCCCGAGCTTGGCGCGAATTCTGTTGATAGGGCTGTTTCTTTTTTGCTGTGCGCGGGCCGGGGCCGCGACCGGGGGAAGCATCTCCGGAACGGTGGCCGACAAGAGCGGCGGCGTCGTGCCTGGGGCAAGCGTTACGCTCGTCAATCTTGATCTGACGACCAGTTATAAGGCGACGACTGACGCGCAAGGGTTTTATTCCTTTCCGAATCTGCCGGTAGGCCGCTACGAACTGACCATTGAATCGGCGGGATTTAAGACATACAAGAAGACGGGCCTGGTGGTTGACGCGGACGCAGCGGTGCGAGTGGACGCTCCGCTCGAGCTGGGCGACAAAACCGAGACAATCACAGTCTCGGCGACCGCTGCCCAGACGCAAGCACAGGTCGATACGGTAGCGACTCACCTAGGCGAAGTGGTGCAAGAGGCGCAGATCACTTCCCTGCCCTTGAATGGCCGCAGTTACACCGACCTGCTGGCGATTCAGCCGGGAGTCAGTCCGGTGACCACGCTGACGCCTACTTCCGTGATCATGTCGGGCGTTACGGGAACGATTAATCCTTCCGGCGACTTGAACCCCGGAGATGTTTCGATCAATGGACAACGCGAGTCCGCAAACGGATTCATGGTAAACGGCACCGACGTGCAGGAACACATGAACGGCGGGACATCGGTAATTCCGAACCTAGACTCGATACAAGAATTCCGGGTGCTGACGACGAACTTCGATCCTGAATATGGGAACTACAACGGCGGAATGATTAACGTGGTAACGAAATCGGGCAGCAACGCCTACCATGAAAACCTTTTTGAGTTTTTGCGCAACACGGCTCTGGACGCGAAGAATTATTTTGCCGACACGCGCGGGGTATTTCGTCAAAACCAGTTCGGCGGAACCATCGGCGGTCCGATCAAAAAGCAGAAGCTGTTTTTTGGGGGGGACTACCAGGGGACGCGCACAGCGCAAGGCGTGACATCGCCGGTCACGTCGGTGCCGTCGCTAGCGGATCGCACCGGAGATCTTTCGGACCGGGAGAGTTCGCTGATANNTAAGCGGGCCAGCACTGGCGGGCTTACTCAGCGCGAAACTCGGTTACGCGGTTTCGCAGGGCGAGCCCTACTTCATACCAGGATGCACGAGCGCGACGTGCGTACTTCCCGGCGGACAAATTCCGATGGGCGCGTGGTCAGCTCCGGCCACCAATCTTTTGCAATACATTCCCAAACCCAATCAGTCCGGAAATCTTTTTTCGACGGCTGCTTTTGATGAAACCGTTCGCGACGACAAGCTCGGCGGGCGGGTCGATGCCAACGAGGGATTCGGCCAGATTTCTTTCTACTATTTTCTCGACAACTACCGCCTGGATAATCCCTACCCCGGCGGACAGGGTGGCGCCAGCGTTCCGGGAANNCGCAGCTTTTCACTCTTGGTTACACCCGGGTATTGCGCGGCAACATGGTGAACGAATTCCATGCCGGCCTCATCCGGAATGCAAACGATATTGGCAAACCGCACGGCGGGCTGAGCGTCAGCCTGGCATCGCAGGGATTCCAAACGGGCGCGGGCACGTCAGGGATTACGGTGCAGGCGCCACAGTACGAGGGCGTGGAAAATATCGTGTTTCCGTCGTTCATCATCGGCGTGCCGATTACGAACGTGAATCAGTGGAACAACACTTTGTATTTGAGCGATTCGATTTCGAAGGTTGTTGGAGCGCACACGCTTAAATTCGGCGGCGAATTTCACGCGGACCAGGTGAACGAGCATCCCAATGCAACTTTCAACGGGACGTTCAGTATTCTCGGCACCGAAACTGGCTCGGCCTTCGCCGATCTTCTTCTGGGAGTTCCGAGCAACTTCACGCAATCCACCGGCCAGCCTTTTTATCTTCGAAACCGTTACGCCGGAGCGTTTGCCGAAGATAGCTGGCGCGTCCGCAACGGGCTGACCCTGAATCTTGGCGTGCGCTGGGACCTGATCATGCCGTGGTGGGAGAAGAACAATAACATTCAGACCGTTGTGCCGGGCGAGCAATCGGTCCTGTATCCGAATGCGATTCCGGGATTGGTGGTGCCGGGCGACCCGGGGATTCCTTCCACGCTGTCGGCAGCGAAATATCATAATTTCGCACCGAGAATTGGTTTGGCTTACTCGCCGCGCTTCGCTCGTGGAATTCTGGGTACAATTCTTGGCGGTCCGGGAAAAAGCAGTATTCGGGCCAGCTATGGGGTTTTCTATACGGCTTTTCCTGGGCTATCGGCAGGCATCATGTATTCCGTCCCACCGTTTGGATACAACTACCTGAGTCCCGCGCCTCCGCTGTTTGCCACGCCGTTTATCAATGCTGGAGACGGAACGGACAACGTCAATCCGTTTCCGATCGCGTTCCCTCCCAACACGGTATCGGCGAAGAATCCATACACGGCGTTCAACTGGGCAGCCGTAACTCCCGTCAGCGCCGATCCCTATTTTTATTACCGCAATGAGGTGCCCTACACGGAGGACTACATGCTCTCGGTGCAGCGACAGATTGCGCCGAGCATCTTGCTGACGATGAGCTACGTGGGGAACGAGGGGCATCATATTCTTGTGTTGCTGCCGACAAACGTCGGCAATGCCGCGCTGTGTTTGAGCCTTAGCCAGACGAGCGAGGTAGCGCCGGGCAGTTCCACGTGCGGGCCGTATGGCGAGGATGCCGTTTACACTTCGGCGTCCGGTCACACGTTCCAAGGGACGCGGGCCGGGCTGGGTTCGACCTTTGGATCGACGACGGCGCAGCGAACCATCGGCAATTCGAACTACAACGCGCTGCAAACAAATCTTCGCTACGCGGGCAAAGGAAAAACTTTTCTGTTCGCGTACACATACGCGAAGTCGATTGATCAAGCCTCCAACATCGGCGAGCAGCTGAATCCGTTCGATCCGAGGCTCAGCCGCGCGATTTCTTCCTGGGACATGCGACACAATTTCGTGGCGAGCTATACGTACGATCTGCCGTTCGACCGGCTGTTCGGTCATGCGAATCGACTGACGCAGGGATGGAGTATTTCCGGCACTACGCGCCTTGCCAGCGGATTTCCGGTTACGTTGTTTGATAACTCCGACAATTCGTTGCTGGGCACGCTGGGCAACGGCGTGAACAACGATTTGCTCGATTCTCCGGAGTTCACTCCTGGACCGCTCCAGATCAACACGAACCCGCGAAATGGAAAGCCCGCGTTCAATACGTCGTTATTCAAGCCGGAAACGCTCGGGCAATTGGGAAACGCTCCGCGACGATTCTTCTATGGTCCTGGGATCAACAATTTCGATATCGAGCTAACGAAAAGCTTGAGGCTGGCCGAATCGAAATCGCTCGACATGCGAGTCGAAGCGCTTAATGCGTTCAACCACGCGCAGTTCTACGGCTCCGGGGCGGTGGATGGCAAGGTGAACGACACGGCGACGTTTGGCACGATCGTCAGCGCAGCCGATCCACGACTGATTCAACTGGCCGCGAAATTCACATTCTGAAATCAGGCGATCGCAAATTTGTTCCTACTGCGTGGACAGCCGCTTTCCGTTGACGACGAATTTCATGACCGACTTCGAAGTCGAACTTAGTCCGATTGAGAGGCCGTTTCGGGCTGGATGAGTTTCCGCGGTGAGTGCGTCGCCGAGCATCAGCGAATCCTTGTTCCAACCGGCCCGCGACATGCTGAATGGCGAGGAAAGCTCCAGAGTCCAATGCTGGACTTCGCCTTTGGTATGTTTCACGTCCACGTGAACCAAGCAGTGCGGATTGCCCCAATCGAAACCCGTTACGGTGCCACTCAGGGTAACGGTTTTCGCCAAGTCGTATCGCGAGGTGCCGTGGTGCGCGAAGGTCGGGATCGAGATCGCGAGCAGGACAAAGCCTACGCGTAAAAATCTCGGCAGAATGCCTTTCATTCGTCCCTCCTTGCGCCTTTCGGCCCTGCCAAATCTCCGGCGAGCAATTCTTAGAGCATTAGATACGCCTGAGCAGCGCTACGTGTCAATCCTGTGGAACGAAGCTGGCTCCGCAGCGGCGGTTGCCGGTNNCGGGTGCGAGTCGCGGTGCGATAATGAGGCGCGTTGCGGGCGCCTGACGGGCGCCGAGTCAGTGACTGGGGGTTCCGATGGCTTTGCGAGATCAGTGGATCGAAAAGCGAATGGCTGTAATGAACGGCGGGACGCGAAACTTTTCTCAAATGCACTATGCGCGCAAGGGCGTCGTGACCGAAGAGATGCTGTATGTCGCGACGCGAGAAAAGATCGAGCCGGAGCTAGTGCGCAGCGAAGTGGCGCGCGGCCGCGCCATCATCCCCGCAAACATTCACCATCGCAACCTCGAGCCGATGGGCATCGGCGTGGCGTTTTATTGCAAGATCAACGCGAACATTGGAAATTCCGCAACGACGTCGAAGGTAGCCGACGAGCTCGAAAAACTGCACCGGGCCGTCCATTACGGGTCGGACACGGTAATGGACCTTTCTACGGGCGGCGACATTCCCGGGATTCGCAAAGAGATCATCCACGCTTCCCCGGTGCCGATTGGCACCGTGCCAATTTACGAGGCGCTGTCGCGCGTGCGCCGGGCCGAGGATTTGACGATTGACCTAATGCTCGAAGTGATCGAGGAGCAGGCCGAGCAGGGCGTGGACTACATGACGATCCACGCGGGAGTGCTGCGTGAATTTCTACCACTGGTGCGGAACCGCATCACAGGAATCGTGAGCCGCGGCGGGGCTTTACTGGCGCAGTGGATGAGCTTTCATAAGAAAGAGAACTTTCTCTACGAGAATTTCGACGCGATCTGCAAGATTTTCCAGAAGCACGACGTGAGCTTTTCGTTGGGCGACGGCCTGCGTCCCGGATGTTTGGCGGACGCGAGCGACGAAGCGCAGTTTTCCGAATTGCGAGTGCTGGGCGAGCTGACGAAGAAGGCCTGGGAATACGATGTGCAGGTAATGATCGAGGGTCCGGGGCACATCCCGCTCGACCAGATCGAGCTGCAGGTGAAGAAGGAAAACGAGCTTTGCTACGAGGCTCCGTTTTATACGCTTGGACCGCTGGTGACCGACATTGCGCCCGGCTACGACCACATCACGAGCGCGATTGGCGCGGCGATGATTGGCTGGCACGGGGCTTCGATGCTCTGCTATGTCACGCCAAAGGAGCACCTCGGCCTGCCAAACGCTGATGATGTGCGTCAAGGCGTGATCGCGTACAAAATTGCGGCGCATGCTGCCGATATCGCGCGTCATCGCCCCGGAGCGCGCGACCGGGACGACGCGTTAAGCTATGCGCGCTTTCTGTGNNGCTCGATGTGCGGGCCGAAATTTTGCTCGATGAACGCAACGCAGATCGCGGAAATCTATCAGGGCTTCGACCAGAAGGATCGCGAAGCGAGATTTGCGCAGCTGCTGGCGAAAGTAGGACAGGAGTCAGCCGGGCCGGAGGTCGCGGGCAGTTAGCGGGCTGACGATCATTCAACACACCTGCAGTCCACATAAATAAGCCGAAGACTTTGAGGTACCGGGAGTGACTGATGGCGTTTGTGCGAGCGGCGAATAAGGACGAGGTCAAGATTGGTACAATTTGCGAACTGCAGGTGGGCGGAAAGGCTGTCGCACTGGCGAACGTAGCCGGTAAGTTCTGCGCTATCAGCGGCTTATGTGCTCACCAGGGCGGTCCGCTTGGCGAGGGGGAGCTGGAGGGGCAAGTCGTCACATGCCCCTGGCACGGCTGGCAGTTCGACGTCACCACCGGAAAGGTGGCGCAAAGCACAAACATGGGCGTCGACGCGTACCCAGTCGAGGTCCGAGGCGACGACGTTTACGTGGATGTCGACTAGCCGAATCAGGTAAATAGGCGACCAATCGGCGTCATTTTCCTCCAAATTTCGGTTTTTTTGAGGTTTCCGCCCAAAATTCTGCACAGAGGGCTTTCCTTTGTTTTGCCGTTCCGTGTATAGTTCGCGGGACACTTTCGGACGGATGACGCAAACTCCCCCAACACTTCCCAAACCGCGGCGCTGGCTGCTCGCGGTCGACCCAAGGGTCTACCACTGGGATACTCTCTTCGTTAAAGGTAAGGAAATGTGGCGGCATGCGGGTAGCCGTCCCGACGCTGCGCGGCAAATCAAGCAGGTTCATAAAGGCGACCGCACGCTGTGCTATCACGGCAAGCCCGAGCACTCGCTGTACGCGCTGGCGGAGGTCACTCGCGATCCCTACCCCGACCCCGAGGACGCCGATAACAAGAAGTCCGTGATGGACTTACGGGCCATCGAGCGGCTGCCCAGGGTGGTGACGCTCGCCGAGCTGCGCGAGAACAAATTGCTGCGAAAAGTAAAATTTCTCAAGAACACGCGGCTGACAATCTGCCCGCTCACCGACGAAGAGTACGCCGAAATCCTGCGCATGGCGGGAATCGTAGCGTCGCCGGGCATTCCCTTACCCTAAGCTCAAGATCGACAGACGAATCTGCTGTTTGTCGGTCACGCACGTAGTGTGGGTGTGCTAATTTTAGCGTTGAACTGATTTCAGAGCTGAACGATGCCGGAGCTACCCGAAGTCGAAACCGTTGCGCGCGGCCTGCGGGCCGCCCTGCCGGGGAGGCGCATCCTGGAAGTGCGCCTGGGCAAAACCGATTTCATCGAGGATCCGGCGTCTGTCGAACGCGATCTGCCGGGCCGACGAATTTCCGGGGTGCTGCGGCACGGAAAGTTTTTGGTCCTCGAGCTGGAACCTTTGAATGGGAGCGCGCGGGATATTTCACTCCTGATTCACCTGGGCATGACGGGGCAACTGGTAACGTGCCCGGAGGAAGCGCCGGTGACGCCGCATACGCACGCTTTCTTCGTGCTCGATGACGGGCGGGAGCTGCGCTACACGGACATTCGGCGATTCGGCAGCATACGGATCCTGCCCGAGAGCTCGCGCGGGGCGGTTCTCGGCGATCTAGGCCTGGATGCGCTCGCTGCGACTGAAGAGGAATTCCTTGCGCGGTTGCGGGGACGCCGGGCGCGGATCAAGGCGCTGCTACTCGATCAGCGCGTTCTGCGGGGCATGGGAAACATCTACACGGATGAAGGCTTATGGCGCGCAAAAATTCATCCCATGCGGCTGGGCGCGAACCTGAAGGACGCCGAGCTGCGCCGGCTGCATCGCGCCGTGCAGCATGTGCTGACCGAAGCGATTCGAATGCGCGGGTCTTCGATATCCGATTACGTGGATTCCGAGGGATGCCGGGGGGGATTTCAGGCGCGGCACCGGGTCTATCAGCGGAAGGGGAAGAAATGTTCTCGTTGCGGCGCGGTCATACGGCGTACAATCGTGGCAGGGCGTAGCAGTTATTTTTGTCCTGGATGCCAGCCTGCTCCGCGCATTCGGCGGCGCGCCCGAATGTTCCACACACCGGGCTAACCCTGAAAGTTATTCGCAAGCGCCACCGACGGGCGCGGGCATGTGCAAAACCGCATCGGCCAGCAAGCCTGCGCGCTCGAACTGAATCGTGGTGTGCGTGATGTGAAAATCGCGCGCGAGCATTTCGCGGATGTTGGCAAGAAGTCTTTCGCTCTCTTCCATGTGCATGTCCGGGATGCAAACGTGAAAGGAGAGCGCGTAGAGATCGGTGCCGAGGGTCCAGATGTGAATGTCGTGGACTTCCCGCACTCCCTCAATTCGAAGCACCGCCGCGGCGACGTCTTCCAGACGAATACCGCGCGGCAACCCCTCGAGCAGGATGTGGCCGCTCTCGCGCAGAATTCCCTGCCCTGACCACAAAACCATTACGCCGATTCCAATGCCGATGATGGGGTCGACCCATTGCGCGCCGGTCCAGCGGATGGTCAGCGCGCCGGCAAAAATCGCGACGTTGGATAAGGCGTCACCCAGATTATGGAGCCAGACCGTGCGGACATTTAAATCGCGTCGCCCGCGATGCACGGCGAGGGTGATGCCGCCGTTGATGGCAAGAGCCAGAACCGAAACCCACATCATCAGGCTCGTGCCCACAGGGACCGGATGGCGCAGCCGCGCGACGGACTCGCCAATCAAGAACAGCGCCGCGAGCGTCAGCACCATGGCATTCACAAAAGCCGCGAGAATTCCAGCGCGATGATAGCCGTAGGTCTTCTCGTGCGTAGGCGGTCGCCGGACCCAGCGCATCGCCAGCCAGGAGATTACGAGCGTGGGGACGTCTGTGAGATTGTGGACGGCGTCGCTTACCAGCGCGATGGAATGCCCGGTGTAGCCGGCGGCCAATTCCGCGACAGCGAGAAGGAGCGTGGCAACGACGGCCGCGCCCAGAATGCCGGTCGCGCCTTCGCCGAGACCGTGACCATGTCCGTGGCCATGAGCATGACCGTGGTCACGCTCGTTTCCGGAACCGCCATGCGCGTGGGAGTGCATTGAAATAATTCTACTCGCAGAAGGCCTACCACGGACAGACCCGACCACGGATACAGCGCCGGAATGTAACTGGACGTGTGTTTCAGGGCGCGTGAGCCAGAAACTCAATTGACTTCATTCGTCGCAGACACCTACCATGAATTCAGGTTGTGCTTTTGAGCATTCAGGGGAGATGTCTTGCTCACAGGCGACAATTCGTCCATCTATGACTAAAAACAGTGCAAAGTTGGTGTTCTGGGGAGTGCGTGGCTCGACGCCGACGCTCGATCGCGATGCATGGCGGTACGGCGGAAACACCCCTTGCCTGGAATTCACGTCCCCCAGCGGNNTTTATCCTGGACTGCGGGACTGGCCTGCGAATGCTCGGGAATCAACTACAACAGCTGAACAATCGCTGGACGAAATGGCGCGGCGACGGTGGGATCGAAGCGCACATCCTGGTGACTCATTATCACTGGGACCACATTCAGGGCATTCCCTTCTTCCATCCCTTCTTTGAAGCGCACAATCGCTTTCACTTTTACAGTTTTCAATCCAAGTATCTTGGCCGGAACAGTCTTCGGCAGGTTTTCGAGGCGCAGATGTCGAGGCCCTATTTCCCCGTGGACGTCAGCATGATGGCGGCGGCGCGCTTCTTCCGCGAAGTGGAGGCCGGCGAGAAATGGGAAGTCGAGGGAACGCAGATCACCACGGCTTGGCTCAACCATCCGCAGGGCTGCCTGGGCTACCGGTTGGATACGCCCGTGGGATCCATTGTGTACGCCACCGACAACGAGCCCGGCGACGCGCAGTGCGACAACAATCTGCGTTTGCTCGCACAAGGAGCGGACGTGCTGGTCTACGACGCGCAGTATTCGCCGGAGCAGCTTGCGTCAACACGAAAGGGCTGGGGACATTCGTGCTGGCTCGAGGGAGTGAAAATCGCGCGTGAATGCAAAGTGAGAAACCTGATTTTGTTTCATCACGATCCAGATTCCACGAGCAGGGCGGTGGACGGTTTTCTTTCGGCGGCACGGCAGGAATTTCCGGCTACGTGGGCGGCGATGGAGGGCATGTCGGTTACGCTGAGCGGGCGCGGCATCGATGTGTCGCTGCCGGAATCGCGTTTAGGACAACGCCGTCGGCTGCGTTTTGCGGCCACCGTCACGGGCCAGGCTGAGGATGGGACGACGTTTGAAGAAAAGGCGACGCTGCGCGACATCAGTCTGCAGGGCGCATACCTGTGCTTGAACAACCGGCCACGCCTGCAATCGGAGCTGCGCGTCGTAATTGAAGCCGCCGGAGATCCGAATCGAGGGAGCTTGCTGTCGCTTCGAGCGACGGTGATCCATTGTGAGCCTGGGCGCGAGAAGGACCAAAACGGCGTGGGTGTATTTTTTATTGAAGACGTGGAGTCCGAGCCTCCCCGGGACTGATCGATCCTGAATAACCGCGATTGATCAGGAAATCTCTTCGATGATCGCGAGCTGCGATTCGATGTCGGCCAGCGCGCGAGTGAGCTGATCCTTGTAACGCTGATTCGAACTCGCCTGCAAATCCACCTGAACGCGAGTTCGAGAAAGAATCAGCACTTCCCTGCGGCGACGCGATTCGGCCTGAGCCGGCGTCAACTGCGCGAGGCGTTTTCCCGAGTCTGACGCCTGATGATCCTGAACCTGTTCTTCGACCGCCTTGCTGTCCCATCCCCTCGCCATGCGGCAATTCTAAGACGGCAGTGGCGTTTCTTTGCGAGATATTTTCAACTGCGTTTCGTCCCGGATTGTTGCAATCCGCCGCCCCGTGACTTTCGCAGTCATGGGAGCGGCGGGCCACCGGATGCAAACTTCAGGACGAGTGTGAAGCAGCTCCGGCGAGGAATGCTGCAACCTGCGCCCCACCGTACCTGCGCCATTGTGGATCTCGCAGGTGAACCGCCAGCCACGAGGTCTTTCCCGCAAAGGAGTTTCTTTTTTCTCGTTTTGCACTGGCAGACACGGCTTTGAGCGTGTTGTAGATTGAATTGGACACGGCGTCGTGTCCGAGAGGACTCATGTACAGCCGAAACAACGGAGGAGATCCTCATCTCGCCATCGAGATAAGGAAGCGGAAGGCTTCGTCGCCTTCTGTGGCAGTAGAGTGCAGGTTTTCCGCGCGGGAGTCCAATTTAAGCTTTGAATTACAGCGATTACCGGCGGGTGACAATCGGGCTGGTACGGTTTAACGATAGCCGAAAATTCGGTTACTTGGAGGGGCGCTTCATTTCATCGCTCAGAACGATGGCTTCGGCAATTTGTCCCATGGACTTGCGCCTCTGCTGGCTTTCGCGCTGCATGATGCGATAGGCGTCCTGCTCGTTGATCGACAACTCCCTCTGCAGGATTCCCTTTGCGCGGTCGACCAACGTTCGCATTTCCAGCTTATCCAAGAGCTGAGTGTTTTCGCTCTCCAGCCGAACTCTTTCAATTTCCGCTCCGACCAGAACCCCGATGGTCGCGATCAGCGTGATTTCGCGCTTGGTGTATTCGTGCGGGCGCCGGTTCTGCACGTTGATAACACCCACTAGACGTCCACCGCTAACCACCGGGACGGACAAGAAAGATTCGAAGCGATCCTCCGGCAGGTCGTTGAACACTTTGAACCGGGAGTCCTGGTAGGCGCGCTCCCTAATCGCGACGGGTTCGCGATTCTCCGCGACCCATCCGGTGATGCCCTGTCCCATTTTTATCTTTAGCCGGTCGACTACTTCGGGATGGGGATTCTTGGAGGCACGCAGAACGAGATCTTCCTTCTCCAAAACGTAGACCATGCAAGAATGGCATTTCACAACGGCGGTCACGAAACTTACAAGCTGATCCAGCACCTCATGCAGTGCACCCGCTGCGGACAAACGACCAGCTGCATCTTCCAGCATCGCTAGGTCAACATTTTCGTCGTTCAGATCACGGGGATTGTTGGCGCGCATGAACATCGAGAGCCTCTCCAGGTGGCAATCTTCCAGACTCGCGCAGAGGGACACCAGCGCCAAAAGCGACAAAATCGAAACGGGAGTCTAACACAGGTTCTCAACCGGTGGGAGACGACCTCGAAGTTGGCGCTGCCGAGGCACCCGGAAGCATCTGGTCGAGGCGTGGCAGCTTAAAATGCCACACTAAATGGCGGTAAGGCCTATCCACAATACTTCCGTCAGGCGCCGTGCCTGCGGGCCGCTCCGGGAAATCGTCCACGAGCGATTTCTTTACGCCGAAAACTGCGTCGCTTTCCAAATACTGGTCGCCGTTGACGAAAATATGGGTGGTCAGATGTTTGAAGCCAGGCGCGTCCACCATGTAATGCAGGTGGGCCGGGCGCCAGGGATGACGATTCGCGGCCGCCAACATCTGCCCCACTGGACCGTCATACGGGATGGGGTAAGCAGCCGGGAGGCTGGTCCAGAAAGTCACGCGACCATCCTTGCCAGTGACGAACCGAGCGCGGCGAGTCAGCGATGCATCCGGCCCGTACTGAATATCATAATTGCCTTGCTCGTCTGAATGCCAGACATCGACTTTCGCGGATTCGATCGGGTTGCCTTGCAAGTCCGTGAACGTGGCTTCTGCATACAACGGCTGGCCGCCATGGTCATCATCCAAATCGATTCGAGAATTATTCTGTGCGACAGGAGCGTCCTGAACGAAAAAAGGGCCGAGCACGGTCGATTGCGTAGCCCCCGCCGGCACAGCGTTGTTGATTGCGTCAACCAGCATCGAAATGCCGAGCGTGTCGGACAGCAGGATGAATTCCTGCCGCCGGTCGCTGCAAGTCTGACCCGTGCGAGTGAGAAAATCGATCGCGAAACTCCATTCCGTTTCCGTCAACTGAGTCTCTTGCACCAGCGCGTGAGCGTGTCTCACCACCGCTTCCATGAGCTGCTTGAGCCGCGGGTTCGGAGTGTTCTTGAAACGGTCGATTACCTCATCGGTGATCGTGAACTGATCAAATTCGCGGGGCATCCCCATTCCTCCCAAGTCAGGTTGTCTAGAGTGCATTGGCAAGCACCGACAGTGAGAAAGGATATGACAACAGTCCTATATCAACAATGAATGGAATTTACTAGAGGCGGATGCGCGTGCGGGAGTTGTCGAGTTGTCCCGTTCGAATTGCTGCGTGCCATTCAGCCAAATCAATACAAAATCGAGGCGTTCAATAAAGTGGGGCCCGTAGCTCAGCTGGTTAGAGCAGCAGTTCGCGCGCATCATACTTAGAATTGATCTCGTCATCGTTGAATCTGGGCACAGCAAACCGAATGGGTTTTACCCACATGCTCTTTTCGGACTGTGCGAGTTCATCGGGCATGGGATGCACCTCTGTAGCGGAGGGGGATTTTATCAGACCACTACAGAAAAGAAACCTATTCCGAAGTTAACCGTGGCAAGTTTTGCCATGACGAGAAACTCAGAGCCAGCCCTCAGTACTAGCGCAGAGTGAAACCATGCCGGAGAAACAAACCGACGATAGCCAACAAAACAAATCAGGCGACTAAGAGGATTCTCTTGGAGAGGATTGAGGATGAGGGATCCCAAAAGAGGTTAGGAAAGAATACAAGTATGTCTGCCAGATGATGGCGGACCTAATGAAGAAAGGCAGTCACAGTCCTCTACCGCGGGACGTCGATTTGTACTGTCGCTTCGGCGCTGTCAAGAACACGCTGGAATGGATCCATCCGGCGCTGATAAAGACAACGGCCACGGGTCCCGATAGACTGAATGAACTCTGCAGCCACAAGCACTTTGTTATGGGACCGACGCACGCTGAGTTGCACTTGTAGGTTCGTCGCAAGGGCGCACGAGCCCATGAAACGAATGCAGGCGGGCTACTTCGAGAAGCCGTTCGGCAGAGGGTCGGCATTTCAACCGATCCCAGCGGAAAGAAGGCAAGCATGCTGAAGTTGCTTCTTACCTTTTTCGCTTTCGCAGCGTTTGCCGGAATAGCGCAGACACAACAAGCTCAGTATGGACAAAACGGTCCCGCTTTATTGCCCGACACCCGCATAACGACCGGCCATGTCGCCATCATTGACAAACAGACTGTCTGCACGACGAAATGGGGAGCCGACGCAAGGCACGTTACGAAAAAGATGAAAAATGACGTTTACAGACAATACGGCACGGCACCCGGCGTCGGAATATGCGCATTCAAGGCTCGGACCACGAAGACGGGGAAAACTGTAACCGAGGGTTGCGAGGTCGATCATCTCATCAGTCGCGAACTAGGGGGTGCTGACGCTGAAGATAATCTTTGGCCACAACCCTACACTCAGCATCCCGGCGCACATGAGAAGGATTGGCTTGAAAACGAACTGCACAAAGAGGTGTGTGCGAACAAAATCACCTTGGAGGATGCTCAGAACGAGATCAAGAAGGACTGGTACGGAGCGTATTTAATGCGGAAGAATCACTAGTTTACAATCTTCAGCAAGTACTTCTCGAATAAGTCAATCTACTGATACGGTTAGGTTAGGCTTAAGGTCGAATTTCCGGAACATGAAGTCCTTAGGAGTCCCGCACATGAATCGTCGAAGCTTGCTGATATTTCTGGCGCTGAGTCTGTGTGCAGTTACCGGGTCGTTCGGACAAACGCGGAGACCGCTCACAAACACAGACATCGTTAATATGACGAAGCAGGGTTTTGAAGCAAGTCTGATTCTGAAGGATATTGAGTCCAGTAGTACGGACTTCGACACTTCTCCCCAGGCGCTTATCGATTTGAAAAATGCGGGTGTCGATAAATCCGTAATGGAAGCAATGCTGTCCGCGCAGGCCAAGAAGCCCAGTGGCACCGTGGAAGCGGTCCGTCGCACCACGGCAACTGCTGACGGCGCAGCATCGGACCCGACCAAACCGACTTGCAGCACTAATGCAGGATGCCTTCTTAGGGAAGGTACGTCGGTTTCTTTGAAATTCGTGTCCGATCTAAGTTCGAAAACTGCGAACGAAGGAGACCCGGTGGAGTTTCTACTTGATGATGACCTAAAGGTGGGAGAATCCATCGTCGTCTCGAAGGGCGCTCATGGTGTGGCGACAGTCTCTAAAGCAAAAAAGGCCGGGATGATGGGAAAACCTGGAGACCTGAGCGTCCAACTACAATACTTAGTAGCAGGCAGCAATCACCTACGAATTCGAGGGACCAAAGGCCGCCAGGGAGACAGCAAGACGGGCGCAACGGTGGCGCTGGTCGTGCTGTTCGGACCAATCGGCCTCATCAAACATGGCAAGAACGTTGAAATAGCGGCCGGAACACCTCTCACAGCCTACGTAGATCAGGACACCTGGCTAGCCCCGATTAAATGACTTGTCCGAGGCGGCGCGAAAAAGTTCCGTGCATGAAAGATAGGCGAGGCTCGGAGCAATACCACGGACGAATTCATCAATCGAATGTTTATAACTGCGCTGCGATTCCGGAGATTAGCTCAAAGGCAAAGAATCCACATAAGTGAAAACTAAACCGCCTTGACTCTCACCGGCCTTCTCATGGAAGGANNGGCGGCAGCCACTGCGACGTCCGGTCCGTAACGTTACAGAGCGGACGTACCTTTTGTTGTCTCATGTTTCCTCGTCCGATGTGATGACTTTGCTAGTCCTTATCTGGATGGCGGAATCGGTGGTTTGCGCCCAATAATCTCTAATGTTGACGCTCAGGTTTGCCGATAAACGCCCTTGCGGAACGCAGAGCGGACTTTATCCGGCCGAGATCCAGTACGGCTGAGGCTGAGTGAGGTGTGCGATGGCCACAAGTATACCGTCCCCCAAAATACTTCTAATTGAAAACGATCTGGCCGCTGCCGATGCGATTCGCGCGGCGCTCGCCGCGGCAGACGGCGGCTCGTTCGAGGTGGAATGGGTTCGCCAACTTTCCGAGGGTCTTGAGCGCCTAAGCAAAAAAGGCATTGCCGCCGTCTTACTCGCGTTGTCCCTGCCCGATAGTCACGGTATCGAGACATTTGACAACTTGTTCATCGCGGCGCCCGACGTCCCGATTTTGATCCTCGGCGGCAACGTTAACGAATCCCTCGCGAAAAAAGCCGTCGCGCGCGGCGCGCAGGATTATCTCCTGCCGGATCACCTCGACTATTCACTGCCGCGCGCACTGCGCAATGCGATCGAACGCAAGGCTGTCGAGGATGCATTGTTCGTAGAAAAAGACCGCGCCCTGGTCACCCTCAACTCGATTGGTGACGCGGTCCTCTGCACCGACATTTCCGGCAAAATCACTTATNNTTATCTCGTTGCAGAGACCATGACCGGTTGGCATCGCGAAGAAGCCACTGGCAAACCCCTCGCCGAGGTCTTTCGAATTATTGACGGTGCCACGCGCAAGGCCGCTCGAGACCCCCTGGAGATGGCCGTCGAACAAAATAGGACAGTGGGACTGACTGTAAATTGCGTCCTCCTCCGAAGCGACGGATTTGAGTCCGCCATTGAAGATTCTGCCGCGCCGATCCATGACCGGGCAGGCCGCGTCATCGGAGCGGTGATTGTATTCCATGATGTGAGCGCGGCGCGGGCCATGTCGCTCCAAATGACGCACTCCGCGCAGCACGATGTTGTTACCAACCTGCCCAATCGCCTTTTGCTCAACGATCGGATCTCTCAGTCGATTGCCTTGGCTCGCCGCCAGAACAGACCGGTTGCAGTGATCTTTTTGGACTTGGATCATTTCAAATACGTAAACGATTCGCTGGGCCATGCCATCGGCGACAACCTTCTTCGGTGCGTTTCAAAACGATTGCTGGCTAGCGTGCGCGGTTCCGACACGGTCAGTCGCCTGGGCGGAGATGAATTCGTGATCTTGCTTTCGGAGATCGCCTATCCCGAAGACGCGGCCGCGAGTGCGAAAAAACTACTTCTTTCACTCTGCGCACCCTGCTTCATCGGGGGACAGGACCTGCATATCGGTGGCAGCATCGGTATCAGCGTCTACCCGGAAGACGGAGAGGATGCCGAAACGCTAATCCAGAATGCGGACACGGCGATGTACCACGCCAAGGAAAAGGGGCGCAACAATTTCCAGTTCTTCAAGGCCGAAATGAATCTGAAGGCCGTAGAGCGGCAATCTCTCGAAGGCAACCTGCGCCGCGCTCTCGAACGAAAAGAGTTCTTGTTGCATTATCAGCCGAAGGTAAATCTCACCACCGGTGAGATCACAGGAGTCGAGGCGTTGATACGCTGGCAGCAGCCTGACAGAGGACTGGTCCCATNNGACAAGGTCGGCAAGGACGGCACCGTCACGGTCGAGGAGTCGAACACCTTCGGCATCGAACTCGAGCTCACCGAAGGCGTCCTTATGGAGGACGCCGAATCTTCTGCCGCTCTGCTTCAAGAACTCAAAACTATGGGGGTGAACCTTGCAGTGGATGATTTCGGCACCGGTTATTCCAGCCTCAGCTACCTTCGGCAGTTTCCCATTGATGTCTTGAAAATTGACCAGTCCTTTGTCAACCAGATCACTTCCGGTCTCGATGACTCACCAATCGTGAGAGCCATCATCAGCATGGGAAAGAGCCTCAAGCTCCTCGTGGTTGCCGAGGGCATCGAAACGCGAGAACAGAGGGCATACCTTCAGACCGAGCGTTGCGCGGAAGGGCAAGGCTACCTCTTCAGCCGACCTCTGGCCGCCGCACAATTTGCCAATTTACTTCGGACGAGCATAACGGAAAGTGTCGTCCACTGAGGGGTCGCAACTCGTTGCACGCCAGGCGGTCTGACGCAAACCTGTCCAGAAGAGGACATCAATGAGGACTTATCACGGATTGTCGCAGAAGACGGGTGATCTCGGTGAGCGTCAGCGAGCCTTCGCTTGCTTTTGGATCGTCTCTCTCAACGTTTCCGTACGTTGCTTCTCTGTTTCCTTTTTCTTCCGCCTCATCTTGGCTCTTTCGTCGAGTCTCTCTTTCTTAGGTCTCATAAGTGCGGAGCCCCTAGTCATGAAAGATTACCCGCAATAGCGAGCTTTTGATATGCAGCTCCCCGTTGTATTCGATGTAGCCGAGCCTCCGAAACTTATTCATGAAAACACTCACGCGACTTCGCGTTGTGCCAATCATTTCTGCCAACGTTTCCTGGGAAATCTTGGCAACGCTTTTTTCTGGCTGTTCCGCTTTTCCGTATCTAGCGATCAACAAGAGGATGCGTGCCAAACGCTTCTCGCTTGAATTGAAAAGCTGGTCCGTCAAGTCCTCTTCAACACGAACATTGCGTTTGAGCATATAAGAAACAAAACGGTCAGAGAACGCACGTTCCTCATGAATCACGCGAATCATTTCTTGCTTCTCTACCATTAGGACGGTCGTAGCTTCGAGGGCGGTGGCAGTGGCAGAGCGGAAAGACTGACCTGCTATGCATCCTTCCCCCAAAAAGTCTCCTGCGTATAAAAGTGCGATGACGGCTTCTTTTCCGTTAGGGGCAACAATCGTGAGTTTCACCCCACCTTTTTGAATATATAGGACAGAGTCACTCAGCCCGCCTTGCAAGAAAATAGTCTGTCCCTTGAGGTAAGTTACAACCCTCCTAGCGATCCCGGCTGTATTCAGGTAGTTCTCGACGTCGAATACGGCCTTTCTCTTGGACGTGATCCTGGCCATAAGATCTTTTTAACCAAGGGCCTGGCTTAAAACTCGGAGAAACGAAGTCCTGCTTGTATTACTAAGCAGCCCGGAATCCCCAGACAAAGCGAACCCAAGTGTGAAACTATTTGCTAGTTCGCCTGCAGCGACTCCAAGTACTTATTCATGTTCGAGACCCGCAAAGCAACGATTCTTCATGTCCTCCGCTCATGGTGTCGAACACGGGGTCCCAGACGGGCATCTCCTGATCGCCATGAGCCACGAGTGTCTCCTTACCTCGCAGAATTAACTCCCGATTAGTTCTGACTATAAAAGGAGTCAAGAAGAAAACACTTCTCCTGTGGCCGGATTTTTTCTTGCCGTCCAGCCCGCCCCATTGAGCAGGATTGTCCTCGCCTTACGCTCGGTGATCTCGGGACGCTACTAAGGTCACGTGCGGCTTGATCAGGTCATACAACCAGGCAGCCCAGGTGCCTTCTTCAAAGGTGACGTGCAGGCTTCCGCGCAACCCTTTGAGAAAATCGAGAATGGTAATGGCCTTGGTTTCGATCGTGCATTCCATCACCAGCTTGCCAGAGGAATTTAGAACCGCGATCGAGATCGCTTCCTTGTGAACATCCATCCCGATATACTTCACGCTGTCCATGGAGGGCGCTCCTTTGTAGTGGGTTCGAGCCGACACTCAAAACCTACTCCAAAAGGGGCGCCCCTTTATATTGCGTCGGATTATCGGAAACTACGCTTTCGACTTTGAAATCGAGGTTTTGCCGCCGCGAGAAATGAACAGACCTGCTTCAAAAGTACTACGATTTTACTACACTGCACCATTTTCGGTGCATCCGAATGCTCCGCGCAATTCTCACAAATGATATAGAATCACTGGGTTACACACGTGGGGCCCGTAGCTCAGCTGGTTAGAGCAGCGGACTCATAATCCGTTGGTCCAAGGTTCAAATCCTTGCGGGCCCACCATTTGTTTCCAGTGAGTTAGCCTCGGCGAGTGTCGGCTCGCTCGCGTCAGTGTGCCCAATTTTGTGCCCTGTCTCCTCCAAAACTAACGCGCTCGGCTGCTCTTCGAGGCAGCGAATTGCGGCTTGCTTCGCTTGCGAGCGGATGTGGCTGTAGTGTTCCAGCATCTGACGGCTGACATGTCCCGCAAGTGAGCGGATGGTCTGTTCGCTGATAGTCGCACTCTCGGCCAACCGGGAGACGAACGTGTGCCGTAGATCATGCCAGCGGTAGCGTACCCCGGCATTCTTGCAGGCACCGAGCCACGCCTTGCGCCACGAACCCGTTGGACGCTCTAGGTCCACGTCGTAAACCTCCACCGTGCGAGAATTGCCGCCGATGCCCACTTGGTAGAACGGAAAGACAAAACTCTCCGGTGCGACCTCAGGGAAGCGGGAAAGCCACAGGCTAAGGCACGCGCACACACGGCGCGTAAAGGGAATCAAGCGGCCCGTTCCTGCCGCCGTCTTGCTCTTTGGCACGATGACTTCACCGCTGGCAATGTTTCCGTTGACCCACGTGAGCTTCAGGTCCAGATGTCGCAGAGCCCGAACTTCCGACGTGCGCATTCCTGTGTCGAGCGAGAGCAGGAGCAACGGCAAAAGAGCAGGCGAGCGGCTCACGCTCGCGGCTGCGATAAGTTTGGCTTCGTCTCCCGCACTGACGGCCCGGCCTACGTCGTGACGCTCAGGCAACGCCCGCACGCGGTCTGCGATTGGCCCCCACAGGCCGAATTGCCGAAGAATTCCCCGCAACGAGCCTACCTCGTAATTCACGGTGCGATTCGAGACGCCAGCGGTAAGGCGCTTCCGCTGATACTCGGCAACGTCGTTCGCGTCTATGTCGCACACTAGGCGCTTCCCAAATTCCTCTTTGAGATGCGGGATGCACTGCCCGTAACGCTCTGTGCTCTTCGGGGCGAGGCCCGTCTTGCCAGCCAGCCAAACATCAGCGGCATTCGATAAGAGCGGCACCCGTTCACGTTTGGGAATGTGATTGTAGGCTTGCTCCAGTTCGCGTCTCCGGGCCAGTTCCGGCGCGTGTCAATGAGTTTGAGACCAGTATTCATGGAATTTAGTGAGCATTTTCATTTGAGTTGGGCGGTTTG
>PKUY01000122.1 GCA_003131705.1 Acidobacteriota bacterium | reverse complement strand
CGTGCTCCATCTTGATGTTGTGAAGCTGGAGGACATCGACGTGGTCGGTCTCTAGCCGCTCGAGGCACTTGTCGAGCGCGAAGCGCATGTAGTCGCGATCGAACTTCTGCGGCAGCTCGCTCTGTCCGCGACGCGCCGACTGCGCGGCGGGATCATAGATGTCGTATCCGATCTTCGTCGAGTACAGCACGTCGCCCCGCTTTCCGCCGAACGCACGCGCCAACTGCTTNNGTAGGTGTCGGCGGTGTCGAAAAAGTTGATGCCGAAATCCGAGTGAGCCGCGCGGAGCATCTCCACCGCTTCGTCGTCGGTCTTCTCGCCCCACCAGCCAGTGGAGAGGGTCCAGGTGCCGAAGCCGACCTCGCTCGCCTTGATGTCGGTGCCGGGGAACAGCCTATAGCGCATTTTCAGGTAGTTCGTTGGGGAGCGTACAATTTAACCGCGCGGGGACTAGCGCGCCCCCGCCCAGGCCGGTACGCCCTTCGCAGGCAAACAGCCCACTGCGCTGGCCAAACGATTATTTCAGTTTGCCAATCCAGTCGACGATCGCGGGCGTCAGCTCGGGAACGACCGGAATCGTAGGATCAACGTAAAGCTTCATCTGCACCATGCGGTCATCGGTGTTGGCCGCTCTGAAAACGTGGTTGGCGGCTGGAATCAGCACCAGTTTCGCTGCTGGCTGCGCCGCTTTGAGAGCGCGCGCGTCGGCCTCGCTGATTTGAATGTCTCGTCCGCCCTGGACGATCAGCACCGGAACTTTGACTCTCGCGATCTCGGCGGCCGGATCGTACTTCACCCAGCTCTGCATGAACTTGCGATTCGTCGGCTGCAGCAACGACCTGAGGCCAGGGTGAACATCTCCCGGATCCTCGCCGCGCAGGTACCGGGCTGCTGCCGAGTCCCATTTTACGATTTCCGCGGGTGGAAGCTGTTTGGAGATTTGCTCCCGCAGTACCGGCATGATCGGCCTGCCCGCCCCCGACATCATCACGATTCCAGCCGCGGGCGCGCCGCGATTCACGGCTTGAAGAACCAGCTCCGCGCCCTCGCTGTGTCCGATCAGAACGACCTTCGAGAACCTCCGGTCGGCGACAAGCTTTCTCGCGCCCGCGATTGCGTCGGCGATGAAATCGTCGATCGAGGTCGAGGGCAGATCCACTTTCCGGAGATTGTCGCCGATCACTCGCTTGTCGTAGCGAACGGACGCAATGCCGGCGTTGGCCAGTTGCCAGGCGAGGATGGCGTAGAGATTCGAGTTATTCTGCGCCCTCAACGCGCCGGCGGAATTGCCATTCCGGTCCGTGGGTCCGGAGCCGGCCACGATCAGCGCGACTGGGATCTTGCGGCTGTACTTGGCGGGGAGCGTAAGAGTGCCGGGCAGCGTCAGCGTCCCACTTTGAATCGTGAACGGCGTTTCGATCACGGTTTTCGGCGGAACGGTGTCGATCGCCGCCGCCGTCGCAGCCTGAGGTGGACCGCCGACTGCGCCCGTTGTCTGACCCCACACCGGCGTCACAAGGATCGAGTCGAGCGAAAGTGCGGCCAATGACGAAAGCAAGAAGAAGCTGATGGATTTCATGGACCTTTGAGAATGAGTTCGATTGTCGCGCCCACAGAGTCTGATATGAACGAGTTCGATGTGGCGCGCTCTACGTGACAAACCGCCTTAGCTGGCAGGGCTTGCCGGGGACTGCTCCCGTTTCCATTCGAGATAGGAGTAGATGACCACTGACGATATGGCGATGAGCACAACCCCAATGAGGACTACGTGGACCCACTGTGCCCACAGCAACGCCGCTATGGTGATGAGGAGCCCGCCTGCAACGAACACTCGTCCGCCAAAGCGGTGCGTTTTCTCCCAGACGCGGTCACTCGAGAGCGTCCACGGAGTCCTGATACCCACAAACCAATTCGGCCGCGCACGCGGAAGCAGATTCCCGATCACGATCAGGAGAATTCCAACCCCGAACGGAACTACACGCTGCATCGGAGCCGGATGACCAAGCCCCGCTCGCAGGAGGAGAATGTGCATGCCGAGCAGAAACAGCATCAACGAGTCGATGATGGCTTCGAACGCGTCGCCGAACTTGGCGTAGTTGGCCCCTCGCGGATCGATTGCCGGCAGGACACGTACGAACCCCCACATGGTGAGCAGAATCACTGGAGTTATCCACGCACCGAAAGCCCGGCTGCTCCAGCCATCCGGTTGTCCGTCCATGTTCCAGTGCGTAGGTATTGTCTCGGGAAGCCTCGGATAGACGACCGCCGATGCGACGACCGCTGCCGCGATGATTAGCAATGGGATCCATTTACGCATTTGGTCTCCGCGGCCGAAGCCACTTGATGAGATTCTCGACCACTTCCTGAAACACAGTCGTGTTCAGCTCGTACACGATGTGCTGTCCGTTCCGCTCGGCCAGGATCAGCTCTGCGTCCTTGAGCACGCTCAGGTGACGCGAGATGGTCGCCCAGCTGGTGCTGAACTTTTCGGCGATCTCCCCGGATGTGCGCGGTCCTGAGCGAAGCAGCTCGAGGATTTCCCGCCGGGTGGGATCAGACAGTGCGCGAAAAACGTCGTTCATGATTAGTTAGTTAATTAGCCAATCGTCTAATTATACTACGGCCTGGATATCCGTTCAAGTTTCGTTCGCGGAATCAGAGCTGCTTCGCGGCCTCGGTCGCGAAGTAAGTGACGATGAAATCCGCGCCAGCGCGGCGGATGCCGAGCAGCGACTCCATCATCACGCGCTCCTTTTCTATCCACCCGCGCTCAGCGGCGGCGCAGATCATCGCGTATTCGCCGCTCACCTGGTACGCGGCTACCGGATAGCCCGTCTCGGCCTTCACCCTCGAGACGATGTCGAGGTACGGACCGGCGGGCTTCACCATCACCGCGTCGGCGCCTTCCTGGATGTCGGCGAGGACTTCGCGCATAGCTTCCAGCGCGTTGCCGGGATCCATCTGGTAGCTGCGGCGGTCGCCAAACTGCGGCGCGGATTGCGCCGCTTCGCGAAACGGGCCGTAGAACGCGGAGCAATATTTTGCCGCATAGGAAAGGATCGCTACATCCTGAAAGTTGTTTTCGTCGAGCTTGTTGCGAATCGCGGCGACACGACCGTCCATCATGTCCGACGGCGCGACGATATCCGCTCCGGCACGCGCGTGCGAAAGAGCAGCGTTAGCGAGGAGTGCGACGCTCGGATCGTTCAAAATTTCGCCGCCTTCCACAACGCCGCAGTGTCCGTGACTGGTGTATTCGCAGAGGCAGACGTCGGTAATGACGAGAAGATTCAGTTTCGCCTTGCGGATGGCTTCGATGGAACGTTGCACGGCACCCTGGGCAGACGCAGATTCGGAGCCGGTCTCATCCTTGCGCTCGGGCAGGCCGAAGAGAATGACGGCGGGAATGCCGAAACCGGCCACTTCCCTGCACTCCTCGACAATCTGGTCCGGTGACTGCTGATGAACGCCCGGCATGGAACTGATTTCCGTTCGCACTTTGTTGCCAGGGCAAGCGAACATTGGATAGACCAGGCCGTTGGTCGAAAGATGCGTCTCGCGGACAAATCCGCGCAATGCTTCGGAGCGGCGTAATCGCCTCGGACGATGGATAGGAAATGTCATATCTGCCTCGGAGGAATGGCGCGGTCGCGGAAATGCTTCACGATCGCGTCTGCGAGGCCGGCGGCGGAGACTTCTTCCGCCTCGATGTGCACGCGCACCCCCGATTCGCGCATGGCGCGCGCGGTAGTGGGGCCGATGGCAGCGAACTGAATATTTTCGGCGAGCTTAATGAGTTCTCCTACACCGAGGAAACCAGCCAAGTTGTGAAAGGCGGACGGGCTGGCGAAGATAATTACGTCGACTTCGCCGGCGCGGATGCGGTCAAGAATGGTCTGGTCGGGCTCCTCCGGCGCAACGGTGCGATAGGCGATGACGTCGGTGACCAGGCCGCCGCTTTCGCGCAGTGCGTCCGCGATGTGGTTACCGGAGCGATCGCTGCGCGGCAACAGAACTTTGCGGCCCTTCACCGAACCCTGCAGCTCGTTGGCGAGTCCGTGCGCGGTGTGATCGGTAGCTACGTAATCCACTGGAAATCCTTGTTGTTTGGCTACTTCCGCCGTCGTCAGGCCCACGGCCGCGGTCCGCTGAACAATTTTTTCCGGACCGGGCCTTCGCAGGCCGAGCTGATCGAGACGACTGGAAACAAATCGTACCGCATTCTGACTGGTGAACAGAACCCAATCGAAGGTGGAAAGTTCTCGGAGCGCATGGTCAAGCGGACCGGAATCCTGCGGGGCCTCGAAAGCGACAACCGGAAGCAGGATAACTTCGGCACCAAATCGATGCAGCTCATGGATCAGGGCCTGCGCCTGTTCGGGAGCGCGGGTAACGAGGATGCGCTTGGCTGCCAGCGGATTGTCAGCCGCGTTCGTCATAGCTGACCGACCGATCTTCCGCTGAGACGCAAGAGTTTGTCCGCGCCGGCCTCGAGCAAAACTTTCCCCAGCCGTTTCCCTGCTCCGGCGGCATCTGCAGGCGACCCACGTTCTTCGCCGCGAACGACTTCCTTGCCGTCTACTGAAAAAACCGCGGCCTCGATTAGTAGTTCCCCGCCAGCGAAGTGTGCCCATGCGCCGAGCGGCACCTGACAGCCGCCCTGAAGTTCGTGCAGCAGGGCGCGTTCGGCGGTGACGCACGCACGCGTTTCGGGGTCGTCGAGAGCCTCGACCATCTCGGAGGTTCTGGCATCAGCCGCGCGAGTTTCGATTCCGAGAGCACCTTGTCCGACGGCTGGGAGCATGACGTCCGCTTTCAGAACTTGGGTGACGCGACCGGTTGCGCCGAGGCGGTTCACGCCTGCCATGGCGAGGACGATGGCGTCGAATTCACCGGCATCTAGTTTTTTCAAGCGCGTGTCGACATTTCCGCGCAGATCAACGGCTTCGAGATCGGGGCGATGGTGGCGGATCTGCGCCTGGCGGCGGAGACTGCTAGTGCCGACGCGCGCGCCGGGCGGCAGATTATTCAGAGTGCGGCCCTGGAGAGAAATCAGGCAATCGCGGGGGTCTTCGCGGTGCGTGATGGCCGAGAAGGCTAGGCTATCTGGAATCTCCGTGGGAACGTCTTTCATGCTGTGAACGGCGAGATCAACCGTGTCCGCAAGGAGCGCCTCTTCCAATTCTTTGATGAAGATTCCCTTGGCACCCGATTCGGCTCCGATGGCGGCATTAATCTGCGCGACGGAGGCGGACTGAAGACGATCCCCGGAAGTACGAATACGAACGAGTTCGGTTTCGACGCCGTGGAGACGCGCCAACAGATCGGCAATGTGGTTCGCTTGCCAGAGAGCGAGCGTGCTGCCGCGCGTACCGATTCGCAGAGGCTTCACTCGCGGTCCTCGCCCTCTTCGCGCTCGCCGCGCTGTTCAGCTTTCCCGCGTTCCTTCTCAAGATCGAGGCCAAAGAGATGGCGCACGGCTTCAATGGCGCCGAGGCGGCCACGCATGGCTCCGCCATTTCGCACGCGCTGCGCGGGATCGTCCAGCACGCGCTCGATCAATTCCTCGGTGATGGCGGAAATGCGCTGGTGCTCCTCGGGCGAGATATTTTTCATTTCAGCGAGACGCTCGCGCAGGAGCACCTCGCGATGTTTGCGGAAGCGTCCGCGAAGGTCGTCCACAATGGAGCCGGCCTCGAGCGCGGCGCGCCAGGATTCGAATTTCGCGAGGTGTTCGGTGACCAGCGCTTCGGCGCGGGGAATTTCAGCTTCGCGCGCGCGCTTGTTTTGCTCCACAATTTCGCCGAGATCGTCGATGTTGTAGAGATACAAATTGTAGAGTCCCGCGACTTCCGGGGCGACGTTGCGTGGGACGCCAAGATCGACGACGAAAACCGGGTGGCCACTACGCGCGGCGAGAGCGCGTTCCAGCATATCGCGCGTGAGGACTGGACCGACGGCGCCAACGGAGGTGACGATAATATCTGGCGCGTGCAGAACGGTTTCGAGCGACTCCCACGCAACCGCCTCGCCACCCATACGGCCGGCAAGCTCGGCGGCGCGGTCATAGGATCGGTTCACGACGCGCAGGCTGCCGATGCCGCGATGGCGTAGATGTTCGATGACCTGCTCAGCGACAGCTCCCGCGCCGACGATTAGCGCGGAATGACCTTTGAGATTTCCGAATACGCGTTCGGCGAGTTTTACACCGGCGAGAGCCACGGACATGGGGCGCGCACCGACTTCGGTTTCCGCACGGACGCGCTTCCCCACTTCGAGCGCGCCCTGAAACGCGCGATTCAACACGGGGCCGGTGGAACCGTGTTCGAGAGCCCGGCCGTACGCGGTGCGAAGCTGGCCTAAAATTTCGGCTTCGCCCAGCAGCATCGAGTCGAGACCTGCCGCGACGCGGAAAAGATGGCGGACGGCGTCAGGCCCGACCCAGCGGTAGGTGCGTCCCTCGATTTCCGAGCGCGGGATACGGTGATACGACGTGAGGAAGTCTTCCATCGCCTGGGTGACTGCCGCTCCAGGCTCGCCGGGGACTCCGTACAGCTCGCTGCGATTGCAGGTGGACACGACAACCACTTCTTCGAGAATCCCGCGGCGGCGCAGCTCGCCTGCCGCGTCCAAAGCTTGCTCAGAAGTAAACGCGACGCGCTCGCGAAGCTCGACAGGAGCGGTGCGATGATTGCAGCCGAGCAGCGCGACTTGAATGTTGCCGGTCGTCCGGTTGGCTGCGGGATTTTTCGATTTGGATATTGTGGCCATTAGAAGAAGCGGTGGAATCTCGTGAGGTAGAGATTCACAAACGTGTAGCTGAAAAGCACGATGGCGAAATTCAGGGCGCAAATCTTGGCTGCGCGAGCGCCGCGCCAATTCAAGCTGCGCGAAAGATGCAGGTAGACGACGTACATCGCGACAATCGCGAGCGTCACAATTACTTTCGGATCGCCCCAGGAATACGCGCCGGTGAGCCGATGCTCCCAGACCAAACCGCTGACGACGCCAACGCAGAGGGCGCCGAGTCCCACACAGACGCTGCTGCGAGCCATGCGATCGAGAACGTCGAGCGCGGGAAAACGCCAGAACGCCGCGCCCAGGCGATGGGAACGCAGAACGCGGTCCTGGATAAGATAGACGAGGCTTAATACAAACGACAGCGCGAACGCTGCGTAAGCCCAGATGTTGAGTGTGATGTGAAGCGCGAAGAGCGGCCCACGCGCACGCGGAGGAGCGGGAATTTCGTGGGGCGCGAGAAAGCCGAGGACAGCGATCCAGGCGACCAGCAGAAGAGTCACCAGCGCTCCTACCGAGCGCTGGCGGTGAAATATTTCTAGACCGAGATAGGTCACGCCCAGGAGCCACGCGAAAAGCGACATGGAACCGAAAAGATCGTCGTACGGGACCGTGTGCATGCCGTGAGAGCGTTCGAGTAGCGCGAAATAGTGGAGCAGGATGCCGCCCGCAAGGAGAAGCGTCGCGACGCGCCCCAGCCAGAGATTCGGGGCGTACAGAATTCTCGCGTAGCAGCAGAAGCTCGCGGCGTAGAGCGCCAGACTCAAGTAGCCCATGTGATTCAGCATGAAGGGTGCAAGCTCTCCATTTGTAGGATTATAGCTCCAAACCGCGAGATGGTCTCTCGGGCGGTAGCGGAGGGCGCTCGGTAAGTAGCTATCCCGGCGGAGACCCCGCCCGAGCCATGCAGCGCGCGGCGAGCTTCTGCTATGATGAGGAAGCAGCTCCCAATCGATGCCACAAAGCCACGAAAACAAGAAGGATCTGTTCCTACGCGCTTGCCGTTTCGAGCCGGTCCCGCGAGTGCCGGTTTGGATCATGCGCCAGGCCGGGCGGTTCCTTCCCGAATATCAGGCCGTGCGAGCGCGGCATAGTTTTCTGGAGATATGCANNATCGCGGCGGAAGTGTCCATTCAGCCGTTCCGCAGGCTGGGTGTGGATGCAGTGATTGTGTTCTCTGACATTTTGATAGTGGCCGAGGCGATGGGCATGCCACTCGACGTGCCGGACTCTGGACCGGTCTTGTCAAACCCGGTGCGCTGCACAGAACAAGTCCGCAAGCTGCGCGACTTCGACCCGGAGCAAGAAACGCGATTCGTTGGCGATGCCATACGGGCCATCTGCAAAGAGGTCGGGCCGACTGTGCCGCTGATCGGTTTTGCGGCCGCGCCCTGGACGCTGGCCTGCTATATGATTGAGGGACGCACGCGGGGCGATATTTCGCACGCCAAACAGATGCTGCACGATGCTCCAAAAGTCATGCACGAATTGCTCGAACGCATTGCGCGGATGACGACTGAATACCTAAAGATGCAGATCGCCGCAGGAGCGTCGGTGATTCAGCTTTTCGACACCTGGGCGGGAGAACTTGCGCCTAGCGAGTACGATGCGTTCGAACTTCCCGCGACGCAGATGGTTTTTGAAGGGCTTGGCAAGAACGGCGTGCCGAAAACGCTTTTCGCGAAAGGTTCCGCGCGGCACCTGGAAAGCCTGGCGAATTCTGGCGCCGATGTGCTGAGCGTGGACTGGAACACGGATCTTGCGGAGGCGCGACGGAAGCTCGGAAGACGCGTGGCGCTGCAAGGAAACGTAGATCCAAATGTCTTGCTGGGCGATGAAACTGGTATTCGACAGGCGGCTCGGGAAGCTATCTCGAAAACCGGCGGCGAAGGGCATATCCTGAGCCTCGGACATGGCATTCTGCCAAATACGCCCGTAGAAAACGCCAGAGCTTTTGTTGAGGCGGGACAAACCGCAGTGACAGCGATGCCCGAGCCGACAGCCCGCGAGGCTTAGCGACGGCTTCGCAAACATAGAGACGATTCACAGGAACAATGGCGGACGCGAAGACAAAACCGGCCGAGAGATTCGAGATCGGGCAGATCTCCGATGAGATTCTCTCGAAGTACAATCGGCCCGGGCCGCGCTATACAAGTTATCCGACCGCGCCCGTCTGGCGGGATGATTTCGGCCCGAACGATCTTGAGGAATCCTACGCGACTGCGGACACACGCGGTACGCCTCTTTCTCTTTACATGCATCTCCCCTTCTGCGAGAAGCTCTGCCTTTTTTGCGGATGCAATGTGTCGATCCAAAAGGACAAGAGCGTGGCGATTCCCTATCTCGCGTCGCTCAAGCGCGAAATCGATCACGTTGCGCGGATGGTTTCGAAGAAGCGATCCGTGATTCAGTTCCACTGGGGCGGGGGCACGCCGACGTATCTCACTCCCGCGCAGATGGAAGATCTTTTTGAATATACCCGCGAGCGCTTTTCATTCGCGCNNATATCCGAAGGTGCAGGAGACGATTCGTCGCGTGCAGCCCTACGGAATGACGCGCGATCTGATCCTCATCGCGCGCGAACTGGGATTTGAAAGCCTGAGCGTCGATTTGATTTACGGCTTGCCGTACCAAACAGTGGAGAGCTTTAAGGCCACGATCGATCAGGTGCTGACTCTCGTGCCCGACCGCGTGGCTATGTTCAGCTACGCACATGTTCCGTGGCTCAGAAAACAGCAAGGTTCGTTTGAAAGCCATTTGCCGGAAGGCGCGGAGAAATTCAACATTTTTCGCGCGGGCCTCAAAAGATTTCTCAATGGCGGCTACATCTACATCGGAATGGACCACTTCGCGCGGCCGGGAGACGAACTCGCCGCGGCACAGCAGAATCGCACGCTTCATCGCAACTTTCAGGGATATACGACGAAAGCTGGTGCCGACTTATATGGAATGGGGGCGAGCGCGATCAGCTCTATTGGCGAAGCCTACGCGCAAAATCGGCGTGAGGTCCCCGCGTACCAGACGGCCGTTGGGGAACGTGGGATTGCGACAATGCGCGGCTACCGGATGTCGGAAGACGACAGGCTCCGCAGGGCCGTGATCGGCCGCCTGCTCTGCCACACGGTAATCCCAAAGCGCGAGGTCGAACAAGAGTTCTCCATCGCGTTCGACGAATATTTCGCCGAGGAGATCGTGCGCCTGGAAGAGCCGGCAGCGGACGGACTTGTGACGCTCGATTCCGGCGAGATTCGCGTCACACCGCTGGGCCGAATCTTTATTCGCAACGTCGCCATGGTTTTCGACCGATATTTGCACGAGCAACAGATGGATCAGAAGCGCCTTTTCTCCAAGACTCTCTAGCAAACTAACGAGCATGGCCAATCCAGAACAAGTCGTGGTGCTGGGCGGGGGCATTTCAGGCCTCGCATGCGCGCTGCGGCTGCGCCAGCTCGGGGTTCCCGTCACCCTGCTCGACGAGGGCGAACGCCCGGGCGGGCTTATCGGCACGGTGGAAGAAGACGGGTTCCTCTTCGAGTCCGGACCACAGAGTTTCCAGGGCACCGACCTACTCCTCGAACTGATCCGGGAACTCGGAATTGAAAATGAGCTGTGCATGGCCGACGCGCGGGCTCCGCGGTTCGTGCTGCGGCACGGCCGCTTGCAGAAGGTCCCCATGTCGCCCCAAGCCATGCTGGGCAGTTCCCTGCTGGGTGCGGCTGCGCGTTGGAAGATTCTTTCGGAGCCATTTCGTAAAACAAGAACGCCGACTGAAGAGGAATCGGTCGCGTCATTCGTGCGGCGGAAGTTCGGGCACGAAATTCTGGAGTATCTGGTCGCGCCATTTGTTTCGGGAGTCTATGCGGGTGATCCCGAAAAGCTGAGCTTGCGGGCGGCATTTCCGTCACTGGATGAGTGGGAACGAGAATACGGAAGCATAGTGCGAGGCGCGATTAAGTCTCGTGGGAAAGGCACGAAAAAGGGCCCGCCGCCTCTGTGCTCGTTCCGCCGCGGCGTGGGCACGCTGACACGGGCGATGGCAGCCAGGCTTGGTGACCGCGCGCGAATGGGCGCGCGCGTGGACGAGGTGAGGAAGTTGGACGCTGCAGGCTGCGCTCGCTATCAGGTAAATTCTGTGTTTGAGGGGCGCGGAGAAACGCTGAGCGCGCACGTAGTCGTAGTGGCGACGCCGGCTTACGTGGCTTCGCATCTCATCGCGCCAGTTTCGCCGACGCTATCTCATGCGCTTTCAGGGATCGCGTACGCGGGAGTCGCCGTAGTGGCGTCGGGATACTACGCGAACCAAGCCAAAGCGCCGCTCGATGGCTTCGGCCTCTTGATCCCGCGAAGCGAAGAACATCGGACGCTGGGCATCGTGTGGAACTCGTCGCTTTTTCCGGGACGCGCGCCTGAAGGACAGATGGCAATCACGAGCTTTCTCGGCGGCGCCACCGACCCGGAGATGGTCGAGAAGCCGGACGAGACTATCGTCGCGATCGTCGAGGACGAAAACTCGCGGATTCTTGGGATCGTGGGCCAGCCGATCGCATGCACGGTGTGGAAGCATTCGAAGGCTCTGCCACAATACAATTTGGGGCACGGCCACATCGTAGAGGCGATTCGCGAAGGGGAAAGTGCAACTCCGGGGCTGTATTTTGCGGGCAACTACCTTACCGGGCCCTCGATTGGGATGTGTGTTGAGCAGGGTTTTCACACCGCCGAGACCGTGAGCACGTATCTGAAGAGCGACAACTTAGGGTGATGAGCGGTCCCTGCTACCCGCGTGGCGGAGCCCGAGCCCATTTGTGCGCCCTTAGCACGACTGGCACGTACCTCCCGGGATCGCTATAATGGCGGCTCACCCCATGCCCCCCACACAAAAGTCCCGCCGCGAAATGCTCGAGCAATTCGTCGCACAGAAACCTACCGACGCATTTGCTCGATATGGCCTGGCGCTCGAGTGCGTGAAACTGGGGGACGACCCGGCTGCCGCCGCCCACTTCGAAAAACTACTCGAAACCAATGCAGAGTACAGCGCGGGGTATTTCCAATATAGCCAACTCCTGTCGCGCCTGGGGCGGCTGGAAGAGGCGCGCAAGATTCTGTCGGACGGGATCGTAGTCGCGCAAAAGTCGGGCGACATGCATGCACGCGATGAAATGCAGGCAGCGCTGACAATGCTGCGCTAGTTTCTTTCACCGGCGGTGGACGGCTTACATGCTGAGACCAAACCGGATTCCGCTGTTCCCTCTTGACATGGTTCTGCTTCCCGGCATGCATCTTCCACTGCATATCTTCGAGCCACGGTACAAGGTGATGGTCGAGCGGTGCCTGCAAGAACAATTGGAATTTGGAATGATTTTGGCCTTGGACAAGGCGGTTGCAACTTTCGGTTGCACGGCGGAGATTCTCAGTAAAGTGAAGGATTATCCGGACGGTCGAATGGACATCGTGACGGAGGGCCGCGCTGTCTTCCGTCTCACGGAACTGCTCGACGAGAAGGAGTATTACGAGGGTACCGTCGAGTATGTGACGGACATTCCCTCGCCAGCCGATGCAGAGAAAGAAGAGCGGCACGTGGCGCTTTTCGAGCGTTGCCATGAGCTTCTTTTCCGACGGCCGTGGGTTGTTGCGGTGCGAAATGAGCCAGCCACGCTCGCCTACCACCTGGCATCCTTCCTGCCGATGGAACTTGAGAAGAAGCAGGCGCTGCTCGAAAGCCGTTCCGAAAGCGAACGGCAAGAACTCGTCCTCGCCTGGCTGAATCTTTTCCTTCCCAAGCTGGCGGAGCGACAGCGCGCCCGCAAGCGCGCGGGCGGTAACGGCCACGCATTGAATTGACCGCCTGCCGACTATTCATGGCAACTCGCCCCGGGGCGCGCAAATCCAAGTTATGAGTGCGAGCAGCGTTCCACGCTATAATGGCGTTGGACCACTGCAAGAGTAGCCGTCGCGTCTTGATAAGGAACCGGTGACCGAATGAGCCCACAACCAAAAAATCTCGGCGAGCTTCGCCGCAGTGCATGGTCGGAAGAAAAAATGGCGCAACGGACAACCCGGCAGGAACTGCGCGAAAATCTCCTACAGAAAATGGAGAAAGGCGAGCCGCTCTTCCCCGGTGTTTACGGCTACGACGATACGGTGATTCCGCAGATCATTAACGCCGTGCTTTCGCGACACCACTTTATTTTGCTCGGGCTGCGCGGGCAGGCAAAGTCGCGTATTCTCCGCGGACTGATGGGATTCCTCGATCCGCAGGTGCCTGTGGTCGCGGGCTGTGAGATCAATGACAGTCCTTATAAGCCCATTTGCAAGAGCTGCCGGGAACGAATCGCTGCGGACGGCGATGCTACGCCAATTGCATGGCTTTCCCGCGAACAGCGTTACGTGGAAAAATTGGCGACTCCCGACGTCACGATTGCGGACATGATCGGCGACGTGGATCCGATCAAGGCGGCGCGCGGCGGCCGGAATCTCTCCGATGAGATGACGATTCACTACGGGCTTCTGCCGCGGGCGAATCGCGGCATTTTTGCCATCAACGAGCTGCCCGACCTCGCCGGGAAAATTCAGGTGGGTTTGTTCAACATCATGCAGGAAGGCGATATTCAGATTAAGGGTTATCCGCTAAGAATGGCGCTCGACGTATTGCTTGTCTTCACCGCGAACCCCGAAGACTACACGGCGCGCGGGAAAATTATCACTCCGCTCAAGGACCGCATCGGATNNGCTCGCGGAGGGGATGTCGATCACGGAGCAGGAGTCCTGGACGAAGCGTGAAGGCAAGCGCCGGGTTGAGGTTCCGACGTACGTTCGCGAAATTGTGGAAGAAGTGGCATTCCAGGCGCGCGAGGACAAGCGCGTCGACCGACGGTCGGGCGTGAGCCAGCGCCTGCCGATCAGCACACTCGAAAACGTGCTGAGCAGCGCGGAGCAGCGGGCGGTACGGAGCCACGATTCGGCAGTGGTAGCGCGCGTGGCGGATGTCTATGCCGCGATTCCGGCGATGACCGGGAAATTCGAGCTCGAATACGAAGGCGAAATGCGCGGCGCCGAGAACATCGCGCGGGAGCTGATCCGGGCCGCTATCGGCAAAACGTTTTCCAAGTACTTCGCGAATGTGAATTTTCAAGCGGTGGTGCAGTGGTTCGAAATCGGCGGCGAACTAAAAGTGCCGGCGAACGCTTCGAGCACCGAACTCCTGGCCCAGCTCAAAAAGATTCAGGGGCTATTCGAGCATCTGGAAGCGCTGGGAGTGCGTTCCAAGGACGATGCGGCGATTCAGACGAGCGCTGCGGAGTTCATCCTGGAAGGGTTGTGGGCGCAGAAGCGAATCAGCCGCAGCGAAGAGCGCGGATATTTCGCCGACGCCCGCAAAACGCCGGAGCCTCGCGATCCGCGGGAACCGTCCGGCCGGATGCCTTTCCGACAGTTTAATTGATCTTTGACGGTAATCGCCGTTTGTGGGCGATCTTGTATACCGGTAAAACAAAATGAAATACACGAAATATTCGCGTTACGCTCCAGGGGCCGCGGACGATATCGACCTTCAGGACCTGATGGACCGGCTCTCGAATTTTTTCCTCCAGAGCGGTTTTGAGTCGCAGTATGGATTCCATGAGATGGACATGGAGCGGTCGCGTCAGCAGGGCATGGACCAGCTGCGGGAAGCAATCCTGCGCGCGCTGCAGGAAGGCGACCTGGTCCCGCCAGAATTGCTCGAAAAGCTTAGCGAGAACTCCGATCTTTCGCAAAATCAAGATCTTCGCAACATGATCGACCAGATTATCGAGCGCATGGAAGAGGAAGGCCTCATCACGCAGCAGCAGTCGGCGCGCGTGACTGCCCCGCCGTCGGAAACTCCGGGAGGACAGATCGGGCGCGACCAGCAGAATGTGGAAGCGCGCTTTGAAATCACGGATAAGGCACTCGATTTTCTCGGTTTCAAGACACTGAAAGATTTGCTCGCTTCGCTGGGCAAGAGCAGCTTTGGCCGGCACGATACGCGCGACCTGGCCACGGGAGTAGAATCGGGCGGCAGCTCGAAGCCTTATGAATTCGGCGATACGCTGAACATGGATATCAGCGGAACGCTGTTCAATGCGGTCCAGCGGAATGGTTTTGGAATTCCCATCGAGATTGACTACCCCGACTTAATGGTCCACCAGTGCGAGTATCAGAGCTCTTGCGCCACGGTGCTGATGCTCGATTGCAGCCACAGCATGATTCTTTACGGCGAGGACCGCTTCACGCCCGCCAAGCGCGTGGCGCTGGCTCTATCGCACCTGATACGCACGCAGTACCCGGGCGATTCCCTGCACTGCGTGCTTTTCCACGACAGCGCCGAAGAAATTCCCATCGGCAAGCTCGCGCGCGTGCAGGTGGGTCCGTACTACACGAACACACGTGCAGGACTACAGCTCGCGCAACGGATCTTGTCCCAGCAGAAGAAGGACATGCGGCAGNNAGATCGTGATGATCACGGACGGGAAACCGTCGGCGGTGACGCTAGAAGACGGGCGCATCTACAAGAACGGTTTTGGTCTCGATCCGCTTGTGGTGACGCAGACGATGGAAGAAGTGGCGAAGTGCAAGCGCGCCGGAATCCTGATCAATACGTTTATGCTTGCGAGCGATTACAACCTGGTCCACTTCGTGCAGAAAATCACCGAGCTTTGTCGCGGCAAGGCCTACTTCACTACTCCCTACACACTCGGGCAATACCTGCTGATGGATTACGTCGGGCGCAAGACGCGGAATATCCACTAACGAGCAAAACGGCACATAATCTTCGCAGTACCTAAACTTCCTCGATTAGGTCAATAACACGCTTTTTATGTTTCACGAGCTTGTCCCGCTTTTCAGGAATCACGCGCGCCGGTGGAGGCAGGCCTATGCCAAGGCGCGCGCGGCGGCGCGCCTCTTTGG
>PKUY01000428.1 GCA_003131705.1 Acidobacteriota bacterium | reverse complement strand
TGACCAGCTACTTCCGCATCGGTGGACTCGCGCTCGAACCGCCGCCCGACTGGATCGATCGCGTGCGTCGTGTAATCGACCCGCTGCCGGCGCACGTGGACGAATACGAGACCCTGCTGACCAAGAATCGCATATGGCTGGGCCGCACGAAGGGCGTTGGTTACCTCAGCGTGGCTGACGCCATTGCCATGGGCGTCTCCGGCCNNTTTCCGTATTCCAGCTACGAGGAATTCGACTTCGACGTGCAGACGCAGACCGCGGGCGATTGCTTCGCACGGTATCAGGTGCGCGTGGCCGAGATTCGCGAGAGCATCAAGATCATCCGCCAGGCGATGGAGAAAATTACTCCTGACGGGCCCTTCCGCGCCGAAGTGCAGGGGATCATTCCGCCTTCGCGCGAGGAAATGAAAACCTCGATTGAAGGCCTGATCTATCACTTCAAGATTTTCACGGAAGGCTTCGCGGCGCCTCCGGGTGAGGTGTATCAAGTGATCGAATCACCGCGCGGAGAGTTGGGAATTTTCATGGCGAGTGATGGCTCAGCGAAACCTTACCGCGTGAAGTTCCGCACGCCGTCGTTTGTGAATTTACAATCATTGCGGAAGCTGTGCGAAGGCCGCCTGATCGCCGATGTGGTCGCCTGCATCGGCACAACTGACATCGTTCTTGGAGAAGTAGACCGCTAGCTCTTAATGACCGACAACCGGACCATGCAACTGCCGCCGCAGCTTGAAACCAAGTTTAACGAATTGATCGGCCGCTACCCGATCAAGCGCTCGGCGCTGATTCCGATGATGCTCTACGCTCAGGATCAGTTCGGATTCTTGGGCGATGACATTCTCGAGGAAATTGCGAAGCGCCTGGACCTGAATACGATCCAGGTCGAGGAAACGCTCGCGTATTACTCAATGCTGCGCCGCAAGCCCGCGGGGCGCTATCACATTCAGGTTTGCACCAACATTTCCTGCATGCTTCGCGGCGGCAACGAGCTTTACCAGCACGTGCAAAAGCGGCTCGGGATCGGCAACAAGGAAGTTTCGCCGTCGGGAACGTTTTCCCTGGAAGAAGTCGAATGTATGGGCGCTTGCACGGGCGCGCCGGCCGTGCAGGTAAATTACGACTTCTACGAAAATCTCGATCCCGACAAAGTGGACGCGCTATTCGAACAGCTTCAGGCGGGCAAGCAGCCGAAGCCCGTTCCAGTCATTTCCGGGTCGCTTCACGAGCGACTTCCCGCGGAAGTACCCGTCATCAGTAAGCGATTCGGAATTCCGAATTCTCCGAAGATTGACGTGTATTTGAAGAATGAAGGCTATCAGGCGCTGGAAAAAGCCCTAAAGCAGATGACCCCCGACCAGATTATCGACGAAGTGAAGAAGTCAAATCTGCGCGGGCGCGGCGGAGCGGGCTTCCCCGCGGGCATGAAGTGGAGTTTCGTCCCCAAAGACACTACGAAGCCTAAATATATTCTGTGCAACGCGGATGAGAGCGAGCCAGGAACCTGCAAAGATCGTCCTCTGCTGGAGATGGATCCCCACCAGTTGATCGAAGGCATGGTAATCGCGGGTCGCGCGGTCGGCGCGCATAAAGGCTATATCTATGTTCGCGGTGAATATCGCTACATCATCGACATCCTGGATACGGCAATTGCCGAAGCTTACGCAAAACAATATCTCGGCAAAAATATTGCCGGCAGCGGATTCGATTTTGAGCTGGTCACGCACACCGGCGCGGGCGCGTATGAATGCGGTGAAGAATCGGCGCTCATGGAATCACTCGAGGGAAAGCGCGGCTATCCGCGCATCCGTCCTCCCTTCCCTGCTGTCGTCGGACTGTATGGCTGTCCCACGGTGATCAATAATGTGGAGACGCTCAGCACGGTGCCAGCGATTATCCGGCAGGGCGGAGAATGGTACGCGAATCTGGGCACTCCGAAAAACGGCGGAACGCGGCTTTATTCGATCTCCGGCCACGTGAATCGCCCGGGAATTTACGAACTTCCGCTGGGCTTCCCATTGCGGCGTCTGATCGAAGAAGTAGCAGGCGGCGTGCGCGACGGCAAGAAACTAAAGGCCGTGATTCCTGGCGGCAGTTCCTGTCCGCTGCTCTCGGCAGACGAAATTGACGTCGCAATGGACTATGACTCGGTCGCCAAGATCGGCTCGATGCTTGGCTCCGGCGGCACGGTCGTGATGGATGAAGACACGTGCATGGTGGACGTTGCGCGGCGCATCATGCATTTCTACGCGCATGAGTCTTGCGGCTGGTGCATTCCGTGCCGCGAAGGCACCGCGTGGCTGCGGAAGATGCTCGACCGCTTCCACGAAGGCGGCGGAACCGAGAGCGACATTCCTCTGATTGAAGAGTTGTCGAAGAATATGCTCGGCCGAACTTTCTGCCCACTTGGCGACGCCGCGGCGCTGCCCACAATTAGCATCGTGAAAAAGTGGCGGAACGAATTTGAAGATCATCTCCACGGGAAGTGCGCCTACAAGCCCGCTGAGATGATTGCCGGGGCGCATTAGGACAACATGCCGGACGACAAAAAGATCGCGTTCACACTCAACGGGCAGCAGGTGTCCACGTCTCCGGGGACGCTCGTAATCGAAGCGGCCAAGACCCAGGGAATCGAAGTTCCTTCCTTTTGCTATTACCCGGGACTCTCGCTGCAGGCCGCGTGCCGCATGTGCCTTGTCGAAGTGGAAAAAATGCCCAAGCTGCAAACCGCGTGCACTCTGGTTGCCACCGACGGCATGGTCGTCAAAACCGACACCGAGCAGGTGCACAAGGCGCGCAAGGACATGATCGAATTCTTGCTCTCGAATCATCCGCTCGACTGCCCCGTGTGCGANNCCATGACCTTCCGCTACGGCCTCGACAAAACGCGCTTCGTGGAAGAAAAGCTGCATCAGCCCGAGGAAAAATGGTCGCCGCTCGTTTATTACGATGCGCCGCGCTGCATCCTTTGCTTCCGCTGCGTGCGCGTCTGCGACGAGGGCATGGACGTGAAAGCCTTGGGCGTCGGATCGCGCGGCGTGCAGTCCGTCATTCTGCCGAACGAGCCGGGCGAACTGGCTTGCGAAGAGTGCNNACATCTGCCCCGTCGGCGCGCTAACCAGCGGCACATATCGTTATCAAACGCGCCCGTGGGAGATGACCTACGTCGGCAATCCGTGCGCGCACTGCTCGAACGGCTGCAAGACGACCCTCAGCGTACGCAACAACGAAATTCTGCGAGCTAATAATCGCGACCATTCCGGCTTCAACGGCGAATTCCTCTGCGCCAAAGGCCGCTTTGGATACGATTTCACGTCGCACGCGGAACGCATCCGACAGCCGCTCGTCCGTCGCAATGGAAAACTGGAACCCGCGAGCTGGGAAGACGCGCTCGAAGAAGTCGCGCGAAGGCTCAAGCAGGTGCGTGACACGCACGGCCCCGCCGCGATCGGCGTGATCGGCTCGAATCACACAACGAACGAAGAGAATTACCTGCTGAACCGTTTCGCGCGCGTGACGCTCGGCACAAACAATATCGACCATCACCGCACCGCCGACTACGCGGGACTCGCCGCCGCCCTTGGGTCGAACGCGAAAGACTCGCTCGCGACGATGGCGGACGTTTACAACGCGAACGCCGTGCTCCTGATCGGCAACGACGTCACACAGCAGAATCCGCTCGTTGCGTGGCAGATTCGCACGGGTGTGCGCCACCACAATGCACGGCTGTACGTCATCAATGGCCGCCCCAGCAAGATTCATCGACAGGCGAAAATTGCCGTCGAAGTTCCGGCCGGCTCCGAAGCGCAAGCTCTCCACTGGGTCGCAAACGAGAAAGGGCAGTTCGACGCGAAGACCACCGAAGCGCTCGTGCAGCTGAAGGCCGCGCTCGAAGCAGAGAAGGATGTCGTGGTGTTGTTCGGCGCGGACATTCAAGGCACCGCGATCCGCGATCTGGTTTCCTTCAGCGCGCGCTTGGGCGGCAAAACACGATTCATGGCGCTGGGCGATTATTCGAATTCACGTGGCGCTGCCGATATGGGAATCCTGCCGGACCGCTTGCCCGGTTACGCGCCCCTATCGGATGCGGCTGAGCGCGCGCGATTCGGCAAGCTCTGGGGCGGCGATATCTCCGCCACGCCCGGCCTCACTGCCCGCGCGATGATGGAAGCTGCGGTCGGCGGAAAACTGAAAGCCCTCTACGTGGTCGGCGCGAATCCGTTGAAAACGTTTGGCGCGGCGCAGCCCGACCGCATTGCGGGTCTCCATCTGCTCGTGGTGCACGATATGTTCCTCACGGAAACGGCGCAGCGCGCCGACGTGGTCCTGCCGGCTGCGTCCACCTATGAAAAAGACGGCACGATGACCAATACCGCTGGCGAAGTGCAGATGACCCATCGCGCGATTGATCCTCAGGGCCCGCGCAGTGATTTCGATCTGCTTCGCATTCTTTCGCACCAGCTCGGCATGCTGGGGCTGGGTTCGCCCATCAAATTGCGGACGGCGGAAGCAGCGTTTGATGAAATCCGCCAGCACGTGACCGGCTATGATCTTTCGTACTCGACTTTACTTGCCGGCGGATCGGAGCAAGCGATCGCAAGCTCCAAGACAACGGACGCTGCGCACGACGCGCCCGCCGGAGTGGTTTTCTCTTCACAAGATTATCTGTTTACGAGCGGTACCCTGGGCCGCTACTGTTCCAGGCTCACTTCGACGAACGAGGCAAAAGAGAAACCGTGGAGTTCATCTCCCAGCATCCAGTCCTGGTGGCATCGCTAGTTAAGATCCTCGTCCTGCTGTTTATTGTGATGACGGCGCTAGCGTACCTGACATGGATTGAACGGAAGGTCATCGCGCGCATTCAGTCGCGCTGGGGGCCTTACTACGTCGGGGCGCACGGATTACTCCAGCCGCTCGCCGATGGGCTGAAATTCCTTTTCAAAGAGGACGTCACGCCGCCCGCGTCCGACAAGTTCCTTTACGTCCTTGCTCCATTTTTGGCGCTGTCGCTCTCCTTGACGACGATTGCCCTGATTCCCTTCGGTCCGCCGAAATGGGTTTTCCCGAACGGGCAAACAATCTTTATCGTGTCCGATCTCGACATCGGCCTGCTTTTCCTATTCGCGATCACGTCCATCGGCGTTTACGGTGTCGCGCTGGCGGGCTGGTCGTCCAACAGCAAATACTCGCTGATGGGCGGTCTGCGCAGCTCCGCGCAGATGATCAGCTACGAAGTGTCGCTGACGATTTCCGTGGTGGGCGTGCTACTTCTGGCAGGAACGCTCAATTTCAATGAGATCATCGCTCGCCAGAGCGGCAATTTCCTGCACTGGAATGTCATTCACACCGGTCCTGGATTTTTCCCGCAGATCGTCGGCTTCCTCTGCTATCTCACCGCCGCGATCGCGGAAACCAACCGTATCCCTTTCGATCTTCCCGAGGCGGAAACCGAGCTCGTCGCCGGATTTCACACCGAGTACTCGGCCTTCAAGTTCGCCATGTTTTTCATGGCCGAGTACGCCAACATGATCAACGTGGGGTGCGTGGCGACGCTGCTCTTTTTCGGCGGTTGGACCAGCCCCTTCGGCAACCTCATCGAGCCGCCGCAGAACATCTTTGTCCACGCCCTGATGCCTATTTTCTGGTTTGTGTTCAAGGTCTTTTGCTTTCTGTTTTTGTACGTGTGGGTGAGGGGAACGCTGCCGCGCTTCCGCTACGACCAATTGATGGGCTTCGCGTGGAAGTTCCTTTTCCCGGTTGCCATGCTGAACCTGCTGGTAACCGGTTTTCTGGTGGCTTTGAGATCCTGACATGGACGTCATACTTTTTCTCGTCTTCGCGATTATCGCGGTGGTATGCGCCATCAACGTGGTGGTGCAGACGCATCCCATTTCGAGCGCCGTCTCACTGGTGGGCGTGATGGGATCGCTGGCGGTGCTTTACCTGCTGCTGGGCGCGGAGTTTCTGGCGGCGGCGCAGGTGATTGTCTATGCCGGCGCCATCATGGTGCTGTTCGTGTTCGTGATCATGCTGCTGAACGCGGGGGCCGAGTCGAAAAAGGGCCGGTCGTTCACGGCGCAGTTGCTGGGATTGCCGCTGCTGGTGGCGTTCCTGGGGCTGATGGCGTACTTCGTCGAGCGGCTGTTTCCGCAAAGCACGCTGGTGCACTTCGGCGGATTCACGGGCGGCGGGGCGGCGGACATCGGCCACGCGTTGTTCACTACTTTCCTGCTGCCGTTCGAGGTGACCTCCATCCTGATTCTGGTCGCGATCCTGGGCGCCATCGTTCTGGCGCGAAGGGAGATGGACTGATGCTAACGGCCGTTCCCATCTCCTGGTTTCTGACGTTGAGCGCGGTGTTGTTCGCGCTGGGCGTGGCGGGCTTCGTGTTCCGGCGCAACATCATCACGGTCTTCATGTCGATCGAGCTGATGCTGAACGCGGTGAATCTCA
>PKUY01000015.1:4185-7483 GCA_003131705.1 Acidobacteriota bacterium | reverse complement strand
CGTGAACGTAATAGAGGGGGCCTGCCACCTGACACAGTCCGTGCAATAAATGATGGGGAAGCTTCGTCGTAACCCGGCGGTAAATATCGCTCATTCGATACCACTTGTTATAAGCGCTATAAAGCCAAATCGCGATGATGCCCTCTGGTTTCAATAAACGCGGCAGCGTTTTGAATGCCTCTTCACAATTTGGCGTATGATGCAAAACGCCGATGCTGNNTGTGGCTCGGCTCAAATCGACGCCTACAACGTTTCCGCCCCACCGGCTCACTACCTCAGCGAATCGGCCCATCCCACAACCTACATCCAAGATCCACTTTCCTTGGATCATTTGGGGAGTCAATCCCGTTTTGCGCCGGAACGCGTCTTCTGAAATATGGGAATTCTGGTCATCGAGTTGCGTCCGGCCATGCTTGTTCCATTCAAATCCAAACGAACTCACATTACCTTCCGAAGGAACGAACCGGGCTACACCGTTGGAAAACGGATAACGAGTCCCGCATTTCGAGCAGAAGAAACCCTCGTTCTCTAAGTTCAATTCAGCGATGCAATCAGGACAACGCAGGATGGGGAGCAGTTCCGCTGCGTGGCTAAGCGAGCCCTTGGATCCATTTGTTTGCATAGCGCTGTGAGTCACCTGTCGTTGAGTGGCTCACAACTACCGAATAGCCGACAACGGGATCGAACTAAGCACGGCACTCCGCAGGTCCTGTCCGGCCGCTTATCGTGCCCACATTGCCTTCCTCCCCGTAATGAAATAGAGGAACGCCACGGCGGCTGCGCCATTCAGAACCACAAAGGCAAGAGACATCTGCGAGAGCCGCGCCATGATCCCCGCTTTCGGCTGAAAAACGCCTAACCCGGCCAACGCGTAGAAAAACACCTGAAGTATCAATACCAATTCGTAAATCTCCCTCCGAAGCCAGAGGGCCGAGACAAGAACGCCAACGAGAGCAAACGGCACCAGAAGACGAAGCACCTTGTGGCAAATAAACTCGAAACGCAGCGGATTCGCATTCGTTAAAACCCACGGCGCGAGCCGCAACAATTGGTAATTCCCCGTAAGAGTTCGCACCTTGCGACGAAATTCCTGTTTCACACTAGGGGCGAGATCGTCGTGAACGATCGCACGGGTTTCGAACACTACGCGGAAGTTCTGCCGAATCACCTGAAGTGGGATGTAGACATCGTCCAAAACTGTCTCGGCCGGAAGATTCGCAATTAAGCTTCGTCGCGCCGCATAGAAGGCTCCTGTCACTCCGACACTCGAACCGGCGAGCGCTTCCCACTGTCGCATCTTTTTTTCCAGCCGCCAGTACAGTCCTATTCCTTTCAATGACGCAGCATTCGAATCCTCTCCCAGGACCAGTTCGCCGCTCACGCAGCCAACCGACGGATCAGCGAAATTTGCGACTAGGTTCTTCAAGGAATCTGGCGCTAGGATCTGCCTTGCGTCAGTAAAGACAACGATCTCACCTCGTGCTACGGCGAGCCCGCTATTCAAAGCGCTGGCCTTTCCTCGATGTTCCGGCAAAATAACGGCTCGATGCCCGGCACTCTCCCATGCAGCGAGTATCCTATTTGTCCCATCGGTGGAACCATCCGAGACAACCAGTACTTCAAACTGGTTTACTGGGTAATCCAGTCTGTCGATGTTTTGTAATTTGCGAACTAGGTTCTCTTCTTCGTTACGTGCTGCCAGAAGGATCGTTACCATCGGGAAAATGTTTGCGCGCCGCACAGGACGCGGCCAAAAGCGCGCGCGAAAATACAACCAGACAGGATAACCTGCGTATGCGAAAGCGATCAGCAGCGCACAGAGCCAAAACAACGCCTTCACTTCGCGCCTCGTCCCAAGAGGATGATCTTCACTGTGTGAAACAGTATCAGCAAGTCAAGCCCGGGCGACATATTCTTGACATAGAACAGATCGTAGCGGAGCTTCTCTTTCACATCTTCGATTGAGTTTCCATACCTATATCGAATCTGCGCCCAGCCCGTAATTCCCGGCCGGACCGTGTGCCGCAAGCGATAGTAGGGAATCTCATGATCTAACCATTGCACAAACTCGGGCCTTTCCGGTCGGGGACCGATAAGACTCATGTCGCCCTTGAGGACATTCCAAAGTTGCGGAATCTCGTCGAGCCGCGTTCGGCGAAGAAATTTCCCGACAGACGTGATTCTGGGATCGCTATCTGCTGCCCAAGTTGGCCCGGTGTCTGCTTCCGCGTCGGAGCACATGGTGCGGAATTTATAGCAATCGAACACGCTCCCATTTCGTCCCACCCGCGACTGGCGATAGAATACTGGACCCGGCGATGTCAGCCAGATTGCGAACGCAATCAGAGGGATCAGCGGCAAGCACAACAGCAAACCGAGAACCGCAACTAAAATACAGATGGAACGCGTGCAGATCAAAAGTGCCCTGGATACCCGAAATCCCCGTGAAAACAGCAGCCATTCCAAACGCAGAGATTCGATAGGCACCTTGCCCGTAATGGCTTCATATACTTCGGTTCCATCCTGAATCATGACACCGTTGCTTTTCATGGCCAGCAATTGCTCAACCGGCATTTTCCCGCGGCGATCTCCCATAGCTAGGATGACGCGGCTGGCCCGCTCCGATTCCACCAAGCGCGTAAGGTCACCGCGAGCTGGCCCGATATCAGATGGGGACTCGCCGATTTGGGCGACGTCTTCCGAGATTTGTCCCACGATGCGAAGACCCAACTCGGGACGTGCGCGCAGCTCGTCGAACAACACCCTTCCTAGAGGCGCGCCTCCGAAGATCACGACGCGTTCAGCAAATTGAGGCAGATTATTAATGGCTAGAAATAACCTACGCCAAAGCATCAAAATTACAGCGACCATCGCCAAGCCAATCAGAAAAATTCCCCGGCCTAATTCCAGTGGTGGGTACACGTAGTAAAGACCCGCCACCGCGATGGAAACAGTGCCGAGGACTTGGACCAATCGAGTAAGAACTTCGCGCCTGTTACTCAAAATCGATGAGTCATAAAGATCGAAGTAATACATACAGAGACTAAACGCTGCCGAGAGTATTAAAATTTTCAAAAAGCCCTGCTCGTAGCTAAGCATGACCGAAGCATCAGTCTTTCCTAACCGCACAACCGTAGCAGCGACGAATGCAAGCGCGACCAAGCACGCTTCCGAAATTCCCAAGAAGAGAGTGCGGCTCGGAAAATAGGCATGCAAGATACGAATCATGGAGCAACCTTTGATTTCTTCTCTTTTTCGGGCCGGTTTTCTTTCTTGTTAACGCCGTAATATTGGTCTA
>PKUY01000015.1:0-4164 GCA_003131705.1 Acidobacteriota bacterium | reverse complement strand
CGTCGACGGCTGGCGACATGGGGGTTGAATCGACTACGACCCAGTCAAAACCGCCAACTAATCGCACGAACGCTTCCGCAAATCGGGCCGATTGCAGAATTTCCGACGACTGATCGCACGTGGAGCCTGCACTAAGAAACCACAGTGGCATGTCATCCAATTTATAAATGTAGTGAGCAATCTCTTTGCTTTCTTCTCCCTTACGCCACCATTGATTTATCCCTTCAAGTCCGGTCAATCCTAACAGTGTCCTGAGGGTTGGCCTGTGCAAGTCTCCTTCTACCAGAAGCACCTTATAGCCGAAGTGCTTCACCAGAGTGACCGCGAGGTTCGCGGCGACCAAGCTCTTGCCTTCGTTGATCACGGCGCTAGTGATTTGTAACGATTTCAGCTCGGACTTCTGGCGTAAATTCTCCAGTCGAGCCACTAAGGCACGAAATTTCTCGGCACCTAAACTCTTGGGATTTGTCAGGGCTACCAAACGCGACGCTTTGCCAGCTTTGATTTGTGCGCTGCTGCCGTCCTTCATCTCTACGCGCGTTGCCAGAATGTTACTTATCAGTTCGACGGGTTTGTCAGGATCGAGCGGAACCGATCCTACTCTTCCTTTCTCCCTTTCCATTCTTCGCAATGTGTCGTAGAGCCGGCTCACTTTGATTCCACTCCCGATTGCGATTTACTTTCGTCGAACCTTCCAAACAAATCTTCTGCAACGCTATCCAAACGAAAATCCTCAGCCACCTCCTGGACGATATCGGGCGTAATCTGGTGCTGATTGTGGCCGAAGCCCAGTAGCAGCGAATTCTCACAAAGTGTGTTGACTAAGCGTGGTATGCCTCGGGAAAACTTCTGGACCACATCAATGGCTTCGTCTGAAAAAATTTCAGATGCCCGCGAATTGGCCCCGGCCAATTCCAGTCTGCGATGAATGTAACCTTGCAGCTCCGTCATTTCCAGCGGCTTCAGACTGCAACGGAGGCCGATCCTTTGCTTCAATTGCCGCAGTTGTTGTGAATCGAGCTTTTGCTCCAACTCCGGCTGCCCTACAAGAACAATCTGGAGTAGTTTGTGCTTGGTAGTCTCGAGATTAGTCAGGAGGCGGATTTCTTCCAGTAATTCCCAGCTAAGCAATTGGGCTTCATCGATGATAAGTGCGGTGGTGAGATCCCGACGCGAACGCTCCATCAAATAATTGTTGAGCCGCGAAAGAGCATCGCTTTTTGTGCGAATTGGGGAGGGAAGGAGGCCCAACTCGTTAATGACATGGGTGAGAAATTCCGACACGGAAATCATCGGATTGTACATATACGCGAATGCAATTTTATTCTTACTCAAAGCCTCTAGAAGACATCGCACCAGCAAGGTCTTGCCTGTACCCACTTCGCCGGTGACAACGACAAACCCCTTTCGGTGAAGCACGCCATAAGCCAGATTGGCAAGTGCCTCTGTGTGACTCGGCATCGGATAAAAGAAATAAGGATCCGGACTGATCCCGAACGGATTCCGCGTCAATCCATAAAATTTTTTGTACATCGTCCCTAACTTTTGTAGAACGAGTAGAGATTTCCAGCTAGCATCAAAATCACTATGATCACAGCTGCGCCAACCCTTAATCCCCGGAACAGAACGCGATAACGGTGCTCTCCGGGAGCATCTAAATGAGGAATCCCGATTAACACTTTAAGTGGAACTGCATCTTCGAGATCCTTTTCCTGCCGAACCCGAACATTTGTCATCTCAAGGAACGCCGTTAAACTCGCCCCAACTGCGAAACCCAACATCAAACCTGCGGCACTAATGAGCAAAAGATTAGGAGCCGACGCTCTAGCCGGTAAACTCGGAGGATCAAGGATGCGGAATTGCTCACCCTGCTGGCGCTGTTCAAGACTCGTAGCGAGCTGGGACTCGTTTTGCTTCTGGAGAAGCGAATTGTAATTTAACTTCGACTCTTCGTACCCTCGAGAGATATCCGCCAGCTCCTGTTCAGTTTCTGGTGTCAAATTCAGACGAGCCTGATAGGCAGTAATATCAGACTCAATTTTCTTCTCGTGTTGCTGATAATTTTCAATCTCCAAACGATTGGCCTTGAGTTGGCTTTCAATCTGCATCATGGGAGAAGTTGACCCGCGCTGTACCTCTACTGCAGCGCCAGGGTCGACGTCACTTGTCGTCTTCGCCGGCTTATCGTTGCCTGTTACTTGGGTGTCGATGTCTTGTTTCAGTTTCTCCATCTTGGAGATTTTGTCCTTCAACTGAACGACGTCTGGATAGTCCTCCGTATATCTCAACTGAGCTTCTCGAAGCTTGCGGTGTAAATCTGAGAGGTCCTTATTAAACGTATCCGCGGATGTCCCCGTTGAGTTTCCGCTGCCCAAACTTGCCTGGATCGATCGATATTCTTGTTGCAGGGACTCTAGATACAGCTTCTGCTGGTTCGCTCCATCCAGGGCCCGCTGGGTGCCTTGCAGTTGACCTTGCAAGCCACTCAGGATTTGAACGTTCGTTTCCACCTGGCTGGGTAGATTCCCGAAATGATTCGCCTTGAATGTTCGGACCTTAGCCTCTTGTTCTTCAAGCTTTACCCTCGCGTCAACTAACTGACTTTCGAGAAAAGCTGTCGTGCTCTCGGAAAGCTGTTGTTGGGACTTAAGATTCTCCTCGATGAATAAGGAGGTAAGCTCGCTGTTCACCTGCTGTGCAAGTTGGGGTGTGCCAGCCGAATATCGAATTTTGAATGCAGTAAGTTGTCCCGGGTGGCCGGGTGCTTCGACTAGCTCGATCTTGATGTCCTTTCGCATCTGCTCAACCGGATCCTCGTTTTGGGTAAATGCCACCCGTCGGCGCGTTTCATAGAGATGGAAACGGTTGATCGTGGACTCAAGCCGAGTGCGGCTAAGAATCTGCTGCGTCATGCTCTGTATACGGTCCTGAAGGCTTACGGTGACATTTGAAACGACATACTGCTCCGGAACTTTTTGCTGTTCTACAAGGATCAGTGCGTCGGACTCGAAGGTTGGCGGCACCAGCCAGCTTCCCGCCCACGCGATCGCCCAGAAAACAAATACAGGAAGCAGTATGTACCAGCACCGCCGGCGGGCAATGGCCCAATACTCGTCTAGGCTGCGAGATACCTGTCCAACCTCTTCTTCATCTAGCATGACGACTCCCGATCAATATCGGACAGCACAGCAGAGAAACAAAGACGAAACAAAACGATGGAGTCCCTGTGGATAATAATAATCCTTGCACAGGGGATTCCATAAATCAAAGCTATTTCTAGCAGGTAAACAAACGACACATCGGACTCTGGTGACGGTTGGCCTGGACCCGAATGAGGACGTGACTGGCAGGATCTTCGTGCCGAAATGTCCTCCCAGCCGTACTATGACTTCTATTGAGAATTGAATAATATAGTGACATTTCAAAGGGTCTTATGCTACGGTCCGTCATGAGAACACCAGGTTGACTCTTTGGTGGCGTGTGACATGACACTGTGGAGGTGAGATCCTGTGAAGGCAGCCGTGAAGGTCGTTCCGACAGTATCGGCTGATGCTNNGGAAGCGGCTGCCTACTGCCAACGAAATGGCTTACGATAATTATAACTTCTTCGTTCTGTGTTACTGTTCGACGGAACGCCCCTCCGATTGCATCGTCTCGATCGCTGCTGGAGCGAATGGAGTGGGGCTGTCCTTTTACCGCGGCGCCAGTCTTCCCGATCCGCACAGGATATTGCTCGGCTCGGGTAATCAAAACCGTTTCATCCGCATAGAGTCGGCAGAGATGTTGGCCCGTCCCGAGGTCGAGGCGCTCATCGCCGCTGCCGTTGNNCTGCCGGCGAGCGGCGACGGAAAACTCATTATCCGGTCAATTTCGGCGAAGCAGAGGCCCCGCCGTAAATCAGCGAAGTAACAGGCCTTCGTCAAATACTTCAAAGGAGAGGCACGACCCTTCCAGTGGGTCGTGGATTTTGCGGAGCACCGTCGCGTCCCACACAATGCAAAAAAAAGAAGTTACCAGGGGAACAGTTGGGCCTGCTGCCAGAAGGCGATCACCAGAGTGGGCCGCCGACGCATCCGACGCAAGGCTTGGCGGGCATGGTAGCTCAACTGCCCAAACGTAGTGGGACAGAAGTTGGGCAACTCGTGCTGTTTCCAGTGTGACCAC
>PKUY01000369.1 GCA_003131705.1 Acidobacteriota bacterium | reverse complement strand
GGAAAAGGTCTCCCGCTGCGGCGTTCCGAATTGCTGTGGACATGGTGAACGAGAAGCTAATTAAACTTGAAGAAGCACTTGAGAGAATTAAGGCGGAGGACGTTGAGCGGCTTTTCTATCCCATCCTCGATCCAAAGTTTGCGCGAGCGGAACTTGCTAAGCGAAAAATAGCAGAGGGAATTAACGCGGTGCCGGGCGCAGCGGTGGGCAAGGCCGTCTTCACCGCCGAGGAGGCGGAACATTGGGCTACGCGGGGAGACAAAGTAATTCTCGTGCGGCGCGAGACAAGCCCCGAGGATGTGGGCGGAATGTACGTCGCGCAGGGGATTCTTACCGCGACGGGCGGGAAGACGAGCCACGCGGCGGTGGTTGCGCGCGGCTGGGGCAAGTGCTGCATCGTAGGAGCGGAGAAGCTCAACATTGATGCTGGCGCCAAAACGATGACTGTTGGCGACCACGTGGTGCGCGAGGGCGAATGGATCACGCTCGATGGCGGAGATGGTTCGGTCTATTCGGGCCAGATCGATCTGATTCGGCCGGAACCGCCGAAAGCCTATGAAACACTGCTGAAATGGGCCGATAAAGTGCGCACGATCGGTGTACGAACGAATGCGGATACACCTCGCGACGCTCGCTTGGCCCGCGAGATGGGAGCGGAGGGCATTGGGCTTTGCCGAACCGAGCACATGTTTTTCAAGGATTTCGAGCAGCCGGAAAAGAGTATCGAACGCCAGGATGCGATCCAGGAAATGATTCTGGCTGATACTCCTGAGGCGAGGAGGAAGGCGCTGGCAAAGCTGCTGCCGTTTCAGCGTCGCGATTTCATCGGAATTTTCGAGGCGATGGACGGTCTGCCGGTGACCATTCGCACGATCGATCCTCCTCTGCATGAATTCGTTCCGCATGATCGGGCGAAGCAGGAGGAGCTGGCGAAGAGAATTGGGATCTCGCCGGAAGCTGTCGCTCGCCGGGTCGAGCAGCTTCACGAATCGAATCCGATGCTGGGACATCGAGGGTGCCGGCTGGCGATTACTTATCCAGAGATCCTCGAGATGCAGGTTCAAGCGATTATTGAGGCGGCGATTGATTGTCAGAAGCGTGGTATTAAAGTATTGCCTGAGATCATGATTCCGCTTGTGCTAGACAAAAGGGAACTTCAGATTCTCGAAGTGGCCACGCGGCGGGTCGCGGGCGAGATCATTTCTCGATCTAAGGTAATACTTAATTATCTAGTAGGGACGATGATCGAGCTGCCGCGAGCGGCGTTGCTTGCAAACGAGATTGCGGAGGTTGCGGAGTTTTTCTCGTTCGGCACGAATGACCTTACACAGACGACGATGGGCCTATCGCGCGACGATGCTGGACGATTTTTGCCGGAGTATGTGGACCAATCAAAGGCCGCCATTTTCAAGGAAGATCCGTTCCAGACGCTCGACGTCCGCGGCGTGGGATTGCTGATCGAGTGGGGGATCAAGCGCGGGAGGGAGACGCGGCCAAAGTTGAAGATCGGGATCTGCGGCGAGCACGGCGGCGACGCGGAGAGCGTGAAGTATTGCCACAAGGTGGGGATGAACTACGTGAGCGCGTCGCCATTCCGCGTGCCGATTGCCCGGTTGGCTGCTGCGCAGGCCGTGATCGAGCAGAAAAGGAAGAAAAACAAAGGGAATTAGAATTGAGCAGGGCCGCGAAAGTTCGGCCACTGGAATACGGCAGGAAGGATTCCACCGTTCTCCTTCGCGTGCGACGGGAACTGATGCGGGTTGCCGATCCGCGAAAAGCCCCGATGATGCAGGCATACATGAAATCGGCCATGCCGTATCACGGGGTACAGATAGTCTTGCAAAAGCAGTCCTTTAAGAGAGCTTTTGCGGAAATGGATTTTTTCAGCCGTGAAGTGTGGTGCGGGACGCTGCTGCAGGTATGGCGGGGCGCGAAATATCGCGAGGAGCGTTACGCGGCGATCGCGCTTAGCGGAGAAAAGCGGGCCGCCGCTACGTTCGACAGCATGAAGACCATCTGAGTGGCCTTAGCCGGCGCGAGGCGCTCAAGAATTCCGCAAAGTGAGCTCCTCGCGTGCTGCCGTGCTTTTGCTAGTGCGAGACGTCGCTGAATGAAATCGCGACAGGGGTTTTATCCGCTTCCGCAACCTGAAACATCTGATGGGGATGCAAATTCATGGGACCGGCCAGGAGTGCGTCCGGCATTTCCTGAATTCGCGTGTTGAAGGTGTTCACCGAATCGTTGTAGAACTCGCGCCGATCGGCGATCTCGCTTTCGAGCTCCGTGATTCTCCCCTGAAGGTGCATGAAATCGGCGTTGGCTTTCAGATCCGGATAGTTTTCGGCAGTGGCAATTAGCCGGCCGAGCGCGGAAGTTACGTTGGCGCTGGCCTCGACTTTCTGGTCGGCGGTGGTCGCCTGCGAGTAAGCGGCTCTCGCTTGCGTCACGCGCTGCAGCGTGTCGCCCTCATACTTCATGTAACCCTTGCAGACCTCAAGGAGTCCCGGTAGCTCGTCATGGCGCTGCTTCAGCAGGACATCGATGTTCGCCCAGGCCTTATCCACGTTGTTCTTCACCGACATCAAGCCGTTGTAGAGTGTTACGAGATAGGCGATCGCTCCGCCGACGACAAACAGAAGCACAAGCAAAGGAATCAAAGCCATGGTCTCTCCCTTTTCTTCGAGTTACGTCCATCCCAGAGTGAGTAGCAAGATATAGAGGCACGCCAAAGTGAGGGCGGGCCCTCCCCATATGCAAAGCGCGGATTTCCACGCCAGGGCATGCACGACTTCTTTTTGGCTGTGCCATGAAATCATGAACGGGTCACNNCGGCTTGCGACGGTTTCCTCGTCCATTGATACGGAGGACCACGCTGCAGGGGCTAATGGAATGCCACCAGCACGCATCGCCGAAATTGGGGCATTCACAGCTTCCGTTCGCGGCTCGGGGATCCAGCCGAGCGCCCGAAGCGTTTGAGTTCCCGTTGGCCCAAAAAAATTGAGACGGAAACCGTGCGACGATCCGGCGGCAGTCACGTGCGGGCCGGGGGTCCATTGCTGCGTGCCGGAGGTCTGGCCCAGCGTCCCGAGAACGAACATAGGGTGNNCGATATTTTCGGGGATCATGTCGCGGCTGCCAAAGAAGGAACTGCCCAGCTCGTCCTTGAAGTTCCTATGGATGTCGAGTTGGGCGCCTTGCGGATCCACGAACAAGGATCCTGTGGGGTCTTCCACGAAAAAGGGGACGTAGAGGCGTTCGTCCGCGACTTTTTGCCATTGTCGGCTCTTTCCGGACTGCCGCAGCTGCCACGCGATGGCCTCGTAGTAGTAGCAAGCTTGACCGGTAAGTCCCGCCGGGATCGTCTGGGGTCCCTTGGCGATCCCGCTTACTTCCACTAGTCCCATGCAGGCGCTGCGGATCTTGGAAAAAGGCGTATTCATGATGAGGCGCTCATATCTCAACATGATGAAGCCCCGAACGAACAGGAATATACCCACGATGCACCCGATCGCCGCGTACACCTGTAGCTTCGCAACGCCGTCGGACGAGCGCACCAGCAAAATGGATGTGACTGTGTAGGACAACATATCGGGTCCGCCTATAACGATCGCGCTTAGGAATAGTTTAGGCGAAAGCGGGAAAAGGCCGGAGGGCACACTTCCGGAAGCGTGGCCAATCGTTTACTAACGCAAGGTTAGGGACTTTAGCTGTAGAAGAATGCGAAGCTTCCACCGCAGAGACGCGGATGACGCAGAGACAAGCAAGGAACCGATCCTTGTTTGATGGTTAGGTTGGCATCCTGAGGAAAAAGTAGAGGCCCAAGAAGCCGAAGATGGCGTCGGGTCCCCAACCAGCGATTAACGGGGGTAACTGCCCAACCGAGCCCAGGGCTTCAAAGAGCGCGGCGGCCGACCAGTAGACAACGCCGATCCCGACAGCGAGGGCCAGGCCTCCGACGGCTCCACGCGTGCCGACTAGAAAGGCGAAAGGCGCGGCCAGAAAAACAATGACCGCTGCGATCAGCGGGAACGCGAATTTTTTCTGCCACTGGACGGAAAAGCGGGCTGTATCGAAGCCGGCCTGCCGGAGGCTGGCAATGTACTCGCCGAGTTGTCTCCAATTCATTTGGTAATACTGGCGGACCTCCCGGCGGAAATAGCCCGGAGGCTCGGTGAGTTCAGGAAGCGACGTGGCCTTGAATGGCTCGTAACTAACAACTCGCCCGTCGGGTCCGAAATCGCGAACCCAGCCACCGGTCAGAACCCATGTGCTTTCCGTCGGTTCCCACGTAGCGCGGGTCGCAAAAACGCGACGGCGCATCTGGAACGTGGCGGGGTCGAGTTCGAATACGCTGAGGCCGCCGAACAGCTGACGGTCCGAGTCGAAAAGCTCGTAGTTATAGATCTTGGCGTTTTCGCCGAAGATCCACTGCTGCGCGGGCTCGAAATATGTCTGCGCGGGGCGGCCTTTAATTCGATTTCGCAGCGCGTCCTGTCGCTGGTTCGCATACGGAAGGAACGTATCGTCGAGAAGAAACATTCCCCCGGAAACCAAACATCCAGCAAGCAGCAACGGTAGAACCAAGCGGTAGAGACTTACGCCGCTGGCCTTGAGCGCGATGA
>PKUY01000075.1 GCA_003131705.1 Acidobacteriota bacterium | reverse complement strand
TGCGGAAGAGGCGAATCAGTACTCCGATCCAGAGGAGAAGCAGGCTCAACATAGCACGGAGTTATACCAGAATCAGGGGTCGGGATATTGCCGTAAGCTATTGATTCGTTGGCCGGACAGAATTTTGGCGAGGCCCAAGACGTTGAGTGTGGTCTTCAGGTCCGAATGCCCAAAGGAAGAGGCAACCGCCTAGCAAGCCTCGACGTAGCATCGAGACTTACTAGGGGCGGATTGCAGTACATATGCACTTTCGCCTCTTTAGGCCTAGCCAGCCGCGTCATTGTAGTAACTGTTGGAACGTTCCTGCAGCCAGTTTCGCTATCACCGACCACAATGATGCAATGACCGTTCGATGGCAGATATTCGTGGAAGATATCCAACCTCTTCATGCTGTCGAAGTACTGTCACAGGACACGGGCCTTATGCTTCCGTTTGTCTAGCGCTCGCTTGACATTCTCCTTGACATTCAAGCGACCGCTAGATAGATTGCCCGCGAGTCTCGGCGTCCTTCTCTTGGATAGCCTATGGATTCTATTCCAGAAGACATCATCTCGAATTTGTGGACATGTTCCTGATCATCGCTGAAGCGATCGCCATCTATCTCTATCTGACCTTGGTGTTTGATCGCGCGCCTGAGGCGGCCCGCTTGCTGCTTACGGGCAAGCTGTCGGGTCTGTTCTGGGGCGGTTTCCTCGGCGCCGGCCTGTTGGTTCCGGTGGCGATCGAGTTCTATTCTTCGGTTAGAGACGCGGGTGTCTCGCAGTCGTTGGCGCCGCTCGTCGCAGGCGCGTTTTTGCTCGTGGGGGGCTTCCTCATGCGGCTCCTGATTCTCGCGGCGGGGATCAGAAGTCCCTTGATGGTGCGCACGCCGTTCAAGGTGCGGCCGGGATTCTGATCGTGAAGGAACGAGGATGCTGGCACCCGATGTGTGCTCCGCCGTCGGTCAAGAGTTGGCCCGCGCTGTCGGCGCTGAGAACGTATCGAACGACGCGGCAACGCTGAAGAGTTTCGCCCTCGATGGCAGCCTTGTCACCGGGACCTGCCCCGATTTCATCGCTTACCCACACAACAAGGCGGACGTTCGCGAGATTGTCCGGATCGCCAACGGCCACCACGTAGCGCTGGTACCGGTGAGTTCCGGCCCGCCACGATTCCATGGGGACACCGTGCCCAGCCGGGGTGGGATCGTCGTCGATTTCAGCAGGATGAGGCAGATCGTCAAGCTGGATGCGGTCAGTCGTTATGCCATGATCGAGCCCGGGGTGACATACGGCGAACTCGTGCCGGCGCTGGAACGCCAGGGCATGAAGCTGAACGCCCCGCTCGCGCCGCGTGCCAACAAGTCCGTGTTGACGAGCTGTCTCGAGCGCGAAGCGACCCTGATTCCGAAGTATCAGTACGATTATATGGACCCGCTGCTGACGTTGGAGGTTATCTACGGCAGCGGCGACGAATTCAGGACCGGCTCGGCGTCCGGCCCTGGGTCTCCTGAGTCCTTGAAGGCGGACAAGGTCAATCCCTGGGGCCCCGGGGCCATTGATTACTACCGGCTGTTATCTGCGGCCCAGGGGAGCATGGGAATTGCCACCTGGGCCGTGGTCAGGACGGAAGTCCTGCCGACGCTGAGGAAACTGTACTTTATCCCGCTGGAAAACCCTCAACAGATGTCCGCACCTCTCGACGCCTTGTTGAGGAGGCGCGTGGTCGACGAGTGCCTTGCGCTGGACAATACCAACCTGGCCACGCTTCTGGCCGACGATCCTTCAAGAGACTTTGCGGCATGGAAAACCGCTCTGCCCCCCTGGACAATCATCGCCTGCGTCGCGGGATATCAGCGCCGGCCTGCTGAACGAGTGGCGATCCAGGAAAGATACCTGACCGACATTTGCCGGAGCCTCGGCCTGCAGGCGCAAACGACTTTGCCGGGCGCCGGCGGCATCGAGGACGCTGTCCTCCGGCTGATATCAGGTCCCTGGAACAGAGAGCCGTACTGGAAACTGCGCCGGGCCGATCGCTGCCACGAAATATTCTTTCTCGCGCCACTAAGTAAAGCCGGCTATTTCGTGGAGCTGATGCGGAATCTGGTCGCTAAATCCCGCTGTCCGGATCTGGACTGCGGCGCCTACGTCCAGCCTCTGGTGCAAGGCCGCGGAGCGCACTGCGCATTCCTTCTGCCCTGCGACAGTTCGAGCGGAGACGAGGCGGACGCCGTGCGCGATCTTTTCCTGAGCGCCTCGGAAACCCTGATGAAGAAGGGCGCTTTCTTCAGCCGCCCCTACGGCCCCTGGGCGGACATCGCGTATCGCAACTACCCTGACGGAGCAACGATGCTCAGGACGCTAAAGCAGATTTTCGATCCCAACGGGATCTTGAACCCCGGAAAGCTGTGCTTCTAGGCGTTGGCGCGAGGGAGGATTGCCAGTGCAGCCGCTGAAAGATTTCAGACACACAATGGAATCGTGCAATCACTGCGGCCAGTGCAAGTGGGTGCTCGGCCCCAAAATGAGGGGCTACGACTATGCGGAGATTTGCCCGATCCACCAGCGATTCGGTTTCGACGCCTACTCCGGCCAGGGATTGCTGAACATCGCCGAAGAACTGCTCGACGGGAAACTCGAATATGAAAGCGGCCTAGTCGAACTCATCTACAGCTGCACGACCTGCGGCGCCTGCGACATCAACTGCAAATCCATCCGGGATATGGAGGTGCTGGAAACGATTCTCGCATTGCGGGCCCGGGTCGTCGCCGATGGATGGGGGCCGATGCCTGCGCATCACCAGGCTGCCCGGTCCGTGGCGGCGCATCACAACATCTACGGGCGCGAGCACGAGCGGCGGTTTGATTGGCTCGCACCGGATACCAGGCTCTCGAAAAACGGCACGGTGGCGTACTTCACCGGCTGCGCCGCCGCGTACCGCTATCCGCAGATCGCGCAAGATACGACGAAGATCCTGAACGCCGGCGGGGTGGATTTCACGGTGCTGCACGCCGAGGAGTATTGCTGCGGCGGCCCGCTGTGGCGCACGGGGCAAGTGGAAGAGGCACGCAAAGTTGCCGAGCACAATCTTGCGGCCCTCAAGAAGCAAGGCATCGAAACGGTCATCACCAGTTGCGCCGAGTGCTTCGGCGCGTTCCGCGATTTCTATCCGCGCCTGGGCCCAGTGAACTTCCGCGCGATGCACATCACGGAAGTGGTGCAGCAACTGATCGCGCAGCAGCGGCTGACCCTTCGCCACCGGGGAAACAGGAAGGTCACCTATCACGATCCCTGTCTTCTGGGCCGTCTTTCAGAGCCATACGTTCCATGGAACGGGGAGATCAAGGCGTTCGGACGGCACGAGCCGCCGAAACAGTGGCGTCGCGGAGCCCAAGGTGTTTACGACGCACCGCGCGAGGTCTTGAAGGCGATTCCCGGGCTGGAGGTTGTTGAAATGGTGCGCAACGAGGAGAATTCGTATTGTTGCGGCGCTGGCGGTGGCGTCGCCGAGGCTTTCCCGGATTTCAGCCAATGGACTGCCCGCGAGCGGTCCAGGGAAGCCGAATCCACGAGCGCAACCGCGATGGTTTCCTGTTGTCCGTTCTGCCAGTCCGCGTTCGAAAAGGCGCTCGGCGCCCGGAACGGCGGAATGAAATATTTCGACATCACTCAGCTTGTTGCCGACGCTGTGGGATGAAGGCCCGGAGATTCGACTCATGAGCTTGCCCAGGCAGATCTACGCCGAACTCGAACGAATCGTGGGCCCTGATTACATCAGCGACCGCGAGTACGTTCTGGCGGGACTGCGCCACCCGATGCCGAGCACTCCCGTGAAGCCGCACAGTCCGGCGGCCGTCTTGCTTCCGGCCACGGCCGAGGAAATCCAGCAAATCGTCAAGGTCTGCAACCGGCACGGGTTGAAGTTTATCGCCACCGTGTCGAGCTTGATCGGCTTCGCTTATCCGACCGCGCCGAACACCGTCATCCTGCACCTGAAGCGAATGAATCGCATCGTGGAGATCAACAAGACGGATCGTTACGCGGTGATCGAGCCCGGAGTGCGCCACGGGCAATTGCGGACCGAACTGATGAAGGCTGGTCTAAGCTATCCGGTCGCCGCTGTCGGTCCCGGCGGGTCCGTCCTGGTCAACTTCGCATGCTCGAGTGGCGACAACCACAATCAGCACGGGGCTTCCCGGACCAATCGTTACATCCTNNGTGGGTGCTCCCGTCCGGCGAACTGATTCGGTTGGGCTCGCTCGCCAATGAAGCGGGCTGGTTCTGCGCCGACGGCCCTGGCCCCAGCCTGCGCGGGTTGGTCAAAGGATATGCAGGTCCATTTGGAGGTTTCGGCGTGATCACCCGAATCGCTATCGGCCTCGACGAGTGGAGGGGGCCGGCCGTGATGCCCACCGAAGGGCGCTCGCCCGACTATAAGATCCGCCTGCCCAACGATCGCCACAGGGTCTTCATCTTCAAGTTCCCGACACTGGACCAGCTTCGCGACGCCATGATCGAGATCGGCAAAGCGGAAATCGGTCAAGCGGTGCTGAAATATTTCAACGCGACCGCTGCGCTGCTGGCCACGCAGTCGGCCAACGACTTCTGGGAACTTTGGGAGAGCGGGCTCTTCCAGCGAGAGCTCTCCATGCCTCTCTATGTCTATCTTGCGACCAACTCGCCGGAGGAGATGGCGTATGAGGAGGCGGTGCTGCGGGAGATTGTCGCCGAAACCGGGGGCACGGAAGTCGATCCAGCCATCCGTGCAATCTACGAGAACAACATGGATTTCTTCATCCTCGTAGGATTTCTCCAGCGAGTGCTGCGCCTGGGCGGGGCGTGGGCGCCGGCCAAGCTCAGCGCGGACTCGGTTCATCACATGTTCGAGGTTGGCAAGGCCATCCCTGAATTCCTGAATGAGTTCATCGCCAAGGGGCTGATTTTGGATGCGCCGGATAACTTTCAGATCATCTCGATGGAATACGGCCATCTCGCTCACATCGAGCTTCTTTTCTTATGGGAGCGGAACCTGCCGGGCTGGGGGGAGATACCCATGCAGGTCATGGCCCGGTCGCACGAAACCGAGATCCGGCATGGGCACCATGCCACCATGCCTCCGCGTTCGATGCCGATGCTCGAGGCTCTGGGGCCTCTATACAGCAACTGCCACATTTGGTCCGAGAAGATCCGTGAGGCGTTCGGGACTGGACGGTAGAGAACGTGGTTCCCGTCGGCGGGAATACCGGCGCAACGTCGGAAACATGAGCGGGCGATTCGCATCCAAGGTGGTTTTAGTCACTGGCGGCACGTCGGGCCTCGGCTGCGACGCGGCGCTTGCGTTTGCCAGAGAAGGCGCCAAAGTCGTCCTCACCGGACGGCGTGTCGAAGCCGGCGAAGA
>PKUY01000013.1 GCA_003131705.1 Acidobacteriota bacterium | reverse complement strand
TGATGTTCTCGACGTCCTCGCCCACGTAACCGGCCTCGGTCAGCGTGGTCGCGTCCACGATCGCGAACGGCACATCGAGCATGCGGGCCAAGGTTTGCGCCAGCAGCGTCTTGCCCGTTCCGGTCGGCCCGATCAGAAGAATGTTCGACTTGGTCAGTTCCACGCCATCGCCGGTGCGCTGGCGGTTCATGTAAATGCGCTTGTAATGGTTATAGACGGCGACAGCCAGCTTCTTCTTGGTCTGTTCCTGTCCGATGACGTACTCGTCGAGGAACGTCTTTACTTCCTGCGGCTTCGGCAATTGGTTCGGAACCGCAGCCGAGGGAGTCGCGGTGCGGTCGTCTTCGAGGATCGAGTTGCAGACCGCTACGCACTCGTCACAGATGTATGCCCGGGGATAGTCGCTCGGCGACGAGATCAGTTTCGCGACCGCGTCCTGCGACTTATGGCAGAACGAACAGCGCAACATCTCATCCGATCCCGATCTGGTTTTCACTCGGCCTAACTCCTTTTCTGGTGGCCTGGCCGCTGCTCGATTCCTTCTCCAGGCTTTGCTTCTCAACCCACGGCCGGCTCCGCTAACGCCGAGACCTGCTGGCACCGATCGTCCGCTCGTACTGGTCGTCTGCTGGCACTGAGCGTCACGAACTGCCGATCATACCCTCTATCTCGTCTTATAGATGATATCGTCGATGATTCCGTATTCCTTGGCCTGCTGCGAGTTCATGATGAAGTCGCGCTCCACGTCCTTCTCCACTTTATCCAGCTTCTGGCCGGTGTGCTTGGCCAGTAACTGATTAGTAATCTCCCGCATCCGCAGAATCTCGCGGGCATGAATGTCAATGTCGGTCGCCTGTCCGGACAGCCCGCCCATCGAGGGCTGGTGGATCAGGATGCGCGAATTGGGCAGCGCCAGCCGCTTTTTGGCTTCGCCCGCCGAAAGCAGCAGCGCCGCCATCGACGCCGCCTGACCGATGCAGATCGTGGTCACGTCGTTCTTCACGTACTGCATCGTGTCGTAGATCGCCATGCCCGCCGTGATCGACCCGCCCGGCGAGTTGATGTAGAGCTGGATGTCTTTCTCCGGGTCTTCCTGCGCCAGGAACAGCATCTGGGCGATTACCAGGTTGGCGATATTGTCATCGATCGGCGTGCCAATAAAGATGATGTTGTCGCGGAGCAGACGGGAGTAAATGTCATAGGCGCGTTCGCCCCGTCCCGTCGACTCGATTACCATCGGTACCAGCATCAGTTCACCCTTTCCACACTCCTGCCCTGAAGGCGGTCTCGTCGGCTCAGGGGAGGATCGAAATGGTCCGCATCGTCATTACGCGGACTGGCGATACAGAAAATCGAGGGTCTTCTCGTTGCGAATTCTTGTCCGGATTCTATCGAGGCCCCCATCCCGTGTCAAACGAGCGCGTACTGCTTCGGATGTTTGCTTTGATTGTCTTGCCAGCGATTCCAGTTCCCGATCCAGTTCTTCATCGCTGACCTGCACATTCTCTTCCTCCGCCACCCTTTCGAGCAGCAGCGCAGCTCTTACATCGTGAATCGCCTGCTCGCGCTGTCCCACGCGCAGACGCGACAAATCCATTTTCTTCATCTGCTCGGCGGTCAGGCCCTGCGCCGCCAGCGCGCGCAGTCCCCGCTCCAGCCGGATGTCGATCTGTTGTTCGATCAACGAATCGGGAACTTCAAAATCGTTCCGCTGAATCAGTTCTACCACCAGCTTTTCCTTGGCATCGCGTTCCGCCTGGTGCTTGCGTTCGGATTCGATCTGCTCGCGAATCGCCTTCCGTAGATCGTCCACCGTCTGGAATTCTCCGAGTTGCTTGGCGAACTCGTCGTTCAGTTCCGGCAGGCTCTTCTGTTTGATCGACTGCACCTTCACCGCATAACTGAACGTTTTCCCCGCCAGGCGCTTGTCCTGCGTGTCTTCCGGATAGTTCACGTCGAAGGTCCGATCGTCTCCGGGGCTGGTCCCGCGCAGGTGTTCGGTGAATTCCGGCATCGTGTCCTTGCCCGCGATTTCGACCAGCACTTCATCCATGTGCACGGGCTGGCCCTCGCCGATCTTTCCTTGGTCGGACTTTTGTTCGGCCTTGGGATTGCCATCGAGCGAGACCTGAGCGAAATCGCCATCGGCGAGGGCGCGGCCCTCCACCGGATTGAAACTGGCATGACGCTCGCGCAGATCGGCGAGCGCCTGCTCCACATCCGCCTCGGAAACCGCGATCTCCGGTTTATCGGCGCGCAGCTCTTTGTAGCCTTCCAGCTTGATTTCCGGCAGCACCTCAAAGGCGGCTTTGAACCGCAGCGGCTCGCCATCGTGCAGGTGCAGGTCGGTGACCCGCGGCTGCGATACCGGATGCAGGCTCAACCGCTCAGCTTCTTGCTTGAAAAAGCGGGGGATCAGCGCTTCGACCATGTCGGTCTTGATCTCTTCCGAAAAACGCTGGCGAATAATCGACGCCGGAACATGGCCGCGCCGGAAGCCGGGAATGCGCGCCACCTTCTGATATTTCTGGATCAGCGAATCGGTCTGCCGGTTGACATCCTCGACCGGAATCTCAACCTGAATCTCGCGTTTGGTGGTGCTTTCTTTGGTTTCAGTGGGGCTCACAGTTACCTTTCCAAAGCGGCAGCGGCAGCAGAGTCGCAGGGAATTGCTCGGCTGCGACGCATGTGCCGCAACCTTGAGTGTAAAGACTCCCGAAGAGCAACGTCAAACGGCGGAAGGGGATGTCCTGAGGAAGCCCCTCTCCCATTCTTTCTGGTGAAGTGGCTGCCCCTAACGGTTGGGAAGAGTAGCGATCTCGCTCAAATCCAGCAGATTGCGATCGGCCGTGACTAACGTTAGACCCAGCACCTTGGCAGTTGCCGCCAAAAAGCGGTCAGCCGGATCGGCATGGGGAAGGCCAAGCGCCAAGCCGCTGGTCACAATCTCGTGCGTCAATGGGGCCTCCCGCAATTGCTCCGTGGCCCGCTTTACCCATGCGAACGGATTCTCGACACGAACCCGGCCTTTCTGCATCAGCACAAGCGCTTCCCAAACGCTTACCGACGACAGCCAGAGTTCATTGTCGACGTTGGAGAGTTCGGTGTTCACCCGCCGCCCCAGGCGTTTCGGCTCCAATTTGCTCCACAGCCAAATATGAGTATCGAGAAGCAGGTTCACTTCCGGTAGACCTCCATCTCCTCAAGATCGATGGCGGGCGATACGATGTCTCCGACAATCTTTCCCGTTCCCACCAAATCGCCAACAAATTTGCGGGTGCGATCCGGGCCGGCCGCAATCACTTCGGCCACCGGTTTTCCGTGACGCGTGATGCGTAAGGGCTGCCGCGTCTTGTGGATCTCTTCAATCAAGCCAAGGCACTTGGCCTTAAATTCTGAAATGGAAATTTCGTTCATAACCGTCACCTGGCAAGTCCGCCGACGGCGTCCTTACGTGACCATAATATTAACCATAGTCACAAAACTAGTCAAGTTCCTGTGTCCGTGGCGCAAGAGAATTTGTAATTTGGTAATTTGTAATTTGTAATCTCAACCCCAATTGGTTTCAAATTACAAAATTACTCGATTACAAAATTACAAAATGCCTATCCCCAACTGGCTCAAGGTTTTGAACGCCGAAGTCATTGCCTGCACGCGCTGTCCGCGTCTGGTCGTGTATCGCGAGCAGATCGCCCGCGAGAAGCGCCGCGCTTACCGCGACTGCGAGTACTGGGGCAAGCCCGTTCCCGGCTTCGGCGATCCCCATGCCCGCGTCCTCGTTCTCGGACTCGCTCCCGGCGCCCACGGCTCCAATCGCACCGGCCGCATGTTTACCGGAGACTCTTCCGGCAACTTTATGTACCCGGTGTTGCACGAAACTGGATTCGCCCTGCTGCCCACCGCGACCGCCCGCAACGATGGCCAGGTCTTAACCGGTCTCTACATAACCGCCGCCGCCCGCTGCGCGCCGCCCGACAACAAGCCTCTACCCGAGGAACTGGCCAACTGCGCTCCGTTTCTGGAGCGCGAACTCGAAGGACTGAAAGATCTGCGCGTCATCGTTGCTTTGGGAAGAATCGGATTCGAAGCCTATCTCAATTACCTGAAGCGCAGAAAGCTGATCGCCGGCAAGCGCGAGTATGAATTCCGCCACGGCGCCGAATACGTCCTGCCCGATGGACGCGTGCTCTTAGCTTCCTACCATCCCTCCAACCAAAACACGCAGACGGGCAAGCTAACCAAAGAGATGTTCCGAAAGATTTTCAAGCGAGCACGCGAACTGGCCGAGGAATCAACGGGGCGGATCCCGCGGTAACGGACACCTCTGGGCCGGCATGGGGGTTTCGTCGCTCCGGGATGCGCCGCCCTTTTTTATTGAATCATTTAGACATTGAGGCATTGAAGCATTAAATCGATGACCGCAGCGCGGTCAAAATCCTACGAACACCGGCTCCAGCTCGAGCAGAATCCCCCACGCTTCCTGCACGCCGTGCTGGATTTCATCTTTCAGCCCGACAATATCGCTCGCCTTCGCGTCTCCGCGGTTGATCAGCGCCAGCGCATGTTTGCGTGAGATCCCGGCCGCTCCCGCCGCATATCCCTTGGAGAACCCCGAGTGTTCCACCAGCCATGCCGCCGAAACTTTGCGTTGCGCATCGAGAGCGGGATAGCTGGGGATCTCCAATCCTTTCGATTCGGCGCGCTCGGCCAAGTCTTTGAATTGCGCCTCGCTGAGCACGGGATTCCTGAAGAACGATCCGGCGCTGCGGCAATCGTCGTCTCCGGGGACAATCAACATGCCCTTCCCTCGCCGTATTTCGAGCACCGCCTCGCGGGTTTCGGCGAGCGATGGCGGCGTCTTTTTTTCGGCAGTGTGCCCCGCAAGGCGCTCGGCAAAGTGCTTTTGCAAATCGGCGTACTTCAAACTTGGAGCGCCACCCCGCTTCAACCGGTAATTCACCCGCAAGATGATGTACCGTCCGCGTTCTGTGCTGTTAAAGATGCTGGCGCGATAGCGGAACCCGCACGCCGGCTTGGGCAACACCACAATGCGGTCTTCTTTCAAGTCGAGCGCGCGCACCGACTCGATCGTGTCGGCGACCTCCTGCCCATAGGCGCCAACGTTTTGCACCGGCGTGCCCCCGACGCTGCCCGGAATACCGCTCAGGCACTCGACTCCGGCGCAATTCTGCACGACCGCCTGGGCGACGAAGTCATCCCAGTGGACGCCTGCGCCCACGCTGAAGAGCACGGCGTTGCCGGTGGCGTCATTCGTAGTTGGACTGGTGATTCCTCCGATCGCGATTCTCAGCACCAGCCCCGGCCAGCCGGAATCGGCGATGACCAGGTTGCTTCCGCCGCCCAGCACAAACAGCGGCAGTTCGCGGGTTTTCGCGAACTGCGCGGCCTCCCGAACGTCGTCTTCTCTCCTCAATTCCGCAAAGTAGCGTGCCGCCCCGCCCACCTGCAAGGTGGTCAATGGCGCCAGCGGAACGTTTTCCTGAATCGTCATGAGGCTAATGTCGCTCTATAGTAGGGTTGAATCATTGAGTCATTGAATCATTGAATCATTGAATCATTGGAATTGAATCACTCAATGCCTCAATGATTCAATGACTCAATGCCCTAAAATACAGGAGAGTCCATGTATCCCGAAATAATGGTGATCCCGATGCGTGAAGAACTGACGCGTCTGGGAATTGAAGAGCTACGCAGCGCCGCCGACGTTGACCGGTTTGTGCAGAACGAACCCGGCACAACCATGGTGGTCGTGAATTCCATTTGCGGATGCGCTGCCGGCCGCATGCGTCCCGCCGTGCGCCTGGCGTTGCAGAATGCGGCCAAGCCCGGCAAAATCGCGACCGTATTTGCCGGACAGGACACGGAAGCGACGGAGCGCGCCCGTTCCTATTTCACCGGATACCCGCCATCTTCGCCTTCCATCGCGATTCTGCGCGACGGCAAGCCGGTCTACATGATGCAGCGCCATCAGATCGAAACCCGCGAAGCCTCCGCCATCGCCTCCGACCTGAAAGCCGCCTTCGATCAGCACTGCGCAGCCACGACGGTTCGCTAGCCCGTGTGGGGACGGGGCGAAGCCCCGTCCCCACACGGGCATAGAAATAATTAATGGAGCGCCGGGCGTCTCCCGCCCGGCTGCGTTCCTCCGGCCGTTTGTGTTCTAATGCCGTTCACGGAAAAACTTCCACATGAACGCTATGAAACGTCTCCTGCTTCTTCTCCTCTCGCTCTCCGTTGCGTCGTGGGCCGCCGAGCCCTGGCGCGCTCCGTCCACCCAGATCGATGCCGTCTATCCCCAGGTTGAAGCGCTCTATCTCGACCTGCACCGCAATCCCGAGCTTTCCTATCACGAGGAGAAGACTGCGGCCAAGATCGCCGACCAGCTTCGCAAGCTCGGATACGACGTCACCACCGGAGTTGGCGGCAACGGCGTGGTCGGCGTTTTCAAGAACGGCTCCGGCCCCGTGGTCATGTTGCGCGCCGAACTCGATGCCTTGCCGGTCCCGGAGAAAACGGGTCTCCCTTACGCCAGCCACGTCACCACGCATGATGACCGCGGCGTCGAAGTGCCGGTGATGCATGCTTGCGGCCACGACCTGCACATGGCGATCGGCATCGGAACCGCCGCGCTGCTGGCGCAGAATAAAGACCGCTGGCGCGGAACCTTTATCTATGTGGGTCAGCCCGCCGAGGAGCGCATCGGCGGCGCCAAGGCCATGATCAAAGAGGGCCTGTTCACCCGCTTCCCCAAGCCCGACTTCGCCTTCGCCGTGCACGACAGCAACGGACTCCCCGCCGGGAAAGTCGGCTACACGCCCGGCTTCAGCGCGTCGAATGCCGATTCCGTGAACGTCACTGTGTACGGTGTCGGCGGACACGGCTCGGCCCCGCAGGAGACGGTCGATCCCATCGTGATCGCCGCGCGAACCATCGTGAGCTGGCAGACCATCGTCTCCCGCGAAATCGATCCGCAAGAGCCGGCTGTCATCACAGTGGGTACGATCCACGGCGGCACCAAGAACAACATCATTCCCGACGAAGTTCTGATGCAGCTGACCGTACGTTCCTACAAAGATGAGGTTCGCAAGCACCTGCTGGCGGCCATCGAGCGGATCGCGGTGGCGGAAGCCGCAGCCGCGGGCGCTCCCAAAAAGCCGCTCGTCCAACTCATGGAAGGCGTCGGCGCGGTGTACAACGATCCTCAAATCACCAACCGTGTCGCGGAACGGCTGAAGCAGGTCATGGGAGATGCGAACGTCGTACTCGGACGTCCGATTATGGCCAGCGACGATTTTGCCGAATATCGCTTCGGGGGAGTTCCGAGCGTCATGCTCGAATTGGGCGCGGTCAACCCGGCGAAATATGCGGAGGCAATGAAGAGTGGAGGGGCGCTTCCCGGCCCGCATTCCCCCTACTTCGCGCCCGACCGCGAACCCAGCCTAAAGACGGGAATCGAAGTCGAGATGGCGGCGATTCTGGAATTGATGAGTAAACCCTAGGAGGCTGCGGAAAAAGTATCTTCTGCGCCGCAGTCTGACCCCAGCGGCTAAAGCCGACACTGAGAACAGTTATGGCAGCGCTGAAGCGCTGCGCCACCCAAAATCAAGCCCGAGATTGAGTTTTTCCTCAGCCTGCTAGCGTCGTGTAGAGACGCGGCTTGCCGCGTCTCTTGCCTTCGGTTCGCAAGCCGGAGAACGCCTTGACTGGTCCCGTCCGTCCATCGGGGAGCCAGCCCGTCAATTTCATCACAATTACAAGTAAGCGGCATCACAGCGCAGACCGACTGGATTGGCGGATCATGCCACAAGTCGGCGCTACAAGTGGGTAATCCTGGCCGGATTCCGGTTCCGGGAACGACGGGGTGGCATGGAATCCAAGCCAGCGTTGTGCAAAGACGTGGAGACTCGAATGACGACAGAACTGCATCGGAATGCAGCCGTGAGCCGTGGCCTAGCCGAGCCGCTCACCTTTGCCCAGAAAGAAGCGCTGCAGCGCGCGGTCGCCAAGATTGTTGCGTTGGGCGAACAAATAGGAGTCAGTGCAGATCAGATGATTCAGTTGCTGCAGTCGGGCCTGACCGTCCGCGAACTGCTGGAGTACCTGGCGGCTCGGGCCGGAGAAGTTGTCTGAAGTCGAGCCAGGTTTCAAAGTTTCAAGGTTTCAAGGTTCCGCCAATGCCAGATGCTAGTTCAGACCTTGAGACTCTGAAACCTTGAAACCTGATTTTGGGGTTTTAAGCGTTTGCCGCCGGGCTGGCGATTGAGTAATCTCTAGCGATGCCGTCTCGCCAGGAAATCAGCATCTATGGAACTGCGCCCGTCAGGCAGTCCAACAAGGCGCTCTCTCTGCAACCGCCCCTGTGCGCGTTGATTTTTTTCGGAGCGATCGCGTTCGGCTGGACAAGTGCAGCACCCGCCCAGGAAACGCCGAAGCCGCAGACTCAGACCGGCGCTTCATCGACCGGGCAAGCTCCGAGTGCTCCGGCGAAGATTCCGCCCGTGGCCTTGTACGATCAGTTGCAGAAGAAGTCCATCTTCTTCCCCGACATCGCTTCCAGTACGGAGCGACTTTCGACAGGGCAGAAATTTCAACTGTTCGTGGACAACAGCATTTCCTTGCACACGCTGACATGGGCGGCCCTGGGTTCGGCGGTCAACCAGGCGGAGAACTCGCCCACTGGCTTCGGACAGGGTTGGGATGCATATGCCAAGCGATTCGGGTCCTCCATGGGGCGCCAGGCGTCCAGCAATTTCTTCGGGGAGTTTTTGCTGGCCTCGGCGCTGCACCAGGATCCGCGTTTTTATCCAGAGGTCAAACCGACCTTCTCCCACGCGGTGAAGTATTCGGTGCAGCGGGTCTTCGTCACGCGCAACGATGACGGTCGCGACGTCGCCAACTGGTCCGGGTTGGTAGGGCCACTTATGGCCGAGGGACTGGCGAACGTCTACTGGCCGGATCGGAACCGCACCGTCGGAGACACATTCCTGCGCTATGGTCTGGATGTGGCACAACGAGCGGGTGGAAACATGCTCCGCGAGTACTGGCCGGTGTTCTACGGGAAGATCCACCACGTGTCCCGGCCGACCGCCGGACACAACTGACCGGGAAAAAGGCTGGCTTTCCTTTTGTGCGTGCGCATCTAAGTTGAAGAAAAGCGGTCGTGGCAGAACTATGGTTTTACGAGCGTGGCTCTACGAAACAGGAGATCGAGATTGAGGAATCGGATACTGTTCTTACTTGCCTTTTGCGGGCTTGTCGCATCGGCTTCGGCACAATCAAATTTCAATCGTTTTAACTTTACCGCCGGCGGCGGACCTGGCGTCGGCCGCGGCGATGTCGCCAGCTTTGTCGGGAACTCTTTTCAGAGTGTGGTCGGAGGTGGCGTCAACTTCAGCCGCCTGTTCGGGGTGGATGCCGAATACATGTACTACGGCCTCAACTTTCGGCCCAACGTGATCCAGAGTCAGTCGCTGTCGGGCCAAAGCGGACATATGCAGTCGATAAGCCTGGACGGCATCGTCACCGTGCCGCGTCATTTGGGCAATTTGGGCGCATACGGAATTTTCGGCGTGGGTTTCTATCGGCGCAGCGTTTCGGTGCCCAGCCGGTCCCTCCAAGCCGGCACAGTCTACGAGCCCGCGTGGAGATGGTGGGACATTAACCGCGATATCTTCGGCAACCCTATCACCCCGCAAACCATGTCTTCGAACTCCAAGGATGCGGGCGGCTTCAACTACGGCGGCGGAGTCACCTATCGTCTGAACCATCTGGGTAATGCCAAGCTCTACATCGAAGGCCGCTACCATCGCGCTTATCACAGCGACGGCAAGACCATCGTCATGCCAATCACGGTTGGGCTGCGCTGGTGAAGGCTTCGGGCGTTTTTTGACGAACGTGATCGCGCTGGCAGGCCGCCTTTCCGGTGTCAGCTTTCAGCTTCTGGCGAACAACCCAACTCGCCTCTCGCTACGTTTCTCTTTTCCACTCGTTTTTCTTTTCTTGCAGGCTGCGGAGAAAGTCGATTCTCGATGCCCAGCCCCTAAAGGGGCGTCTGACTTCGAGAACTTCCGGCATCGCTAAAGCTAAAGCGNNCCCGTAGAGACGGGGCTTGCCCTGTCTCAGACGCGGCAAGCCGCGTCTCTACGGTTGGCTTCGATCTGGCGGGATTGAGGCGGCGGGCCGGGGCAATGGGAGTCCGAGGAAACCTAGGGCGGCCAGGGAATACAAGAGAGCGGCGACCACGAGAAGCGCTTTCATCCCGACGATCAGCGACAGGTTTTCCAGGAGGCCACCGACGACGGCTCCTAGCATGTTGGCGCCGAGGGCCGCGGCGGGGGAGTCAGCGGAGCGGAATTCAGAGGCGAACAACAATCCGGCAAAGAAAACCGGGATGGCGAAGATCAGGGCGGCGAAGGAGCCGACCATGGCCGCCGAGCCGGGAATACGGTTGAAGGGTACGAAGTAGGCGCAGGCGATGCCGACGAGGATGCCGATCAGAGTCCAGGAGCGTGGCCACGTGGGGCGTTGTTTCTGTCTTTCGATGACGAAGTTGGCGAGGAGAAGCGCCGAGAGAATGGCGGCGATCACGATGCCGTTGACTTGCCATGTGGTCCCAAAATACAAAGCCAGCCGGCTGACGACTTGCGTTTCGAGCAGCAGGAATCCGGCGCCCATGCTGAAGAAAAAGAGAGAAGGAACGCGGGTGCGGGCTTCCGGAATCTTAAAATAGAAGACGGCCGCGAGCAAAATGACGAGGGCGCTGAGCAGGTAGAAGATGCCCGGGATCCAGTGTCCCTGATGGTAGAGATAGGGCCAATCGTCGGTGGTGACGGCGACTTCGGGCAAGGCGAGAAAGGCTGGACGCCGGGCCGCGACGAACTGACGCAAGCGAAGATCGGCGGCAAGGCTTGCTTCCACCTGTGCTGAGGGCGAGACGGCAAAACAGGTGGCGCCCGCGGTGTAACTAGAAGGCGCGAGGAAAACCACTGGAGCTTTACCGAAGGTGCGGGTCAGCATTTCGGCCAGGCGTCGTCCCACGAAAGGGTGATTGATCTGGAACTTAAGGAACAGGACGCCGTTCGGTGCGAGCAGTGCGCGAGCTTCGCGGAAAGACTCTTCGGTGTAAACGAAGTTGTCGAGGCGCATGTTGGAATAGTCGGAGAGCTGGGTGTGGGAATCGAGCAATCCGAAAAGGATGAGGTCGTAACGGGCAGTGGTGCGCTTCATGAAGGCGCGGGCGTCGGTGAGGTGGGCGGAGACGCGCGGATCGTCGTAGGGATGCTCGGGGTGGCGGCGGCGTCCGAGGTCGAGAATTTTGGGGTCGATTTCCACGGCATCGACGGCGCGGCTCCGATGGCGCAGAGCGGCGGCAACGTCATTCCCGGTACCCGAGCCGACGATCAGGACGCTCGGGTTCGGGGAGGTGAAACGGAAGGGCAGATTGTAGGGATTTTCGTCCGGCGCCTCGTCCAACAACCCTGGGTGACGATCCAGAAAGTCGGGAGAGAGATTCACAACTACCTGGTAGCCGGTGTGATTGACGCGAATCTCGGTGCGGGAGAGTTCGCCGTTGGGAAAATTCTCATCCTCGACTTCGATCTGCTGGTAGGGAGTCCAGAGGTTGAAGTGGTGGGGAGTGGAAGGATCGACGAGCAGGAGCGCTACGGGCAAGACGGCGGCGGCGAGGCGGATGGTGTCGCTCCGGTTGGATTGCAGCAGCGCCATGCCCGCCAGAACGATGGTGAACCATACCGCGGGGGGCAGAGCCAACCAGGACACGGCAAAGAATGCGAGGATGCCGGCCAGACTGCCCGCCAGGTTCCAAGAGTAGCCATAAAGCGTGCGCGGGGCCAGTTCGATCTGGCGGCTTACAGTCTGTCCGATAGGGATGAAAATGTAAGTGATGAGTAAGAGCAGGATGGCGGTGACGGCCACGGCCAAAAGAAGGCCAGGGGTGTCGTGCACGGCGCGAGTGGCCCATATCTCGACGTCCTGCGCCGCGCCGAGGTATTGCGAGAGGCTCTCCATGATCTGCGGGCCGCGCCAGGGCAGGCGCACGATGACGATCAATCCGACGAGAGCGGTGGCGGCGGTCCGCCAGCGTGGGCGTTGGCTAGCCAGAGCGCAGCCCAGTCCGAAGCCGAGAAAACAGAGCAGCAGCGCCAGGTTTTTTACATAGGCAAACACGCGGACTTCGGTAGCGACCCAGCGGATGAGGGCGAGTTCCGCAAAGAGGGTGAGAGCGCTCGCCAGAAACAGGGCGGAGAGATTAAAGCGGTCAGGCAGGTCGGAGGCATGGGTGCGCGGCTTGATTAGGCGGTAGCCGACCAGGAGCACGGCGGCCAGGATGAAGCCCAGGATGCGCAAGGACATTGGGGAATCCGTTTGATAACAGCCGAACAGAATAACACGCAGGGATGGGGAGGCTGGGGCTTGGATGATTCCCGCCCCAGCGTCGGGTTCCGCAAATTCGCAACATAATTCCAAAAGTTGTCATCCTGAGCGGAGCGAAGGACCTGCTTTCTTGTCGGTGCAAGAGACAGCAGGTCCTTCGCTCCGCTCAGGATGACAGTGTGGATTTAGGCCGTGGATCTACGGGAGGCCGCACTCAGCACGTTAGCTGGTCGCGAGTTAGTTTTAGGCCGGTCAGGTTGCCGAGGATGGTTACGGCGATCTGCTCGGTGCGGAAAAATTCTTCGGCGGTTTGTTGAAGGTCGTCGATGGTGACGGCTTCGATGCGCTCGATAAGTTCGTCGAGGCCGTAGAAATGGTCGTAGTACATTTCCTGGCGGGCGAGGTTTGACATGCGCGCGGTGGAGGATTCGAGCGAGAGCATGAGGCTGCCTTTGAGTTGGTCCTTGGAGCGGCGCAGTTCTTCTTCGGGAACGGGCGTGGCTTTCAGGTTGCGGAATTCCGCGATGACGCACTCGACAACTTTGATGGCCGACTCGCGCGAGGTGCCCGCGTATACGCACATGGAGCCGGTGTCGCGGTAGGGGTTCAGGTCGCTGTAGATGGAGTAGGCGAGCCCCTGGCGCTCGCGGATGTTCTGGAACAGGCGCGAGCTCATGCCTCCTCCGAGCAGCGTATTCAGGATATAGGAAGCGTAGCGGCGTTCGTGGGCCATGGGATGCGAGGGGACGCCGATGCAGATCTGGACCTGCTCCAGCGATTTCTTGTTGCGCAGGTTGATGCGGGAAAAAGTTTTGGGCTGGGGCGAGTGCAATCCGTTTTTCGCCGGCTTCACGTTTTCAAAATGTTTAGCGACGAGTTCGACAAAGTGCTCGTGGTCGAGGTTACCGGCGGCGCTGACGATGAGATTGCCGGGCGCGAAGTGGTGTCCATAGAAACGGGAGACGACGGGACGCTCGAATTTTTTTACGGTGTCGCGCGTGCCCAGTATCGGCAGACCAAGGGCGTGGTCTTTCCAGAAACTTTGGGTGAAGATTTCGTGGACGAGGTAGTCGGGATTGTCCTGGTCCATTTTTATTTCTTCGAGGATGACGCCGCGCTCGCGCGCGATATCGCCGGCATCGAAGACGGGATGAAGGACGAGATCGCTGAGGACATCCATGGCGAGCGGAAGGTGCTCATCGAGGACTTTGATGTTGAAGCAGATACATTCCTTCGCTGTGAAAGCATCCATATTGCCGCCGATCGAATCGACCTGGCGGGCGATGGCTTCGGCGGAGCGGGTTTCCGTGCCCTTAAACACCATGTGCTCGATGAAATGCGAGATGCCGTTCAGCTCAGCGGGCTCGCGTCGCGATCCCGAGCGCAGCCAAATGCCCACCGAAACCGAATGAACGTGCTCCATCGGCTCGGTGATGACGACCAGGCCGTTGGGCAGAACTTCCTTCTGCACGGTGTTGCGTGTGGTGGACATGGATTCATCCATTCTTGCACGGCGCTGCAGCAAATGTCATGGCGCTTTGCCGATCGTGGGATGATTTTGCGCAAGTGCGATTTAAGAGCTGGCTGTGACGCGAAGTGCGAGAAGCCCTCGAAAAGCGCGTCGCGCCGGGCGTGCTATCATCAAAGGAAGATGTTTCCGGAAAACTCCGACAGTGGCGCAAACGTGCTTGGAAAATCCGCGGAAGAACTGCGTGCGTGGCTGGAATCTCTCGGCGAGCCGGGCTACCGCGGCGCGCAGCTTTATCACGCGCTGTACGCCGAACGGCGATTTGATTTCGCAGCGATGACGAATTTGCCGACGGCGCTGCGCGAGCGGTTGGCACGCGAAGCGGCGATCGTACTGCCGAAAGTGGTGCGTCGCTACGAGTCGTCGGATGGCGCGGTGCGATATGTCCTCGAGCTTGAGGGAGCACGTGCGGGTGCGAAGCCTGCGAACATCGAGACTGTTTTCATGCCGGAAGAAAACCGCCAGACGGTTTGCATTTCTACGCAGGCGGGCTGCGCAGTCGATTGCCGGTTCTGTCTGACGGCGACACTCGGACTGGTGCGCAATCTCACGGTGGGCGAAATTGTGGCGCAAGTGCTCGTGGCGCTCGAAGATCATCGCGCATCGCTGAAGCCGCAAACGAACATCGTGCTGATGGGCCAGGGCGAGCCGCTGCTGAACTACGACGCGGTGATGTCGGCGCTGCGCATCCTGCTCGACCCGAACGCCATCGCCGTTTCTCCGAAGCATGCCACGCTTTCGACCAGCGGCATCGTTCCCGGAATCGAACGGCTGGCGCAGGAGAAAGTCCGTCCGAAGCTCGCCATTTCCCTGAATGCGTCATCCGACGAGCAGCGCGATCGGATCATGCCGATCAATCGCAAATATCCGCTGGAAAAACTTCTCGGCGCGTGCCGCAAATATCCACTGCGGCCGTGGGAGTGGCTGACGTTCGAATACGTCCTGCTTGGCGGATTCAACGATTCGCCGGATGACGCTCGGCGCGTTGTAAAGCTGCTGGCCAATCTTCGCGCCAAGGTCAATCTGATTCCGTGGAATCCAGGTGAGCTGCCCTACGAAAAGCCGGATGCGGCGCGGATCGAAGAGTTTCGGAAGATTGTCACCGACAAAGGCATGATGGCTTTCGTGCGCTATTCGCGCGGGCAGGATGTAATGGCGGCGTGCGGGCAATTGGCGCTGCTCGAATCTGCTGCGGCACAGCCAGTCCTTGCGCCACCTTCGTAGCCAGACCTGAATGTCAGCGGATGCCAATAGCGGCCAACATGCGGCCGGTCGTGTGTTCGCGGCGGTAGCTGAAGAAAAGATCGGTTCGACAGGCTGTGCAGAATCCCGACGAGAAAACTCGCGCCGGCGGTACGCCCACATCCGTGAGAATCGCGCGATTCGCGGCGATCAGATCAAGATTCGCACCCAACGGCGGCGGCTGGTGACCGGGGGGCTTCATGGTGAGCCAGGGCAACCAGTTCGGGTCGTTTTCGCCCGCGGCGAGCGAATCGAACGGCCCGTCAAACCACTGGCCCGCCTGCGGAAACTTTGCGTGAAAGTCGACAACGACTTCCGGGCCGACCTCGTAGCAGCAGCGTCCAATTCCGGGGCCGAGCGCGGCGACAACATCCTCAGGCCGCGTGCCGAACTCCATCTGCATCCGGCCAAGGGTTTTTGCAGCAATGCGATTCAGCGTGCCACGCCAGCCGGAGTGAATCGCGGCGACGGCGTGCCGCTTGGTGTCGGCGAGAAGAATGGGGATGCAATCCGCAGTCTGGACGACCAGCAGGATGCCCGGCTCACGTGTGATCAGGGCGTCGCCCTGAGCGGCCTCTTTCACCAGGGCACTCGATGAATCCACGCGGTGCGCGATATCGGAATGAATCTGGCGCAGGGTGACAATTTCCATTTTTTCCGTGCCGAGCGCGTGGAAGAATTTTTTGCGATTGGCGACCACGCTCTTGCGGGAATCCCAATCGGTGAAGCCGAGATTTAGCACGCTGCCATTTGTTCTTGCATTCTTCGTTTTGCGGCTGGCGCGCCTGCCACTCATCGCGTTTGTGGTCAGCTTGCTGGCTCCGCCGGGACGCGTGCTAAAACCGTGTACGAGCCAGCCGAGACGCGCGAGCGCAGGGGCTTCGAGGATTTCCAAGCCATCCGATTGGTGCAGCTTCCACTCGACAGGCTTTGCGGCGGGTTCGGATCGACGCTGGGACGGCGCTGCGATCGCGCGCGTCGCTGCTTGTGCGCGTTTTCGCGGTACAGTCTTTTTTTTCGCAGCGGTTGTCATTTGCTAGAGAAGCTCCGTGATGGTGGTTAAATGCTCGCGCGTATGTCGGAGCATCAGAATATTCGTGCCGCCGAAGAGAGGTCCCTCCCGTTGGTCGATCGAGACGACCATGCTCATCGCATCGTCAATTATAGGTATAATCGCGCGTCAGTTCCTATGGCTGCGAGTTTTTTTGCGCTGGGAACTTCGCTGCTGGTTTAACGCCGGAGCTTACGAGAGGACGATGATCGTCGGATTGGGCCTGGACATCGCCGAAATCGACCGGATTGAAGCTGCGATCACGCGCCATGGCGCTGCGATTCTCGAACGGCTGTTCACGCCCGGCGAAGTTTCCTACTGCGAACGCCACAAGAACAGGTTCGAACGTTACGCGGCGCGATTTGCCGCCAAAGAAGCGGCGATGAAAGCGCTCGGCACCGGTTGGAGCCGCGGCGTCCGGTGGCGAGACATCGAAGTGGCGCGCGAACCCAGCGGGAAACCTACTTTGCGGCTCGCGGGCGCCGCGTGGGGAATCGCCGACCGTCTCGGCGTGAAAAATATTTCGCTTACGATTACACATAGCGGCAACCTCGCCCTGGCACAGGTTATTTTCGAGAATTAGCGGACTCCAAGGAGTGCACCTAATCATTTCGAGGAGTTCCGGGCCATACGGTGGACGAACCATCTCACTTCATGGCATGCATGAAGAGAGATTCCTCGCTACGCTCGGAGTGACGCGGTCCGTGGTGTGCTGCGGATCAGAGGTGACGCGCACTTCATGCCATTCATTCGCCGGATGGCGGCCGGAGATTCGCACTTTCAGGTAATTCCCCGTTAGCGCTTCGGTCCAGTCGTTTTCGCTGCGAGCAAGAGTCAGCGCGCGTATGATACGTCCCGATTGCGACGCACGGAACGCCGAAGTTTTCTTCTCCCCGAGAGTGCGCAAAGTGCGGGCTCGTTCGCGAATTATCTGCGAAGGGACGGGATCGCCGAGGGTCGCGCCCGCGGTTCCCGGACGCGCGGAAAACGAAAATACGTGCAGGTAAGTGAACGGAACGTTTTCAATGAATTCCAAGGTGTCCCGAAAATCTTCGTCCGTCTCGCCGGGAAATCCGACGATCACGTCCGCGCCGATTGCGGCATTCGGCAGCCATTGGCGGATCAGGTGCACGCGCTGGGCGTAGAGCTCGGAGCGATACCAGCGGTGCATCGCGCGAAGGATGCGGTCGGAGCCCGATTGCAACGGAACGTGAAAATGATGCGCTAGCCGATCGGACGACGCTACCAACTCCACAAAATCCTCGGTAACGTCCTGCGGCTCGATGGAGCTGAAGCGAAGCTGATCGAGATCGGTTTCATCGAGAATTCGCCGTACGACGTCGGCGAGCCGCGCACGCGGAGCAAGGTCGCGGCCATAACTTCCCAGGTTGATTCCGCTCAGAACGATTTCTTTCGCGCCCACAGCCGCGAGCGTACGAACTTCCCGGATGACGGCGTCGGGAGTCAGGCTGCGACTGCGTCCGCGAACGAACGGAATCACGCAATAGAAGCAGCGATTGTTGCAACCGTCCTGAATTTTCAGAATAGGCCGCGTGCGATCGCCCGCCATCAAAGTGGCCGGAGCGATCTGCACGGTCGCCTGCGCGAAAATGTCGCCGGTCAGAATTTTTGCGGGGCCGCGAGAGAGAGACATGGCGCCATCGGCAAGTTGCGCGACCGGGACAAAATCGGCAGGTGCGGTACCCTCGACGCCCCGTGTCGCTAAATGTCGAACGACGCTCGGGATTTCCGCCTGATGAGAATTGCCAACCACGTACGCAACGCCTTCGATCGCCGCAAGCTCGTCGGGCGCACGCTGCGCGTAGCAGCCGGTGACAATGATGCGTGCGCCGGGATTCGCGCGTTGAATTCTTCGAACCGCGTCGCGCGCCTGTGAATCTGCCGCGCCGGTCACCGTGCAGGTATTCAGAACCACGAAGTCGGCCGAGGTGTGCTCGGCGACGACCGTCAAGCCATCAGCCAGCAGTTCGCGGCGAATGGCAGTAGCGTCGGCATCGGTCGCGCGACATCCGAAGTTTTCGATGGAAAAGGTTGCCATAGTGCTAATAGGGCCAAGGGTGTTTTCGGAACATCAAGGCAGGGATTATAGCAGCCAACCCCGCAGGCTCTGGATTGCAATACGAGTCGGGAAAGGGTGGTGGGAGCGAAGAAACTATGCCCCAGCGACGTTGCGGCGCTGGTAGCAGAGCAGGATCAAGTCGGCCCGGCGGCGAACTCCGAATTTAGCGAGGAGGTTGGATACGTGAAACTTTACGGTCCGCTCTGAAATATGCAGACGCTCCGCCACTTCCTTGTTGGCCAGGTTTTCCAGTAGGCTGGCGAGCACTTCTTGTTCGCGACGGCTGAGTTCGTTCGGGGAGTCCATACGTAGGCGGCGGCCCTGTGTGCTGCTCAGAATTGAGTCCACGAAGCGGGAAAGAACTGGGCGTGGGACCCATATGCCCCCGGCAGCGACTTGGGGTAGCGCCAGAGGAAGCTGCTCGCGGGCTTCCGCATAGGTCAGGATTCCCTTCGCCCCCTGGCGGAGTAGAGAATAGCTGTCCGCCTCTTTAAGCTTGTCCCCGCCGACCAACAGGCGGGCCGTCGCGTAGCGCTCGAGGATATTGCTCAGCAAAGCTCCGGTAGCCTGACGTGCGGCGTGGGCGTCAATCACGTACACCGCGGCGCGAGGAATATCGAGGTTGCGCAGATCCGGCGCCAGCATCGAGTCGAGTTGCTTCGAGGTGATCTGGAAACCTGAATCCTCCAGCAAGCGATGGAACTCGTCCAAAACCATCGGGTGCGGCGAGAGCAAACAGACCTTCAGACTCGGTTTTCCGTTCGATTTGAGCATACTGGATTCAGGCTAGCCGAATTGATGGACAGGGGCAAGAAAGACAGAGCAGGTGATTTCATACCAGACACGGGCGCGGCGCGGCCTGAGTGTAGTGGAAAGAGGTGGCGGAGCGGGCAGTCAGTCCGCCTCGGCAGACGAATCCGCTGGAAATTTAGCTTCCGCTCCCACTTTCGGCTGTCCGCGCTTGGCAGGCAGGCCGGCTTGGCGGACCTTGTAGAGCAGCGCACGATAGCTAATTTTCAATATCGCGGCGGTCTTGCGGCGATTCCAGTGATTGGCCTGGAGTACTTTCAGGATGACGTCATGCTCCATCCGCCGCGTGACCTGCTGTGCGATACGCTTGAGTGGGATATTGCCGTCTGGGGTCAGCTCATAGGTAAAATGGGGAACCGGTCGCTCTGTCCGCTCGGCATAAAAGGAATCTTCCGAACCCAGCACCACGTAGCGCGCCATACAGTTTTCCAGTTCGCGGACGTTGCCGGGCCAATCCCTGCGCTGCAACAGATGGAGAGTTTCCTTCGACAGAGGAGCGGCGTCGCGTTGGAAGCGGCGATTGAACTGCTCGCGTAGGTATTCCACAAGATAGGGAATATCTTCGCGACGATCGCGGAGAGCCGGAAGCGTAATCGTGATTACATTAATGCGATAGAAAAGGTCGGCTCGGAATCCGCCGGTTTCGATTTCCCGGTGGAGCTGCCGATTGGTCGCGCAAATGACACGCGCGTCCATGCGTCTTTCTTCGTGGTCCCCGATGCGCATGAAATGGCCGTCCTGGAGAACGTGGAGTAATTTCGCCTGCAGGCTTGCGTCGAGCTCGGCAATTTCATCCATGAACAGCGTTCCGCCGTTCGCCTGCTCCATGCGGCCGGGTTTGGCCGCGACGGCGCCGGTGAACGCACCTTCTTCATAGCCGAACAACTCGCTTTCGATCAGGGTTCCTGGGATGGCCGGGCAATTAACCTTCACAAAAGGGCCGTTGCGCCAGGGAGAGCGGCTGTGTATGAAGTGGGCTAGTACTTCTTTGCCTGTGCCAGATTCCCCCAGAATCAATATGGGAACATTCAGGCCGGCAGCCCTTTCTATCTTTTGCCGCACTGCTTGCATCATTTCCGAGGGACCGAAATAGATGTGCTCGGGGGGCAGTTCTGCCGAGTTTAGGGAGGGGGCGACTTTCAGTGCGGCAGAAGAGGCCATAGAATTGGAAGGTAGTGAACCGATGCCGAATAACCCCCCGGGACTTGCTTCGCATCTCTGGGGCCAAACGGCAATTCAGGCACATCAGTTTCGCTACCATCCCCCGACACTGCGGATCGCTCTAAGGGCCTCATTTAATGGAAATTGTCTGCGGCATAGCGCATGTTTCCCGACCGCATACTCACGTGCCCGTGATTAATTCTTGGGTTGGAATCTGAAAATAGTTATCCCTTTAGGGAACGAGCGTTCCCATAGGTCGTTGCACGTTCTTGTGGAGCGCTTTTGTTAATAAAAGTTCACCAGGGCGGGAAAGGAGGGGGAGACGGCTTTCCCCAACCAGTTCCCCTGCCTATCCAATTGAGAGGTGAATCGGACCGGCATCGCCGACAAGCCGTTCGGCGAGGCCGGGCTAGATGTGGGAACCTTCACCGCGGATGATATCGTAACGCTCAATCACAGCCGCGACTCCGATCGTCTCGTGATCATCGTCCGAGCGTTTGTCCACGCGAACGACACGCCCGTGGGCCCGAACGAAGACTTCTGTGCCGCGTGTAATCTCGGAAGGAAGCGTAAGCGTGAAATCGACTTCAGTGCCGGGAGTAAGATCCTTCTGCATGGTGAAGTAAACGCCGTGAGTGGAGATGTCCCGAGTCTGGCCGCTGTGCGATCTTGGCTCCAGATTAATTGGCATGCGGACGTTTACCGGTAGGGACAAATCGTACCGGCGCGCCATTCGACGTTCCGTCATTACTGCTGCTCCTTCAGGACTGGATTGAAGTGCACGCGTTACCCCCAGCAGAATCAGCAATCGCTGTACCAAAGGTGACGCGCCAATTCGTGTCGTTCCATGCGCACAACCGATCGCGAACTCTTGTAGGCGATTCGGCCGCCACAAAGAGACGTGGCGAGCAACTCATTTGGTAACAACAGCTGCTTTGCTCGGTTTCGGGCGCTGGAAAATCACGACCCGATTTACACGCGAGAGATTTTCGCGTGCCGCCTATTTCGGACGAGAATATAGACCAACCAAATCTGAGATGGGTAGTGCTTTTCGAGCGAGGTGTTCTAGATAGGCAACTCTTTGCATGAGTATCAGAACTACCCACCCGCCCATTCGTTTGCTCGGTTTGGTAGGCCTGTCAATCGGACCGTTCATCTTAGCGGCTCGTGCAATTCAGAGCGAACATGCACGAAGCCGCGCCGTCGCTCGCCGGGTACGCGCCCAGAGCGATTATTTTACGAGCCGCGAATGGCGGGAACAGCGGGCAGCTCTTCCTTGTGGCTGGATTTCGCCGCAGCTTCCTTCGCCGCCGCGGCTGCCTTGGCGGCTTCCTTCGCTGCGGCGGAACGCGCGCCGCGACCCGAGTCTAGATTGAACTGCCGCATCTTGTAGAGCAGCGCCTTGTAGCTGATTCCGAGCATGCGCGCTGCATCCTTGCGGCACCAGTTCGTTTTTTCGAGCGCGTCAGCAATCGCTTCCATTTCCGCTTCGTCTTTCAATCCGCGAACCAGAGCTTTGAGCCCCTGTTCCTTCGGCGGCTGTGGTGCCTCGCTCGGAGCCACGCGCTGCTGCTGGCTGGTCATCTCCAGAAGCTCGCGGAAGCTGCCCGCGTCGTCTTCGAGGATCACATAACGCTTGACGAAGTTCTCGAGTTCGCGAAGGTTCCCGGGCCATTGGTAACGCAATGCCGCTTCAAGCAGATTCTTCGAAGGGTCGGGCGCCGACTTCTGATATTTCTCGCTGTACTTCACCAGGAAATGGCGGAATAGCAGCGGAATTTCCGTCGTGCGCTCTCGTAGCGGCGGGATGTGCAGCGAAAGAACGTTCAACCGGTAGTAGAGATCTTCGCGAAAGCGGCCGGTACGCATCGCTTCCTTCACGTCCATATTGGTTGCGGCGAGAACGCGGACATCCACGTTGATCGTCGCCCGCGCGCCCAAACGCGAATACTGGCCATCCTGCAAAACGTGCAGGAGCTTTGCCTGGAGATGAGGACTCATCTCCGCGATTTCATCCAGGAAAATAGTTCCTTTGTTTGCGAGCTCGAACTTACCGGGTTTCGCGCGCACCGCGCCCGTGAAAGCACCCTGCTCGAAACCGAACAATTCCGATTCGAGAAGTTCTCCGGGTAGCGCCGCGCAATTCACCTTGATAAAGGGCTGCTGATGGCGCTTCGAACGGAGGTGGATCATTCGCGCAACCACTTCTTTTCCTACGCCGCTTTCGCCGCTGATGAAAATCGGCACGTCCACGGGCGCAATCTGCAGAATCTGCTGGCGGATCTTGAGCATTTGCGGGCTGGCCGCCAGGAAGGAGATGTCTTCGGTAAGAGTCTCGCAGTATTCCCTGAGCGCTTGATTTTCGGAGCGCAGCTGCTGCTTTTGCTGGCATTTCAAAAACGCCGCATCAAGCTCCACTTTCTCGAAGGGCTTGGTCAGATAATCGAGTGCGCCGAGACGTATCGCTTCGACGACGGTGTTCACTTCGTTCGCGCAGGAAAGCATGATGACGTTGAGCGTACGATCCACTTGCATCAGCTGACGCAGCGTCTCGAGCCCATCCATTTCGGGCATCAGCACGTCGAGAATCATAAAGTCCGGCCGAGCACCTTCGCCGACCTGCTTGAGAGCTTCCTTGCCGCTGCTCAGAGTCTCGACTTCGAAGCCATCCACTTCGAGCAGCGTCCGAAGATATTTCCGGATGCTCGGCTCGTCGTCCACCACCATGATCTTTTGCTTAGTTGCCATCGTCATTTCCTGGGGGAGTAAGATTCTCCCGTTTCGAGTTACTCAACTGAGTTATTCGACATAGATGGGCAGAATGAAGGAGAAACAGCTTCCCTGGCCGATCTCACTGTCTACCCACACTTTCCCGCGATGCGCCTGAATCAGTCGTTTGGTGATTGCCAATCCGAGGCCCATACCGGAAGACGAAGGATCCACACGCACGAACTCCTCGAAGATCTCCTGGTGAAATTCGGCCGCGATTCCGCTACCTGTGTCCCTGACGGAAATCAGGACGCTGTTCGCGCGCTCGCCGTTATCGCGCCGCCTTTCCTCAGAAGGAGCTACTTCCGAGAGACGCCGCTCCCAGAAATGTCTTTGAGCAACCAAGGTTACACAACCGTCTTCGGGCGTGTGTTTCAGAGCGTTATCGAGCAGGTTTATCATACACTGCTGGACTTTCTGGTAATCGAACTTGAACAGCGGTAAATCCGGAAGGAGTTGGATGTCCAGGCGCACGTTCGCACGCTGAAACGCGTCCTGCCACCGGCCGGCCATGTCATTAATACAATCCCGCAGATCGTTTTCGTGCAACTGGAGCACAAGTTTTCCGCTCTCGAGCGCCGAATAATTCAGGAACATCGATACAAGTCGGACGAGACGGTCGCAGCTGTCCTTTGATTCCCGTAACGTATCCTTCTGCCGTTCACTCAGCTTTCCGAGCGAACCGGAAAGCAGCAATTCGTAATAGCCCTTCATTACGGCAAGAGGTGTTTTCAATTCGTGCGCGGCCGATGCGAGAAAGACAGTCTTCTGCCGGTTGGCTTCCTGCAGACGCAAGTACGCGGCCAGAAGATTTCGGTAAGTGATCTCCCTCTCCTGCATCAGTTCCTGAACCGTTTGGCGCATGGCAGCCTCGTCGTCAGGAGTTTCGGCGGGAATGGGGTCTATGAAAACGGCGAGCCAGTCAGGTTCGGGCAGCCAGCGGACTCGAGCGCGAAATTTGCCATCCGCAAATTCGAGCGGAAGAGTAATTTCCTGTTCACCTGCTTCCAGTTTGCCAAGAATTCGCTTGCGATCGGTGCGGAGGAGGTCCCGGAATAGGTTTAGGCCCGGTTTCGCGTTGAACCCGCCCGCACCGAGTGCATCCTGGGCATGAAGATTGGTAAACAGAATCTGTCCCCCGCGGTCAGACACGAGAAGCGGGCGATCCAGGGTATCGAGAAGACTGGCGACCAGTTGAAAGCTCGCCTGGCTACTCGCCTGCTTATCAAGTGTCGTGGTCTTCGACAACTGGCTCTCCCTAGGGCTCCTATTATGTTATGCGCGCGGAGACACCCCTCACGCTTAATTAAGGCACCGAGGGACCCGCGCGAGGAATTCTATGCTCGCAAAGGGACCCAAATGTGTCAATGGTATAAGAGTCCTACATTTGCACAATCGTGGAAATCAATTGCCCCAAATTTGCATATTTTCATTCAAAGCATCTTGGCTCCTTCGGCCAGAAATTCCTTATAGGGTTGATAATGCAGTACTTAAATAAATTCATTCGTTCCTGTAGAAGTTGCAATGAAATTGCGATCCAAATTAGTACTAAAACTGGGGTACCAATGAGCGCAAGAGAGAACTTCGTGGAAGAGAGGGCGGCAGTCCCGCCACTGAACGACGAGCGTCGCCGCTTTCAGCGGATTCGCCTCCAAGTACCGCTTTTCATTCGCGGCAAAGATGCGCACGGAGAGCAGTTTGTAGAGCTCGCTAAAACTCTTGATATCAGTGCGTTGGGAGCTTTTATTACCAGTCCGCGAGCATTGGTGATTAACGGATTTGTCACCCTGACCATTCCAGCCCCCTCTATTACCTCTTCGGGCTTGGTTCCGGCGCACATGGCACCTATCCAGGCTAAAGTGAAGCGACAACAGGAAGCGGGCGATGCTCATCTGGTGGGTGTCGAGTTTCTGAAGCCGATTGGATAGAGATTCTTCCCTCCGTTAATTTCATACCTACGGATATATACTGAACGTAAAGTGGAATTGATTTTCACTTTTCCCGTTCGTACGGAACTCTTTCGATTGAGCGGAGCGCGTAGGCTTCTAGCTCTTTGTCCTACAGCCATTTACCTCTATCTTTCAGTGCGATTGTTTGTCGGCGATTGGACTGTCCCGTGCTACGAACACCACGCCCCCGCAGGTGCCCCTGAATCTTCAGGGTAGGCTAGAACTACTAAATCGGATCCCATTGATGCCCCAGTCCGGCGAAGCTTTTCAGCCGCAGCCATCGGCCGAAGACTCTTTTCTCGATCTGCTCATCGAGACCCTTGAAGGTCTCGACGAGCAGGCGCGCGGACAATTCCTGCGGCAGTTCTTCAGGACCATTACTCAAATCGATTTCACTGAACAGCAGAGCAGCGAGTATTGGGTGCAAATCCTTCAACGACGGGGCGAGCTTACTGGCGTTCTAGGGAAAAAGGTCTCGTTGAAAACCGCGATGGTCGATGTCTTGTCGTCGACCAGTTTTCTGCGCGTCCCGATCTTGATTGAATATGACGAATTCAAGAAGCTGCAAATCAACGCCGCGACGGACGCGCTGACGGGCCTCTATAATCGCCGTCTCTTCGACGAATACTTCGACAAGGAACTCAATCGCTCGAAACGCTATGGGCAGCAACTCGCGGTCGTCATACTCGACCTGCACAAGCTCAAGGAAGTGAACGACCGCTATGGCCATCTGCAAGGAGATCATGTCCTGCAAATGGCCGCTCAAACCTTGCGAACAACGTTACGCGCTTCAGATTTTGCGTTTCGTATTGNNCGAGTGCTTTTGCCTCAAACCGACCCTGAACAAGCCAGCACACTTTGCCGTCGCGTCCGCTCGCAATACGAGGCCGAACTGCTGCCTCTAAAACTAGACGTTGCGATCACGCTTGATTTCGGCATAGCTGTGTTTCCACAAGATGGCGATCAAAAGAGTGATTTGCTTGGTATCGCCGATGAAAGACTTTATGCGCTAAAACATGCGAGTCGCACGCCGTCGCCCGTGACTCCGCTCGAGTTGCATCCACCGCGCGAAACGGCTCCGCCGCCACAACGGCCAGCGGCTGCTGCCGCGCCGGCGCCACCACCGCCTCCCAGGAACGCACCGCCTTCCCCACCCGCGCCGACCCTTGTTTCCCCTCCGCCGCAGTATCGCGAGCAGCGGAAATGGGAACGCGTGTCGCTGGCCGGTACCAAAGCGCACGCCATACTTTCGGATCTAGGACAAAAAACTGCCAAGGTCATCGACCTGAGCTACGGCGGCGTGGCCCTTCAGCTCGACAGAGTCGACGAACTTCCCGATCAGTTCAACGCCGTTCTAAACGTTCCTATTTTGCCGCCTGTGCGCGTCGTCCTGCGCAAGGCCTACACGGTCCGAATCGACGCCGGCCGCACCCGAGTGGGCTGCTCGTTCGTTTCCTAAGGCACTCCCTGGCGTCCGAATCGCTCTCCAGCATGGCGGCGGCAAGCCTTGGAAAAACCGCCCGCGTCAGGGTAGAATGTCTCTTCCGTTTCCGGTCCCCTATTTAGATTGGACATTCATGCCGGTCGCAGTTTCATTGCCCATTGGCACGCCTGAAAAACCCATCGGTTTCGAAGTCTGGATGGATCGCGTTCTCGAAAGAGCTGAAAAACTGCAGCCCGATTGGGACGCCGCCGACGTTCATGACTTGCGCGTGGCCCTCAGGCGCTCCCGAACCATGGCGGAGGCGTTGAGCGAAGTAAATCCGTGGTCCGGCTGGCGCAAGCTCAAAAAGACGAGCCGTGACCTATTTCAGGCGTTGGGCGATCTGCGCGATAGTCAGGTCGAGCGCGCCCGGGTGAAGAAACTGGCTTCTGCGAGCGATCCTTTGCGGAATCACATGCTTCGGCTGCTGTCTCGGCAGGAAAGAAAGCACCAAGCCGCCGCGGAGCAAGCATTGGAGTGTTTTGACCGCAAGGAGTGGAAAAAATTAACGCGCAAGCTCGCTTCCAAGGCGCGCTTCTTTCCGCTCGAAAGCGTCGTTTTTCAGCGTCTCGCTCTCACCAGACTGAACGAAGCTGTCGCGCTCTATCGCCAAGCCCGGGAGCGGCGGAGCAGCGTCGGCTGGCACCGCCTGCGAATTGGAATCAAGGATTTTCGCTACATTGTCGAGAATTTCCTGCCGCAGCGGTACGAAGTTTGGGCCGCGGATTTGAAGCGTCTGCAGGATCTGTTGGGCGAACTGCACGATCTCGATGTCTTGCGGAGCGACATCCGCAAGCAGGTTTCGAAAGTAGATCCCGGGCTCGTCGCTCAGTGGATGGAAAAAATCGATCGCGAGCGGAGGGCGCACTTGCGGGAATTTCTGATGAGGACAGCCGGTAAGGAATCTCCCTGGCTGGTCTGGCGCGCAGGATTTCAGTGGGGGCACGCGCTCGTCGCCGCATCTTTTCCCCAGCGGCGAACCGCCTAGGCGATTTCAATCAGCGAGCGATTTATTCCCCTAATTGTCGAAGGACTTTCGGCGTCAAAATCCAGCGCATTTGCCAGTGGCCATGCGCATTGCTCTGTTCGAAACACGCTACGCCCGCCTTCTTCAACTCGGTAAAGGGGCCGCGCGCGCCCGCCAGGTGCGAGATGATCAAGTCGAGATTGGGTGCGTGGCCGAAACACGCGACTTCCTTCGCTTTCAAATGGGAGATTTCCTTTAGTATCTCGGCGGGATTCCCCGCGGGTTTCAGCGCTTCACTCACGCGAATTTTTTCCGGCGCAAATCCGAGCGCTTCGGCAAAAATTTCCGCGGTCTGCGCCGCGCGGACATAGGGGCTGCTGATCAAGACGTCCGGTTTTGCGCCCATGGCGCGCAAGCCAAGCGCAGCCGAACGCGTTTTCTGCACGCCCGACGCCGTCAGCGGCCTCTCCGCTTCAGGCGGAGATTTTGGGTCGGTGGGATCAACGGCGATGCCATGACGAACGAGGTACAAGATCATATTCACGCTACCTTCTGCTTGCGCTGCGCCCGCCGGAACTCGGGCTTCAGGTGAAATTCGCGCTCGAATAGCTCGGACTTTCGCTCGAGGCCTGCGAGATCGAGTCGCGTGCCATCAATCGCGCGAATCAGGAAAATGGCCCTGCGCCCTGCGATCTGAACATCCACGCCAGAGATTCGTTGCGCGTGTTCGGATTCGAGCTTTTCTGCGATGCGCAGCAGAGACGTGAGCAAACGCACCTCCCGCCGGCGGGGCCCGTCGAGCGAAGCATACGATGCATGCTCGAGCTGCGGCTCGGCTTTACAATTGTGGTATTTCACCAGCGCCGCAACCACGTCGCGCCGCCAGCCGCGCAATCCCGGCACCTCGCCGTTGCGGATCAGATATTCGCCGTGGCGGTGGTGTGATTTGTTGCTGACGAAATGTCCCACGTCATGGAGCACCGCTCCCAATTCCAGAACGATCCGCTGCTCCGGTCCCATTTCGTGAATCGGCCGCAGTTGATCGAAGAGCGAAAGCGCGAGCTTGGACACCTGTTCCGCATGGTGCGCGTTGTAGTCAAGGCGCCGCGCAAACCAGCGTGCACCGGCGAGCAGCTCAGCGGCCCGCCCCTTTTCCTCTTCCGAAGCAGCGGCGCCCGAATATTGCTCCGCAATCAGATCGAGCAGCAACCCTTCTCGCACGCCCACGCCCGGCACGAGCATCGAGCGCAACCCGAGCCACTTCGCGACCGTGGTGATGATAATCGCCGCGATGCCCATCACTTCCGCGCGGTCCTGGCGCACGTGAAATGCCCTGACCCTTCCGGGAACATCCAAGCCAATCAATCGCCAAGTCTGATCCTGCAAGAGTCGCACATTGATCGTCGGTGTCCGTCCTACGAATGGACCCGATGCCAGACGCACGAGCGCTTCTGCGTTCCCTCCGCAAACCACGGTGATCGCGCGAGAAAGTTTCGGAGGCGAGGGCAGCGCGCTGCGCAGAAGAGCGAACACGTGATGCCGCAGCCTGCGCGCGGTGTCTTCGTCGATCGCGCCTTCGATCGAAAACGTTTCCATCAGCCGGATCGTACCGAGCGGCAGAGCGATGCGATGTTGCAGCACGCCGCGCTCGAAAAAATTCATTTCCAGGCTGCCGCCGCCCAGATCGAAAATCAAACGCGGCCGGATTGTGCTGCCCAGCGCCCAACGGACGGCCGCGCAAACCAGCCGTGCTTCTTCCTCGCTGCTAATTACTTCGAGTTCGATCCCGGTTTTGCGCCGGATGCGTTCTCGCAGCCGCCCGTAGTTGCGGGCCTCGCGCGCCGCGGATGTCGCCACCGCGCGATAGGCGCCCACGTGATGATGGTCCATGCGATCGCGGAAATGGCGGAACGCGCGGACCGCCCGCGAAATCGTATCCGCATCGAGCATTCGCCGGGTAAACGCGTTGTGCCCCAGACGCACCGCGGCGCGTTCGCTTTCAAGGATGGCAACGTGCTGCGGCGAGGTGGCGCGCCCAATCGCCAGGCGGATGGCGTTCGATCCGGCGTCAATCGCGGCTAATTGTACGGGTGCGGCCACTGTTAGTGCCAGAGATGCGCTAACGCGTGCGAAGGCTTGTAGTACGTTCCCCGAATGCCGAGTTGCGACGCGATTCGCGTGCGCAGCAGGCGATTCACATCGGAGACGCTTCCTTCGCCGTCCAGTTCGATGAAGCCGTGGCGCTTCGAGAGATATTCGAATTCCCGCTTGATCATTGACTGGTAGCGGATGAAGGACTGAAAAAGATCGTTCGAGAGCGACATATCGCGGCCTGACTCCCAATAGCTGATCGTCTGCGATTTCTTGAATTCGCGGTCGAACGCCACTTCCGGCCTCACGTTCAGCCAGAAAGTCAGATCGGGCCGCAGCGCAATTTCGTAAATTCCGTGAAGGTAGTCGCGGCCGATTCCGCGGACCGCGGCGCGGGCGATCAGCGTGAAGATATAGCGGTCGGCGAGCACAATCAATCCCGAGCGCAGCGCGGGAAGAATGCGCCGCTCGAGCTGATCGAAAAAGTCGGTGCTGTACATCAGCGCGAGCGTCATGCGCGTCACCGCGTTTTCGGCGAGCAGGCCATCAATGTCTTCGCCCACAAGGAACGACCGGCGCAATCCCATCGTTTCTACGGCGAAGCCCTCGCCCTCCAGCCATTCCGTCAGCAGCGAAATCTGCGTCGAGCGCCCCGAGCCGTCCGTTCCTTCCACCACGATCAGGTTGCCACTCAGCTCTTCGGGCTTCACGCCCGGCAGCGGATTCCCGTAGAAACGCGAATCACGGTCGGCCTGCGCCTTCAGGCGTTTTTTCGCGCGCTTCGCCGGTCGCCCGTTGCCGGGCGCAACCGGCGCGGAATTTGCGCGGGAGCGTTTCACTTTCTTTTCCTCTTGGGCGCAAAATGCGCTAGGTCGATTCGCTCGCCGAGAAGCTGCCGCATCAACTTCTGAAGCTTGTTCACGCGCATCGTGCCATCCATCAACACGAACCGATCCGTCTCGACCATCTGGTCATAATTGTTCAGAATCTTTTCTTGGAAGATGCGGAAACTCTCCGTACGGTCGAGCGAAATTCCCAGATCCATGCCCGCCTCGTAGTATTTCAGCTTGGGGCGGCCGGCGATGATTCGAGTTACGGCCACGTCGAGCGGCGCGCGAAAATAAAATGTGATGTCGGGAATTGGCGCGAAGCTATAGAGATTGCGAAGCCAGTGCGGCGAGCAGCCCCGCGCTGCATCGCGCGCAAACGCTGTATAGATGTAGCGGTCCGCGAGTACCAGGTAGCCGCCTTGCAGCAGCGGCATGATCTGCCGCTCCCAGCGATCGGCAAAATCCGCGGCGTGGAGTAGGGAAAAGGTCGTCGGCGTCAGCAGCCGTCGCTGCTTGCCGCGCCGCGTAGCGGATTTCACCAGCGGCGATGAGTTCCATTCGGTGAAGTGGATGCGATAGCCGCCGATTTCAAGCCAGCGCTTCAGCAGGTAGAGTTGAGTGCTTTTCCCCGAGCCGTCAATGCCCTCGACCACGACCAGCGCACCCGGGTAGGGTCGCTTCGCCACAAGAGCCCTCTCCGGCGCAGCCTGCGCAGTCGTGCTTTCGGACGCCGATATTTCCGTCGTTGCAATCTCTGGAGTTGCGGTCGCCATGAGGGACACACCTATACCAAGGGAATTATGATACTTCGGAACTTTGAATCCACCATGAAAAAAGCATTACGCCCGCGTGACACGCCTCGCCAAGAAGTCTCTCGCGCGGTTTAGCGTTTTTTGCCATCATCCTGAAGATGCCGGGCGAGGGCGTCGGAAGGACGCGATTCACGAAAAGGGTCTGGCTGGCTTCCGGAGCAATGCCGGATTTTTCAGATCGGCGCACGTGAAGACACCGGCGGCGCCAAACAACGCAGAAAATTTGGCTCGAGCGTAGCGGGGGGGGAAACGGATGGCGACGAACTTCAGCAAGGAACTGGTAGTCAAACCAGGGGAAAAAGTGAGGCTCGCGAAATGGGACCCCGAGGATACCCTTGGCTGGGAGAAGGGCCATAAGACCAAGGTGGACCTGGAGAAGTCGCTCGCGAAGCTCGACAAGCTGCAGTACCTGCTCTACGCCGAGCACAAGCACGCCCTGCTGATCGTTCTTCAGGGAATCGATGCTGCCGGAAAAGACGGCACGATTCGGCACGTAATGGCTGGCGTGAACCCGCAGGGATGCACCGTCACGCCATTCAAAACGCCAACGCCCGAGGAAGCCGCGCACGATTTTCTCTGGCGCATACACAAGGCCGTTCCCGAGCACGGCGATATCGGAATTTTCAACCGCTCGCATTACGAAGATGTTCTCGTCGTACGCGTCCACAACCTCGTTCCCAAGGACGTCTGGTCGCGGCGTTACAAACAGATCAACGAGTTTGAAAAGACGTTGAGCGAAAACAACGTGAAGATACTGAAATTTTTCCTGCACATCAGCCAGGACGAGCAGAGAAAGCGCTTCGAAGAGCGCATCGATGAACCGCAGCGAAGATGGAAGATCTCCCAGTCGGATTTCGACGAGAGGAAATTTTGGGATGAATACATGGCCGCTTACGAAGACGCCCTCGCAAAATGCAGCACAGAGCAAGCCCCCTGGTACATTATTCCCGCGAACAAGAAATGGTTCCGCAATCTCGCAGTTTCTCACATCATCACCGAGACGCTTGAAGATATGCACATGAAATTCCCTGCGCCCACCGTTGACGTGAAACAACTCAAATGGAAGTGACGGCGGCGATCTAAAAGTGCCGGATTTGGAAATCGGCCATGAGGCAGAAATCGAATGAGGGTCTTCGTTTTCGGGATTCCCTTTACGTTGATTGTTTTATGCGCGGGCGGCTACTGGATTTTCGAGAAGGGTTACGTGAATTTCGCCGCCGAGCCAGCAGTCTTCGGACGTCGAGTCCAAGATCGCAGTGGCGGCCGTCGGCGCTTGCTGAGGATGAAGAACCGGTCTCACGCGGGCTGGGTTTGGGACGCGGTTATTTCTTTAGTGGCTCTTAGGCGGACAGAACCCGCTGTGGGAAACGTATGCTGCGTGTCTTGTTTCCCAGGTGTGCTGGAGAATTCATAGCGATCAGGCCCAATTCTCGGCCTCTTGAATTCGCTGAAGTCTCGTCGAACTCCAAAGTCTCGTCTCCAGGCATTGTCGAGCGCAAAAAGCCAGTTGCCCTGCGAGCCAACTCGGCACGGTTCTCGACGCCAAACTTGCTCAGTAGGGATGAGATGTGGAATTTGACGGTTCGCACTGTGATGTTGAGCTTGGAGGCGATTTCTTTGTTCGCTTTGTTGCAAATCACCGATTGCAGGATCTCTTTCTGGCGGGGGCTGAGCGACTCCGGATTCGCAATAGCCCGCCCTTCTTCAAGGAGTTCCTTTGCCCGAGAGGCTAGGCGATTCGCCAGCGTCTGTTCGGCAGGGACCAAAATGGCAAAATCAGTAGGTTCGGACCCGCGGACCAGACACTGCATCGCAAGTAAACTCGCCATCCGCTCAACCGTGCTATGCAGATCCGAGCTGGATGCCGCTTGGAATTTTGTGAGCCCGCTGGCTTTCTCACAGAATACAAAGGAGTTAAGGTGAGTTGATTCGTGTCTCTTATCGCGCGGAAACAACTTTTGGAGTACACGTACTTTCTTCAATATTGGCCTTCCCCGTTTCTGCCCACGGCCCTAGTGGGTCAGATTCTTTGGTCTGACTGCGTTTTCGAACCGAAACTACCAAACTGAATTGCATTACGAACGGGAACAACTGTCATCCGTGGGAAAACCGAAAACGCCGATCATCCACGGACGGTGATGCATTTTGAGACGGGCCGGACGGCGCTCCAATGGCAGCTAGGCTGCCAAAGTTTGTCATTTATGTAAGTGGCCCCGATTTACGGAGTTGCGGCGAAGGCGAAGTACCGGGAAGTCCGTATTCCATGTAGAACTTTCCGGTACCTGGCATTTTCTTCCCGGTGATTATTTTTCACGGGATGCTCCAAGGTCGAGTTATTCTATTTTGCAGGGTGACGTGATCCGAAGATAATGTCGCCCATCTCCCATGATTGGTGATTCCCTCACGCTAGGTATCATGTTGATACGAAAGCGCCACGCTTTCGGGGGCCCGTGTGCCGGTCGTTTAGCCTCGGTTATCGTGAGCCTGTTTCTGTTTGCTCCCATCGTCCTCGGGCAAATCGCTCCTATAAGTCCGACGCCTGGCTGGAGGCAGCCACCAGTTGGCACGGGCGCCTGCTCTGTTGAGAAGTCCTGCGCGGAGGTGGCGCCGAGTATGATCCAAAGTGCCCTTAGGCCGTCGCCACTCGAAGAAAACCTCCGCTATCTGACGGATTCAATCGGAGGGCGCATGACGGGTTCTCCAGAGGCCGATCGCGCCGTCGGCTGGGCGGTCGAAGCGCTGCGACACGCAGGCGTGGATGAAATACACACGGAAAAATTCACGATTCCGGCCGGATGGAGCGAGGGGCGAACGCATGTTGAGGTTTTGGTGCCGCAAGCATTCCCCGTGCGCGCTACGTCGATTGGATGGTCTCCTCGGACGCCGGAAGGGGGCATCACATCGGGCGTGATTGATGTTGGAGAGGGCGACGATGCAGGTTTCGCGAAGGCGGGCGATGCGGCTAAGGGAGCCATCGTCCTAGTCCACACGAAGGTTTTGGTCACCTGGGAGGATCTGGACAACGAATACGTGGTCGATCGCGCGATCATCGAGCGTGCCGCGAAAGCTGGAGTAGCCGCAGTTTTCTGGATGTCGACGCGTCCGAATCTTTTGCTTTACCGGCACACGACTACCGTCGACGGCCAGATCGAATCGATTCCCCAAGCAGTTGTAGCGCGGGAGGATGCCGAGAGAATCGCGCGCTTTTTGGCTTCGGGGCAGAAAGTGCGCGTTCGTTTCGAAATGCCCAACCACATTAGCGGCCCGGCGGAATTCGAAAATGTCGTGGCGGAAATTCGCGGGCGCGAAAAACCGGATGAATTCGTTTTGCTTGGCGCGCATCTGGATTCGTGGGACCTGGGAACAGGCGCGCTCGACAACGGATGCAACGTCGCGCTGGTAATTGATGCGGCTCGCGTGATTCACGCTTCCGGAGTTATTCCGAGACGGTCCATCCGCTTCGTGCTCTTTACGGGTGAAGAGCAAGGGATGCTTGGATCATGGGCCTGGGCGCGTATGCATCGCGCGGAACTGGATCGGATGGTCGCGGCGGTCATTTTTGACTCGGGGACAGGACCGGTGACTGGTTACTCGTTGAGCGGACGGAAGGATACGCTGGCGGCAGTACGAGAGGTGCTCGAACCTGTGAAGTCTCTCGGCGTAAAAGATTTTACTCTAGATGCCGCGCTCGATACGGATCACGCCGATTTTCTCCTGGAAGGTGTGCCCACGCTCGAGGCTAACCAGGAGGTCACCAATTACATGGTGAATTACCACGCCGCATCGGACACGTTCGACAAAGTGGACATCGGCCAAGTGAAGACGAATGTCGCGATAGCCGCAGTGAGCGCTTACGCTCTTGCGGATGCACCGGCACGCATTGGGCTCCGGCAATCGCGCGCCGAGATCGAGCAGCTGATGAAGGACACCGGGATCGACAATGAGATCAAGCTCGAAGGTCAATGGAGCGCTTGGGAGAAAGGCGAGCGCGGCAGGCAGCCGTAGACTCCGCGTCCGAATCTCGCCGTTCACGCAGGGATTCCCAGAGCGACGTTCTTCTGGCGCTTCTGGCGTCGCGTATAATGAAATGACAACTGTTATGAAACGGCGCGCCAGTTCCGGGGAAATTCCTTCAAGGGATTTGGCGGGAATAAAGGTTCAGCGGATTCTCGCTGTGGATTATGGCCGCAAGAGAATCGGCCTGGCGATATCGGACGACCTGGGCCTGATAGCGAAACCGCTGGCGACTCTCTCGCGGACGAACCGCTCGACCGATCTTCGACGGCTGCGCGATATTTGTCGCGCTCAGGGAGTCGTTCGTATTATTGTCGGCCATCCTCTGCACATGACGGGAGAGACGAGCCCCATGTCGGACGAGGCGGAACGTTTTGCGGGCCGGCTGAAGAAGGAGTTAGGTATTCCAGTGGAACTGCAAGACGAACGGTTGACGAGTTGGGAAGCGGAACGGACCATGGCCGAGACGAAGTCGCATTCACGCCGGCGCGAGCCGTTGGACGCCGTGGCTGCAGCGATTCTGCTGCGCGACTATCTCGAACAGAAGCGCGGCCAAAGACGAGTCGCTACCGTGGAGAAGGACTAACTCGCGATGCGGCGGCTTGGCTTGCTGGCATTACTGGCGATTGCTGCGTTAGGCGCAGGCGCGGGCTGGCTCGATTCGAAAATCAGCCGTCCCTACAGGGGTCAGAGACCCGAAAAAATTTTCGTGGATATTCCGCATGGGACCTCTCGATGGGGCGTTTCCGGAATTCTCGCGCAAAATGATGTGGTTCGCAGCCGTTTGGCGTTCGCGCTTTTCAGCGAGTGGCATTTTAAGAAGCCTCTCGAAGCGGGCGAATACTATTTCGATCATCCCGTAAATTCGCGCGAAGTATTCTGGAAGATTGCGCAGGGCCGGATATTCGTTCACATCGTGTCTATACCCGAAGGCTTCACAATTTTCGATATCGGGAACGAATTGGAGCGGCAAGGTATCTGCACCAAAGCCGATTTTCTTGTTGCCGCTCACGATACGTCGCTCGTCGCGGATTTTGCACCGCAAGCGCCCAGCCTCGAAGGATTTCTTTTCCCATCGACCTACGAATTCGCGCGTCACGCGACTTGCGAGCAGGCCGCGAGGCGAATGGTTCAGAATTTTCGCGCGGTTTGGGAGACGCTTGACCCCTTGGGCTCGGCACAGCAAGCCGATGGACTTACCCCAGCGCAAATCGTGACTTTGGCATCGCTGATTGAGAGAGAGACGCCGAACGCGGAAGAGAGACCGTTGGTGGCCGGCGTTTTTTACAATCGGCTGCACCGGGACTCCCCGTTGCAATGCGATCCGACTGTGCAATACGCCATGGAGCTGGCGGGACACCACGACAAAAACGTGCGGCCCAAAGATTTACATATCGATTCACCCTATAATACATACGAGCATCAGGGTCTGCCACCCGGTCCGATAGCGAATCCCGGTGAAGCTTCGCTGCGGGCTGCACTCGCACCCGCGCAAACAAAGTATCTGTATTTCGTTGCGAATGACCAAGGCGGCCATTTTTTCAGCAGTACACTAGCGGAACACAATCGCAACGTAGCGCGTCTTCGCCGCATGCTGGCGGGCGACGCGCAGGCATCCGATCCTGCGTCGAAAAAAGTGACGCGCTGAGGTCCCTGGTGAGCTCCGGCAATTCCAACAAAACTTCCTCAGGCGAATCTTCCACGAAGAAGGCTTTGATACTGGAAGCCGCGCAGGCACTCGGCAAGCCGCGATTCACTCCCGCGGAGATCGAGCAAATCCGCAGGCAACTGATCGCGCAACTGGGTCCGGCAGGAAAGACTTCCTCCGATTACATCGTGAGCGTGCTGGAAGAAGCGGGCATGCGCGTAGTGTGGTCCACGCGTTCCGATACTGAGGGACTTTACGAAGAGGAATTCACGGACCTATTGCACTTCTCGACGCTGGGTGAAGCGGAGATGTGCCTGGTGCGGCTCGATGAACTCCTGCGGAAATTCTTGGCCGAAAGCGAGAAGAGTGCCGCGGAACGCGTTCGCGAAATCGCGCGGCTTGGGCGGCGTCGCGCGGAAATGATCTCGCGGAATCATAAGGTAGATGCCCAGAAGCGGCTGGAGAAGGAAGAAGTTGCCCATTGGTTTGCGATATGGCTCGAGACGCCCGACGCTTTCTTCGACTGGCTCGAAGTGCGGAAACAATCTCGTGCATTCCGGAAACAATTCCCACACGGAACCGACGACGAGGCATAGATGTATCTGCTGGACATAGAAGCCCTGGATCTGGGCGATGACGTCCGGGCTGTCGGGCTCGATCTGGTTGAGGAAGATGAAAACCGCGAACCGGCGCGGGGACCCGAAGCGGCGCGGATATGGACTCGTGTCCTTCTGGCGATGGCCGGACAAGAATCCTGGGTTCTGGATTTTTACAGCCATGTGGAACGAGTGCGCGATTTCTGCGATTGCCACAAGATTCCCCATCGGCACGCCACTCCGCGGTCCATCGTAATTCCCGCCCCGGAAGCGCCCATTTTGGAGTCATTGATTGCACGATTTGAGGCCGAAACGTTTGGGGTGCGCGCCGGGTCCGTTGTTGAGGCCCAAGGGGCCGATCTGGACATGGAAGGAAACCTTGCACGACGCGGTGCGGATGCTTATCAACCGATTTTTCGAAACTACTTCTTCTGCGCTATCTGTGCGTTTGAGGATGGCTCGCTCGTCCTGCTCAGCCAGAAGCTTTCGGCCAGCGAAGTGATTCGCCGGGCCCGGGCAGTCCTCGACGGTTTGAACGTAAAAGTCTACCTGCCCGCCTGACCGGTTCTCTGGCCAGTTTCTCCGCCGGCAACTCTGGTACATCCGTACCATTCCCCCCGCCAGTGGTTCTAGTACACTATCCTTAGAGACCTAGAGGATGGCGCCCCTTCCAAGCGAGTTGACGTTGACATTGTCCAGCAAATCAACCGTTCCTAACGCCCGCGCTTTCGTGCGCAGCCTGAATGTGCTTCTTAAGTATTCCCGGCTCTATGGTTTAGAGCACGCACGGTCGGCGGGCCAGTTCGAAATTTCCTGGAACGAACTTGGTGAGGCGGTTCGGGCTGCTGGCGGCACGGGGTTGTTGCTTGGCGCCTCTGGTTCGCAACTTCTCCTCGATGGCGTACCTCTGGAATCGACGTTTGCCGAACGCAGCTTTGCCGAGCTGCTCAACAACGCCGGGGTCGCCAGCATCTGCTTCCAACCAAATGTAGAACGCGAAGAATTCGCCAACCTGGTGAGGGCGTTCATGGAGACCAGCACTCCGAAGTCTGGTCCCCTCACGGAACGCCTGGAGCGCTATTTCGGAAAACAACACGATTCGGGAATCCGCATCAACGAGATTCGGTTTGTCGCCGAAGATGCGGGCTTCACCGAGGCGCGGGTAGCCGCTCAATTGACCGCAAAAACTCTGGGCGCTGACGCTGACCGCGTACAGGATTGGTTCCGCAGTCCGGAAAAAATGATTCAGTTGATCGCCGTGGCCGAAGGCGCCNNATCGCCGTGGCCGAAGGCGCCCACGGAGGTCGGGGCGGACCTGGAACTGGGAGCGGGACGGGGGCGGGCGAGGGAACGGGGGCGGGAACTGGATTTGGAACTGGCGGGGCGGGCATGGGGATGGGAACCGGGCCGGGTGCAGGCTCGGGCGAAGGTTATATCACCGGTATCGCAGGGGCGGGTTCGGANNTTCCGCCACTCGGTGAAGCGGAAATGCAAAGCCTGTTGCGGCTGCTGGCGCAATTCGGCGAAGCCGCACACGGAAAGAATGCGCAGCAGCTCGATCAGACTTCCTGGCAGAACAAGCTTGCATCGCTGCCGCAAAATGCGCAGGTATCGCTGAGGCAGGCGCTGGCGACCGTTGCGGCGCAGACGCCGTCCGCAAAAGTCGACGAGGCGATGTTGCTGAAGCTGGCGGAGGACCTGGCGATTCGATTCGCGCTCGACCGGTTTCAGCGCGGCGAAGTGCGGGTGAACGCGGTCCGACAGATGCTGGACAAAATGGGCCACGAACTCGAAACGCTGCGTAAGCTGCTGAGGGCGCGCGAGGACAAGATGACCAGCGCGGGGCTTTCGGTCGAGTCGCACGCGGATGTGCTCGATCGCCAGTTCTGGGCGGCGGTGCCTGATTCGGGAAAGCGCGCGGTGCTGACGTCAACGGAAGCGTGGTGCATACCGCCGCGCAACGTTCAGCAATACGTCGAAGAGCTGATGGGGCGGGGCGAGGCGGATGCCGCCGGAGACGTGCTGTTGAAATATGCGTCGTGCGTGCGAAACAAGGACGCTGAAGCGCGCAAGAAGGCTGCGATTGGACTGGGCCAACTTGCCGAACTGTACAGCAAGGGGGCGAGCCAACGTCTTCAGGACGCCCTTTCGCAAATCGGCCAGCAATTGGCCGCTGAAAAAGATGCCGAGCTTCAGACGCTGCTGAGTGCCGCGTTCGTTAGACTGAGCCAGGAGTCAGCTTCACGCCGCTACTACCGCGCGATGCAGCAATCTCTCGATTCGATTGCCGACCTCGAAGAACTGCGGCCTACCTGGGCGCAAAGTTTGCGTCNNGCACCGGATTCCTGAATTTATCGAAGAAGCGCTGACGACGGAAACGATGCCCGAGGGGCTGGTGGGCGTGCTGATGCGCGTCCCGCAAGGTGCGGGCGAGCACCTGGCGGTGCGACTGGCGCGGTCTGGGCGGCGCAGCGAGCGCGAGAACATCGTACAACTAGCGAAGGCAGTGGGCAGCGCGTGTGCGAGCCACTTGAAAGAAGTGCTTAAGTCCGAGCCTNNACCCGCCAAAGCGGCGACGGTGGTCGGGCTATTGAGCCGTCTGGATGCGGCTGCGGCGGATGATTTGTTGCCAATGCGGCTGCGCCATGGCGGACGCAGCTTTCATGATGCGGTGGTTCGCCAGCTTTCCATCGCTGGCGCGCCGGAGCGCGGCCAGTTGATGGCGAATTTGATCGAGCAGTTCGACACCATATTCGGCCTGCACCCCGATTTCGCCCGGCTCACGCCAAGGGCGTCCTGCTGGCC